>CAUHIY010000065.1:0-10388 GCA_959606405.1 uncultured Collinsella sp. | reverse complement strand
ACGCATGCCGCGCTAACGGAATGGAACCGGGGGCGTGTGTCATTTCGAGAAAGATACTGCCGGCGGATTCCACCGAAGCACAGTTCTTTGGTGTTCCCGTTGGAACTGACTTGATTTGCGTCGAGCGTGTGCGTACTGCCGATGGCGTCCCCGTCATGCTTGAGAACAACATATACGTTTACGAGGACAACGCCTATCTATCAACGGCGCCTCTATCTAACCAATCCATTTTTGAGTTCGTGCGCAACCAGACTGGCCGCATGCCCGCGTTTACCGACCCGTGCACGCTCGAGATCGCGTGCGCATCGCCCGAGGTCGCTCGGTTGCTGGCGGTTCCCGTTGGCGAACCCTTGTTTTATATGGAAGCCTTCTTTTTCGATGAGCAACGGCGGCCGTTTATCATCGGTCGTCAGCGGATCGTTGGGTCTCGCTACGTTTTTGACATCTAGGACATTGCGAATGGAAACGCCCGGTGGATCATCTCACCGGGCGCTTCCATACCGTTCACGGCGCGAACGCGACCGTTCAACCGCGTTGCGGCAATCAGTTTGAAATTATCTTGATGACGGGAAAAGCTGCTGGTAATCTATAGAACGTCATAGAACGTTTGCCTTATGCAAGCGTTGAAGCGAGATGCGATGCAGTCTCGAGTTCTTTGGAGGTATCTATGTCAGATACGAAGGCGAAGAAGACAAACAGACGTTTTAAGTTCAAATTACCGCATGTCTATACGATCATGTTCTTGCTGATCGTTGTCTTTGCGGTCCTGACTTGGATCGTTCCCTCGGGTCAGTATCAGCGCAAGACGATTTCGACAGCGGCGGGCGAGCGCGAAGTCGCCGTTGCTGGAACCTATGAACAGGTCGATAAGAACTACACCGATTCCGAGACCGGCGAGACCATCAATCTGGGTCAGGATATCTTCGCGGTCCTGCAAGCGCCCACTAAGGGCATCCAGGAGGCTGCCGACGTCGTTGCGTTCGTCTTATTGATTGGCGGATCGTTCGCAATCATCACCAAGACCAACGCTTTGAATGCCGGCATGAGCCGTGTGATTAAAAAGCTCAAGAACAAGGACATCCTCATCATTCCCATTACGATGACGTTGCTGTCCATTTGCGGCACTACGTTTGGCATGTCTGAGGAAGCCCTGCCGTTCTATGCCATCTTCATTCCCATCATGATGGGTATCGGTTATGACTCGATGACGGCATTCATCATCTGCTTCCTTGGTCCTAACCTGGGATATTGCGCTTCGACCATCGACCCGTTTAATGTTTTGATCGCCCAGGGCATCATTGGCATCGAGGGCAATCCTCAGCTGTGGCTGCGCGCCGTTTCTTGGGTCATCTTTACTGCCGTCGGTATCGCATGGGCCATGCGCTACGCCATGCGCGTCAAGAAAAACCCCGAGTCGTCCATTACGTACGAGGACGACAAGCTCAAGCGTGTTGAGTTTTCCGTGACCGATGCCTCCATCGAGGAAGAGTTCACTACCCGTCAGAAGCTCGTACTTATCGATTTTGCCTGCGGTATGGGCATTATCGTCTGGGGTCTTGTTACCCAGGGCTGGTACATGAATGAGATTTCCGCCGTGTTCCTTGGCATGGGCTTGCTTGCCGGTATCCTGGGCGGTCTTGACCAGCAGACGATCGCTGAGGAGTTCGTTAAGGGTCTCGCCGATTTTGCGTACGCTGCTATCGTTATCGGTATCGCTCGCGGTATTCTGGTCATCGCCGAGGGCGGCATGATCATCGACACCATCCTCCAGGCGCTCGCTACTGCGCTCGCCGGTGCACCCGCTGCCGTCTACACCACGTTTATGTATATCGTCCTTGGCCTGCTCTCTTTGCTGGTTCCCTCGAGTTCTGGACTTGCGGCGCTCACCATGCCCGTCATGGGTCCGCTGACCGAGCTTATGGGCCTCAATCCCGAAGCTGCCGTTACCGCGCTCCAGTTTGCTAATCAGACCATCAACACCATCAGTCCCGTGGCGGGCATGACGGTCGCCGGCCTTGCCGTGGCTAAGATTTCGTTTGGCCAATGGTGGAAGACCATTTGGAAGTTCTTCATTTTCATGGTCGTCTTTGGCCTGATCGTAACGGCAATCTCTGGCATGCTTCCGGTGTAGGTGGTTGTGATGTCTGATCGTTTAACGGTCCTGACGTCTAAGAGCGTCTTTACCGGTACGGGGGACCTGCCGTTCGAAGGTTTCGTAGCGGTCCGTGGCAATCGAATTGAGGCGGTTGGCACCAAGTGTGAGGTAGCTTCGTATTTGACCCAGGCGGACGAGGTAGTTGATCTGGGCGACCGTACCGTCATGCCTGGCCTGATCGATGTGCATACCTTCTATACAGGCTGGGCGCTGCGGACGTTGGGGTCTGATCTGTCCGGCATCGCTGATGCCAAAGAGGCCGTGTCGCTCTTGCGTGCATGGAAAGAAGATCATCCGGATTGCGCGGCGGCTTTTGGTCACAGCCTACCCGAAACGTTGGCATCGGATGCCGAGAACGCAAATACGGCAGCTGTGTTTGACGATTGTTTTGGCGATATCCCTGTCGTCTGCTTTACACCGGGTGCGGAGACCTGCGTTCTCAATGCTGCCGCCAGTGCACGATACGGCTTTACACCCCAGGCGTGCTATGCCGAGAAGATCTGGCGCATGATGAGCGATTTCCTCGCGCTGCCCGAGGTACGTGCGGGGTATTCGGACTACATGAGCATGCTTAACGAGCGCGGCGTTACCGCCATCAAGGAGATGGCGTTTGATGACTACTACGGTTTTGCCGACGAAATGGCTCGCCGTGAGGAATCTGGTGAGCTGACGGTTCGCGTCTCTATGATGTCGCAGCCGGTGGGTGCCGGTGCAAATCTGGCATATGCCCGCGAGGCACGAGAGCGCTTCCGGGGACCGTTCGTTCGTTTTTCTGGCTTCAACCGTATGACCGATCGCGGCGTATGGGCGGGGCTTGCCGAGATGATTGACCCCTATGAGGACACGGCCGATGCGGGCGCTGCCGGCAAGACGGTTGTCGAGGAGCCCGAGTGGGATCTGATTGAGAACGAGCTGCGCGCAATTGATGCTGACGGCTTCCGATATTCCTTGCATTGCCAGGGCGATGGCGCCGTTCGTCGCACCGTGGCGCTCTATGCCTCGCTGCCTCGAGACGAGCATGGACGGTTGCTTCGCCGCCATGCGATTACCGATCTCGAGAACTCTGATCCGACCGATCTTGTCAAGTTTGGCAAGTTAGGTGGAATTTGCGAGGTCTATCCGCAGATTCTGACGCTGGACCGGCGCGAGGATTGCCTGTCGATGATGCGTCGACAAATTGGCAAGACGCGACTTTTGCACAGCTGGAATCGCCGCGGCATGGAAGATTCCGGATGCACGGTGTGCTGTGGTACGGATTTGCCGCTGCTGATTCCGAGCCTGGGCGAGTCAATCTACAGTGCGTGCGGCGGATACTTCGACGATGGACTGCCCGTGAATGAGGTCAACACGCTGACGCTTGTCGAGCTCTTGCGCGCTTGGACTGCCGGGGGCGCGTACGATCTGATTCGCGAAGACGAGCTGGGTACGCTTGAGGTTGGCAAGCTTGCCGATATCTGCGTGCTCGATCGGGATGTGTTCGACCTCGATTATCGCGACGCACGTGATCTTGCGGTTGATATGACGATGTCGGACGGACAAATCGTGTTCGATCGAAATAAGGAGGCATAAGATGCCTGAATCCAAACCGACGCTGCACCGCGAGCAGATTGCGGGCATGAATATCCACTACATCATGTGGTCGCTCGATTACTTCCTTGATGTGCAGCAGCGCTTGGGCTTTGAGTCCATTGAGCTGTGGTGTGCGGAGCCGCATGTGACGCTCGACCACACGGGCTACTTTGAGGCTGAGGTCCTGGCGAAAAAGGCTGCAGACCGTGGGCTTAGGTATCGTACTCTGTGCCCCGAGAATGTTGTCTATCCTTGGCAGTACTGCGCACGCAAGCCGCTGCATGAACAGCGCAGCCTGGCGTACTTTAAACACGGCATTGAGCTTGCCGAGGTACTTGGGTGCGACCGTATGTCCATCAACTCGGGCTGGGGCGACTGGGACGAGGACCGCGAGGAAGCCTGGAAGCGCAGCCGCGAGCACTTGTCCATTCTGGCGGAGTATGCCGGCGAGCGCGGTCTGGTGCTTACGATGGAAAGCCTGCGTCCCGAGGAGAGCAACCTTGTGACGACGGTTTCCGATGCGAAGCGCATGATTGACGAGGTCGCGAGCCCGTACTTACAGCCCATGGTTGATACAACCGCGATGGGCGTTGCAGGCGAGACGCTCGAGGACTGGTTTGTCGCCTTTGGTGATGGGGCAATTCACGAGATGCACTTTATCGACGGTGACCCGTATGGCCATCTGGTGTGGGGCGATGGCAAGCACGATATGGACGCCTTCGTCGCCACGCTCAACGCCCATGGTTTTGACGGCATGCTGGGCCAGGAAATCACGGACGGTCGTTACTACGATGACCCGGCGGCGGCAGATGCCAAGAACATGGCCGCATTCGAGAAATATCTGATTGACTAAAACAACTATCGGCCACGCAGCCAATGTCATTGATTGCGGACCAAACAAGAAAGGAACTGGATATGAACGCACACGATCTGATCAAAGAGGCAATTGCCGAGAAGGGCAAGTTCGACAGCGTCTACTGGATTGCTTGTGGTGGCTCCATGATCGATTTGATCCCAGCTCATGAGCTTCTGCAGCGCGAGGCTACCACTTTCACTTCGTATATCTATACCGCGCGTGAATTCGACATTATGCGTCCGCGTCGTCTAGGCGAGAAGTCCCTGGTCATCGCTTGCAGCCACAGCGGCAACACCCCCGAGGTCGTCGAGGGCTGTGAGATTGCCCTTGCCGCCGGCGCTACGGTGATCGCCCAGACCGACAACGCTGGATCCAAGATTGACTCCGGCAAGTGGACCACGTGGGTCTACCCGTGGGGCGAGGGCGTACCGCAGGCCGAGGTCCCCGCTGGTATTTCGCTGTCGCTTGCGGCAGAGCTGCTCGATCAGCAGGAGGGCTACGCCGATCTTGCCGATATGTATGCCGGTATCGCCGAGATGGATAAGATTCTTCCCCCGGCACGCGAGAAGGTAAATGCCGAGCTGGGCGATCGTTTTGCCAAGCTTTGCCAGGAGCACGAGTTCTTCTACATTCTGGGCAGCGGTCCCAACTTTAGCCAGACCTACGGTTTCGCTATCTGCTCTCTTATGGAGATGCAGTGGCAGCACTGCAGCTACATCCACTCTGCCGAGTACTTCCACGGCCCCTTCGAGGCTACTCAGGATGGCGTTTTTTACTTCCTGCAGATGGGCTCCAGCGAGTGCCGTGCTATGGACGAGCGCGCCCTGGCGTTCCTTAAGACGCATACCGATACGCTGATGGTGCTCGATGCCAAGGAGTACGGTATGGAAGCCGTGCCGGCGAGCGTCCGTGCCTATCTGGACCCGGTGCTGTTCTACGCCATGAACTGCGAGCTGCGTGCAGCACGCGGCAAGGTGTTTGATCACGATCCCGATTTCCGTCGCTACATGGGCGTTGTCGAGTACTAGAAGGGTAAATACCATGGCGTTTAACGTTAACGCGCTCGGATTTGGCGACAACGTCGTCGATCGCTACGAGCATATCCACACCATGTATCCTGGCGGCAACGCGGTGAACTTCGCCGTTTATGCCAAGAAATGCGGTGCCGCACGCTCTGCATACATGGGCATTTTTGGCAATGACGCCGCTGCCGAGCATGTCATTGCAAGCCTCGAGGATGAGGGTGTCGAGCTTGACAAGTGCGAGCAGATGATTGGCGAGAACGGAGCGGCTCGCGTGACCGTCGTTGACGGTGACCGTGTCTTCCTCGGCTCCAACGAGGGCGGTATCCGTGGCGATGCGCGCTATGTCCTCGATCGCTTTGACCTTGCGTACATGAAGCAGTTCGATGTGGTTCATTCGGGCAACTATTGCTTTACCGAGCGCGAGCTGCCCAAGCTGAAGGCTGCGGGCGTCACGGTCTCTTTTGACTTTTCGGACGACTCCACCGACGAGTACTACGAGCAGATTGCACCCTACGTCGATTTTGCCTTCTTTAGTGCGGCGGATGCCGCGAGTGAGGACGAGATTCGCGAGCGTCTGGCATGGGTGAAGGGCCTGGGTCCGCGTTTTGTGTCGGCTACGGCGGGTGCCGAGGGCTGCATTGCTTACGACGGCGAGCGTTATTACCGCCAGCTGGCTAAACCGGTAACGGACATGAAGGACACCATGGGAGCGGGCGACTCGTTCCTCACTTCGTTTTTGATGTGCTATCTCGATTCCGCCAAGCGTGGAGAGGATGGCGCCGAGGCTATCGAGCGCGCGCTCGACTTTGCTGCCGGGTTTGCCTCGACCGTGTGCGGCATGGAAGGTTCTTGGGGCCACGGAGCACCAATCGTCGAATAGATTAAGAAAGCGTACGGCGGTCTGGCTATGAGGCCTTGGACAGCCGATGCAAAACAATAAACGAAACGCGAAAAGGGGGCTCGCCATGCGGTGGGTCCCCTTTTGAACATTGGAGAAGAGTATGGGTATTAAAGCGTGTGCGGCTGGTTTTTGCTGCGCGGACGTCTATCAAAACATCGGCGTATTCTATCCGACTGGTAACGGCATTGACTGGGGTATCCATCTTGCACGAATGGGCGTTTCGGTATCCGCCGTGTCGGTTGTCGGCAAGGACGAGTACGGAGACAAGATGAGGGAGGCGCTGGCCGCTGAGGGGCTCGATATCTCTCATCTGCGGGTGGAGGATGGCGACACCTCGGTGATGCTCATGGCATTGAAAGATGGCGTCGATCGCGTGCATCTCGAGGCAATCGATGGCGTAATGGAGACATATCGACCGAATGAAGACGATCGGGCGTTTATCCTGGAGCATGACATCATCCATACCGACCTGTTTGGCAATTGTTTGGACCTCCTGCCCGAATGGCATGAAGCGGGCAAGACGGTGGTTATGGACTTCTCGGTGTTCAGCCAGGATCCCGAATATGCCTGCGAGGCTCATTTTCCTTACGTAGACTATGCGTTCATGTCGTTTGAAGGGGACACTCCGGAGCTACGTGATTGGGTACGTCACGTACAGGAGTTGGGGCCGCGCGTTGCGGTTGCCACGCTTGGCGAGAAGGGAAGCATTGCCTTTGACGGCGAGCGCTTCTATGAGTGCGGGATCGTGCCGGCGGAGAAGGTCGTTAACACCGTGGGTGCCGGCGACTCGTATATTGCCGGGTTTACCAAGGGCGTGATCGATGGCCTTGATATTCCGGCGTGTATGAAGGCGGGCGCTGAACTGTCGTCCCGAGTGATTGGTTCGTTTGAGCCGTACTAGGGCCAAATGCCTGGAAAGGAGTACGAAATGGTTATCGACATGTTGGTCCATCCTATGCTCTATGGCGAGATCTGTACGCCGGGTGATGAGCCTGATGGATTCGGTTTTTGGTCACGAGAATTTGGTATGGGGCATATGGGCCCCATGGATTGGGATGAGCTTCAAGTCGAGATGGACGTCTGCGACGTGCGGAAGAGCGTGCTCATGCCGCTCGATGTAACCACGGCATGCGGAGGACACTTTGGCACCAATGACCAGATTGCCATGCTGGTTGCCGCGCACCCCGATCGTCTGTGGGGATTTGCGAGCGTAGATCCGCAGGTGAGCGGTGCCGCAGACGAATTGGAGCGCGCCTTTACCGAGTTGGGGGCAAAGGGGCTTTGCCTGCATCCGGCAAAGCAGGGTTTTGCCTCCGATGATGCTGTGGCCGAGCCGCTTTACGAGCTGTGCGAGCGCTATAACAAGCCGGTGGTTTTCCATGCCGGTATGTCTTGGGAGCCGGGCGCAGAGCTCTCGCGCAGTAACCCGCTTGCATTTGAGCACACAATCGCAACGCATCCAAATGTGCGCTTTAGTTTGACCCACTTTGGCTGGCCCTGGGTGCGCGAGACCGTGGCGATGCTGCTCAAGTATCCCAACTGCTACACGGACACCTCTATCACTTACATCGATTCGCCCGAGGAGATGATGCAGCGCCTTTTCACGGTCGATATGGGGCCGCTGTGGTATGAGCGCGCGCTATCGCATCAAGTGATGTTCGCCAGCAATACGCCGCGTTTCCGTGCATTCAAACTCAAGCGGGCGCTCGATACCGTGCTCATGCGCGATGATGCGCGAGAAAGGCTCTACTGGGGTAATGCCCTGCGTTTTCTTGAAGGGGATGAGTAAACATGGTGACGCTCGAGACATTGAGCTATCTATCGACTGCTCCGGACCAGTTCATCGATATTACCGAAGACGTGCACGCTGCCATCGAACGCAGCTCGGTGACCAATGGCTTGGCAGCGATTATTTTGTCGCATACGACCTGTGGAATCGTGGTAAACGAGGGGCTGCCCTGCGTGGAGACGGATCTTATGGAGACGCTTGATCGCATCGCCCCACTCGATGCCCCCTATGCGCATGCACACTTCCTGCCGAGCTATGGAGCCACCGGCAACAACTCCTGTGGGCATATCAAGAGCATGATTTGTGGAAACAGTTGCTTCTTTCCCGTTCAAGATGGCCACATCGTGTGCGGAGGTGCCCAGAACATCTATCTTGCGGAGTTTGACGGTCCGCAGAAGCGAAAAGTGTACATCGAGGTGCTGGGGGAGTAACGTCCCTGCAATAACCCTATGAAGGAGCACGTTATGTCGTTTCTAACTTCGATGTTCAAGACCGAAAAGCCGGTTATCGGAATGCTGCACCTGCGTCCTCTGCCGGGCGATCCACTGTACTACCCGGGCGGAAGCGTGTCACAGGTCGTGGAAGCCGCCAAGCGCGATCTCGAGGCGTTGCAGCAGGGCGGTGTCGATGGCATTTTGATTACCAATGAGCTCTCGATGCCCTATGAGCAGCACGTTTCTCCCTCAACCCTTGCATCGATGGGCTATGTAATCGGAGCTCTGTCCCATGATCTGTCGACTCCTTGGGGAGCTGAGGCTATTTACGATGGTGATGCCACAATCGAGCTGTGCGCTGCCGTCGATGCGCAGTTCACGCGCTGTAATTTTTGCGGTGCCTGGGCCGGTGATCTCGGGCTGATTAACCGAGATTTCGCGCACACCATGCGTCGCAAGGCGGCGCTGCGCTTGGACGACCTCAAGCTTTTTCACTTCATCACGAGCGAGGGAGAGGTTTATCTCAACGACCGCACGACTGCGGACATTGCCGATTCGCTTCTCTTTAATTGCCTACCGGATGCGATGGTCATCGGCGGTTCGGCTGCCGGTCGTGGCGCTTCGGGCGAGCTTGCCGATGAGGTCCGTGAGCGTGTTGGCGAAGTGCCCGTGGTATGTGGCACCGGTTGTCGCGAAAATACCGTGGCTGACGTATTTGCTCACTACGATGGCGCGTTTGTCGGCACCTGCTTAAAGCGCGACGGAAAGCTGGATGCCCCGGTTGATGTTGAGCGGGTAGCTCGTTTTATGGCTGCCGCTCGTACGGCGCGAGGGGAGTAGGCACCTATGGCGCTCTATCTGGGTATTGATATTGGGACAAGCGCCTCTAAAGGCGTTTTAATCGATGATCGATGCAACATCGTTTGCCAAGCCTCTTGTGGACATGAGACGGACAACCCGTGTGACGGATGGTACCAGCATGATGCCGAGGCCGTTTGGTGGGGCGATTTTTGCCGCTTGTCGCGCGAGCTGGTGGCGCGATCGGGGGTTAACGCGGCACAGATCGGATGCGTGGGCCTTTCCGCATTGGGCTGCGACTGTGTGCCGGTCGATACCGAGTGCAACGCGCTGGCGCCCGCGATTTTGTATGGAGTCGATGCACGTTCGAAACCGCAGATTGACGAGCTTCTTTCCGAATATGGGTCAGATCGCGCACGCGAGCTTTTCGGGCACGATCCCTGTTCGTCAGATATTGCTCCCAAGATCTTGTGGTTTAAGGAGAATATGCCCGAGGTGCACGAACGTGCCGCGAAGTTCCTGACGGCGTCATCGTTTCTGTGCGCAAAGTTGACGGGGCGTTTTACGGTGGACCGTTATTTGGCGGAGGATTTTCTTCCCCTATACGACCGCTTCACTTGGAAGGTTGATGCTCGGGAATGTGCTCGTTTCTGCCGGCCTGACCAGATGGCGGAGGTAATGTCGGCTACCGATATTGCCGGGGTGATTACGCAGCGTGCGGCTGAGGCGACGGGGCTCGTGGCAGGGACACCTGTCTTGGTGGGAACGGGCGACTCTGGTGCCGAGGCCATTTCGACGGGTGTATTTCGTCCCGGCGATATGATGGTTCAGTTGGGGAGCACGGCGTATTTCATCTACTTA
>CAUHIY010000064.1:0-10439 GCA_959606405.1 uncultured Collinsella sp. | reverse complement strand
CATCTACACCGGGTTTCAGACCAGTTATTTTATCGGCGTCATCGGAACGCTTACCTATGCGGACGATGCCTCGGTCGTCGCGACGTCGCTGGCCGTCCTGTTCATGAACGTATTCGTGATCTTGGGATCCTTTGCGGGTGGCGCGGTACTCGACGCCTGGGGTCCGCGCCGCCATTTCTTGCTGAGCATCGTCGGCGCTCTCGCAACTGGCGCGGCAATCATCGCCTTTGGTAGCGCGACCGGCGTCGTCCTACTCGGCGCGGTGTTTCTGGGCTTTACGATGGGATTCGCCCAGCCCATTGCCACATCCTATCCGGCCTACCTCACCAACGACCCTGTTGAGCTCAAGGACATCAACTCCGCCATCGCCATGTTTTCAAACGTGAGTATTATCGTTGGCCCCACTCTGGGCGGCTTTGTCGCGGCTGCTGCGTCGTCGCGCGCGGTGTTTGTGCTCATGATGATCTTTACCGTGCTGGCGCTCGTCGCCGGTTGGGGCTTTAGGCCGCAGACCAGCCATGTCGCCGGGGATGCGGATGCCGATTCGGCAGAGGAAGGGGAGCGTGCGGGACAAAGCTCCAACCCCAGCACGTCCGCCCGCGCCACCTTCGCAGCCAGCATCAAGACAGTCTTCACCAACAGCGTCCTCGCGCTACTTTTCTGCATCATTTTTCTTTCGAATTTTGGCTATGGAGCCTTCGATCCGCTCGAGTCGTTTTTCTATCGCGATGTCCTGCATGTCGGCGTTGAGTGGATGGGCTGGCTCTCGTCGGCCTCGGGCGTGGGCGCGGTGCTGGGTGCCGTGCTCGCGCTCCGCTTGCCGCCGCACCTGGTCAACCTTAAAACACTGCTCGTGGCACTTATGTCCGTGGGCCTGGGAAGTCTGCTCTATGTGGGGACACCGTACGTGGGCGTGGCCCTCATCGGCCAGATCGCCCTGGGCATAGCTTGGGGTGTCGTCAACCCGCTCCACAACACCATTGTGCAAACGACGGCGCCGCTCGAGCAGCTCGGTCGCGTGAACTCGGTCATGGGCTTTGGCAATATGTTTGCCGGCGTGGCCCCGCTGGCGATTGCCCCGTGGCTGGCGGCGACGTTTGGCGTGCAGCAGACGCTCATCGGAGCAGGCATGGTCGTGACGGCAGTCCCCGCGGCGTTGCTGCTGTTTGGGCGCCGGCATTTTGATCGTGCCGCAAGGCAGTAAAGACCATCACAACATTCGATGAAAATCGCGATTTTGACGAAAAACGTCGAATGTTGTGATGGTTCGCGCCCCGAGTCTGGCCACCACAAAGGGGCCAGGCACCTTTGTGGTGGTTTTTGCTTTGACGGGCCGCGCCTGTGCCTTGGTATACCATGTACGCCGTTCACGAATACACCCCACACCGCCGCACAACCCAGAAAGGCCCCCATGGACACCACCTTCAGCCACATCAAAGCCGTGTTCTGCGATATCGATGGCACGCTGCTCACGAGCCAGCACACGGTGTCCCCGCGCACTGTGGCGGCGATCCGCGCCCTGCGCGAGCGCGGCGTGCTCTTTGGCCTGTGCACCGGGCGCGACGCCCACGCGACCGAGGCCATGTACGAGCTCTGGGGCATCGAAGGCCTGGTGGACGTGCTCGTGGGCTGCGGTGGCGCCGAGGTCATCGACCGCGCGCACGACATCAACGAGCTGAGCTATCCGCTGCCGAGCGAGACCATCGCGCGCATCTGCAAGCACATGGCGGACCTTCCGGCGACGCCCGTCTGCCCCCGAGACGGCGTGTTCTACGTGCCCGAGAGCAACGCGTGCGTCGAGCACCTGTCGCGCGTCGACGGCGTACCCTACCAGGTGGTCGATTTTGCCGAGTTCTTGCGCGAGCCGCAGCCCAAGGTGATGTTTACCATGGCGCCCGAGGTAATGCCGCGGGTGATTGAGCGGGCGTCGACGTTTGCCGATAACACCGTTAAGGCGGCGGCTCTGCAAACCACGCAACGGCTCTACGAGTTCATGGATCCGCGCGTGTCCAAGACGCGCGGCCTTGTGCGCGTGGCGGAGCTCAACGACATGGAGCTCCAGAACATCTGCGTGTTTGGCGATGCCGATAACGACACCTGCATGGTGGCTGACGCCGGCGTGGGCGTGGCCATGGCAAACGGCAGCGATGCCACCCGCTCCGCCGCCGATTTTGTAACCGCCAGCAACGACGAAGACGGCATCGCGATCTTTATCGAGGAACATCTGCTGTAGCGCCGGGGCGGAACCACCACAAAGGGGGCAGGCATCTTTGTGGTGGCCTCAGGCGATTTGGGCGAAATGATGCCTAAAATCTGCGCGAAAATTCAAATATAGTTGTCTGAACATTACGCTTCTAACTACCAATGGGTTAAAGATATTCCCATCAATTTAGTAGTCTATTCCTCCCGGTTAATGACCTACCGTTCACGGTCGATTTTCGACCGTTCACAGGATGTTTGCTCTTGAGCAAAATGTTGTGCAAATAAAACTAATGCCATTAAAAAATAATAGGCAACTAAATTACCAGCAGAAACAAAAAGTAGATAGCGAATAAACGAAGGTAAATCTGAGCAAATGTCAAGAGAATTGAGAACTCGCTACAAAAATGTCGGTTTTGTTGCTCAGATGTTTAAACAATCGTTATAATTGCATTACTAAACGAGCGCAATTACAGATTGCGCAGATACGTTTGATGGTGAAAGAGCAAGATCGCGGTCTCTTGGGGAGGAGACATCGATGAAAGCGAATTCGGACAAATCTAAGCAGAGTAATAAAGCGACGCGCCGTGTACTGGCAGGCGTTTTGTGCGGAGCCTCCGTGTTGAGCCTGGTACTGTCGCTCGTCATGCCTCCAATCTCGCAGGCCATTGCCAACGATGATCAGATGGTTTCTACCGAGAAAACTGTGATGGGGGGGGGTTCCTCAAGTGAGTCTACTGATGTAGATAACACCAACAACGGGGATACCGAAAACCAGAATAGTGACGACGCTGAGGGTGGCGAAGGAGAAGATGCCGCTGCGGCGGATCTGCCTGCCGATGACACGGGAGCCGAGAGCGCTGCGCAGCCCGCGGATGATGGGCAGTCTGTCTATAAGGCCGCTACTGTTGCAAATGAAGGTGAGGCTCGGAAACTTGAAATAGATTCGGAGGGGTACGCGCTGCTGAAGAGTGACGAAGACCTGTCTACGTACCTTGACCTTCCCGCGGCGGAAAAGCCCGCAAAGCTGCGTCTGACTGCTGATATTAGTTCGAGCGCTCCGATCTTAATCAATCACGACACTACGATCGACCTTGCGAATCACAAGCTTTATTACAGCAACGGTAACCTTATGCAGGAAACCAAAGAGCCTGTTTGTGCATTTATCACAATTTCAAAGGGCTATACGCTAACTGTCAAAGGTGAGGCGAATGACTCGAAGACTGAAGCTACCAGTGGTGAACCTGGTCAGCCAGCAAAGATGCAGTTCAATGGTGAAAGTGTTCCACAATCACTTACATACTACGTAACTGAAAGCACGCCTAACGGTTTTGGTACTAGGGAAACGACCTACCAGCACACTGTTGCCAATTTCGGCGCTATCGTTGCATGCAAAGAGGGCTATGTAAATCAAGTCATTTCCGTCCAGGATGGGGGCACGCTCGACCTTCAGGGTGGCATGATCACAACGCCTCGTGCCCTGGGCAACGACGGCCACGTTATTTTCTCTCAGGGCGCTGTTTATATTTCTGGCGGTTACGTCACCAACGGCAACGGCGGTGGCTGGGGCGGAGGTCTGTGCATAACGGGCGCGAATGCCAGCCTCGAAATGACAGGCGGCGTGGTCGCGGGAAACAAGGCAGCTTCTGGCGGTGGCATCTTTGCTAACAATAGCGCGGCGCTGAACCTCTCCGGCGGTGTCATCTCGGGTAATGCAACATATGGCAACGATATCACCGATGGTTATAACGTCAACGCCGGCGGCTACGGTGGCGGTGTTTATACCCAGAGTGCAACCGTAACCATCAGTGATTCTGCCAATATAACTAACAACCGAGCTGAAGCTCGCCTCGCTAATAGAGAGCTTTACAACAAAGGTCTCCTCGGTGGCGGCGGAATTGCATCGCACGGTGGAACGCTGTCCATGACGGGTGGCTCCGTTACTGCCAATTACTCCCATGAGGCCGGCGGTGGAATCTACGCTGGCCTCCCCGGGCAGGGAGTTGGATTTACCATGTCCAGCGGTTTTATTGCGGGCAATATGTCCGATAATGCCGAGGGCGGTGGCCTCCGTATTTCTGGCGGTACTATCGGCGTTATTAATGCGGAAAATGCATCAAACAGGGTTTACATCACCAACAACAAGACCATGACGGGCAGCAAAGACGACCGCGGTGGCGACTGGGGTGGCGGTGGTGTCTTTGTTCAGGAAGGCGGTACGCTCAACATCGTCAAGACGCTGATCACTAATAATAAGGCCGGTGGCTGGGGCGGTGGCATCGGTGCTTGTCCTACGGGCAAGACAATCGTTTCGCACTCAAAAGGCGCTGCTATCTATGACAACAAAGATAACGTTGATCAATATGGCAATAAACTGACAGCATATCATTATTCCGCTGGCGGCCACGGCAAAAATGAAGACCACGATGAAGTAAATTACGTTACTCCTGACTTCCAAAAATCCGGCCATAAGGATTTCTTCTTGGTACGTAATAAGAATGGCGCGGATAAGACAATCGCTGTCGTTCTTGGCAAGATGCTGGGCGGCAGATCGGCTGGTTGGCGGGGCACTTGCGACGGAAATCCGGTTACCATCGACCCAAATGGCGGTGCCGAGGCTAAGTGGATGTTCGGCCTTGAGGCTGATCCGACACCCTATGCCAAGGGAAAGGCGCAGGCAGAGGCTACGACCATCATCAGCGGTAACTATTCCTACACCCACGGTGGCGGCATCATGACCAACGGCGATCTCATCGTCGGCGAAGTCAATGATCTGAGGGTTTACCCGAGCATGAAACTCCACGCCACTAAGGCGCTTGTGGATGCACAGGGAGACAAGCAAAGCCTTAATGGGCACGAGTACAAGTTTCAGCTGCTGCGCCAGGAGGTTAACGGTACCAAGGCACCTTCTTGGAAAGATGACGGCACATTAGATATGGGCGATTGCAGTGGTGCGGGTGAGGCGACTGTTGATCAATCAAGCGGCAGTATCACCTTCGACTCTGGCAAGGACTATTCTTCAGGGCAATACGTTTTCTATCTCGTTGAGGAACCCATCAGCGGCCAAAACGAATTAGACATCAAATTCGATAAGACAATTTACAAGATAGAGGTAACTGTTGGCGGTAGTCCATACAAGACTGAATCCCTCATGACGTTTCCTATCAACTATTACAAGGTAGAGAGTGTGGCCGTCTTTAAAAAGGCCGAGACGGATAATGACTTCGCGCAGCTTGATCGCAGTGGTTATTCCTTCGCGCCATCGGAGGATGGAACGGAGGCCACGGTGACTATCGGTAACAGAAGCGACAAGCCGACCTTTACCAACAAAATCGTGCCCCCCTTCTCCTGGACTCCTAAGGCGACTAAGGTCGTTGAGGGTGGCGAGATGAAGGCGTTTACGCTTCAACTTGCGAAAGACAGCGAATTTAAAAACATGATCGGTACTGCCGTGACCTCTGGTTCTGAGAAAACGCAGACGCTTCCGTTCATGGACGAAAACAATGAGACGGTTGAGCTCAAGTACTCGCTTTCTGATATCAGGAATAATCCCGACGACCCGGGTGGCTCCACGGGTGGCTCTTTCAAGACCTTTACGTACTATGTGCGCGAGAAAACCGACGGTTCGCAGTTCTCGCACTACACGTACGACCACTCGGTCTATAAGTTCACGGTTGAGCCAACGTATGACGACAAAAAAGGAGAGATCAAATGTAGGGTTACCTACAGGAAGGGAACCGTTGACCCCGGCGGTACGTGGAAAAACACCGATAATGTGGACCACGAGTTTCCCGACACTAACCCCACCTTCACCAACACCTACTCCACCTCTTTGCCCCTTTCTGGTATGTCGGGCGTCACTCTGACGTACCTTGCCGGCGCGGCGGTGCTTTGCGCTGCTGCGGCCTGGATGCACATTCGTCGCAAGGCGAATGCGAAGGGAGGTAAGCGTCGTGAATAAGAAAGTTTGCTCCTTCCCGATCTTGTTTGCGCTGCTTGCCCTCCTGATCGGCGCCTGCGCGGTTGTGTTCCCCGCTTCCGCGCAGGCCGCGCCGACCTCGACCGGTTCCATCACGGTGAGCGGCACCGTGGCGAGCAGCTACGACGCCTACCAGATCTTTAGCGCTAACGTCGTCGACGGCGACAGCGACGCCAAGATCGCCACCGACCTTGCCTGGGCAAGCGACGCCGTGCGCGACGCCGCGCTGCCTGTGCTGCACAGCGCCGGCATGCCCAATTCCCAGACCACCGCGCAGGAAGCTGCCGAGTGGCTCAACGCCGATTCCCACCTTACGAGCGCGCTGAGCGCACAGCTCGCTCGTTCCCTCCAGAGCTCTGCCGCCGAGTCCGTGGCCCTTAACGCGGGCACGGCGGCCGAGCTGCCCTGCGGCTACTGGCTCATCGTCGCCAAAGACGACGCCATCGCCCAGGGCGAGGCCGGCACCGCGCCGATCATGGCCCTGGTCGGCGGCAGCGCCGTCACCGTCAAGCCCAAGGCGGCGACCCCCAAGGTGGCCAAGCATGTGCTGGAGGACAGCACTGCTGCCTGGCAGAAGGCCGCCGACGCCACGGTCGCCGACGACCTGTACTGGCGCCTCTCGGCCACGGTCCCGGTGGGGCTCACGGCCTACGACACCTATACGGTGCAGTTCGTCGACACCATGAGCGCGGGGCTCGACCCCTCCAAGGTGGTCGCGAGCATGCGCGTGTACGTGGCGGCGGGCACGGACGGCGGCTTTGACACGGTCCAGACCGGCAAGGACGGGCGCGCCGGCACCGAGCCCGCGAAGGGCTGGACCGACATCACGGCCCAGTGCGCCACCAAGGTAGCGGCCGACGGCAAGACCTTCACCGTGCGCACCGGCGACCTCATCGCCGCGCTCGGCGGGGCCGACGCCTTCACCGCGGGCGCCCGCGTGGTCGCCGTGTACAATGCGCCGCTCAACAGCGCGTGCAACCACGGCATTGCGAAGGGCAACCCCAACGAGGTCTACCTGCGCTACCCGCGCTCTCCCTTTGCCGACCAGTCCGGCGACGCCGGCTTCACCCGCACGCCGAGCGATGATGCGTGCGCCTACACCTGGGATCTCGCGCTCACCAAGCGCGGCAGCGACGGCGACAAGCCGCTTGCCGGGGCGGTCCTGAGCATCGCCGACGACCGCGGTCGCACGCTGGCGGCCGACGGCACGTGGGATGCAGAGGGCAAGGCCACCGTCACCACGGGCGAGGACGGTCGCGTGACCGTCTCGGGCGTGGACTCAGGCAAGCTGGAGGTCCGCGAGCTCAAGGCGCCCAAGGGCTACACCGCCTTTGAGGGCACGCGCTCCGTGACGGTCAAGGCCGAGGGCCTGGACGTCGACCAGGTGGCTGCCGCCAAGCCCAAACTTACCATCACGGCCGAGTCGCCCCTGCGCGCCGACAGCGCGGACGGGTCGACGGGCAGCCTGGAGGCGTCGCTCATCAATACGCCCACCGGCACACCCCCTAGCATTACCACCGGAGGCTTTATGCCCTCGACTGGCGATATGGCAATGTACGCCGCGGCCGCCGCAGCGGTCGCCGGAGCCGCGCTCATCGTGGTCGCGCTCCTGGTCAAGCGGGGAGGTGGCAGCCATAAAGAGTAGCTGGCAGCCCCACAGAGAGCGGGGCGAGACGTAGCGAAGTAGATGCTAAGACACAGACAGACAGATTTAGATCAAATGGACTTCAAGCAGAAAGCAGAGGAAAAGAAGATGAGCATGAGCAAGAACATCGCACGCCTGGCAGTAACCGCCGGCCTCACAGCAGCGCTGAGCTTCGGCGGCGTCATGGCGCCGGTTACCATGGCGTTTGCTGATGGCACGCCAACGGTGGCCCAGAGCGGCAACGTGACGATTAAGGATTCAACCTATACGGATACGACTTTTAAGGGCATCCAGATTTTCAAGGCAACGGTCACGCAGGATAAGAAGGATAACGCCTGGAATGGGGATAAGACGCTTTCTGATATCACGTGGGCGTCGGGCGGCGTTAGGAATGCTGTGACGGCGGCATTTGTCGATACTACCGATAGCACAAAGCCCTCTGGCACCGATGCTCAAGAGTGGGCTGATTGGATTAAATCGAAAACCGACGAGGAGTACAAGCCGTCAGGTACAAACGACGCTACTAAGCTTGACGCCGGAACGACCCTCGACAAGATTGCTAAGGCGCTGGAGGGTGCCAAGATTGCCGAAGGGACGGATGGCTGGCGAACGAGCACTAACGGCACCTTCGCTGATCTGAATACCGGCTACTGGCTCTTTGTGACTGCTCACCCTGGTTCGACTAAGGGTGCCAATACGACCAACGGTAATGACGACGCTTACACCTCGCCGATCTTCACTGTCGTCGGTGGTGAAAATGTAGAGGCGGAGCCCAAGAAGGACGTCCCCAAAGTGACCAAGGCCGTCAAGGATGACAAGGACGGCAAGTTTGTTACGGACGATAGCAAGAATGTTTTTACCGCAGCCAACAAGGCCGCCGACTCCGCTGCTGAACAGCCTGTTGAATATCAGCTTGCCGGCACTGTGGCTAGCAACATTAACACGTATGTCAAGTACAGCTACACTTTCACTGACGAGCTCCCCTCCACGATGGTTCCAAAGCTTCAGGGTGGTAGCCCAGTCGTTGAGGTCAAGATTGACGGTTCAGTCGTGGATCCCGCTTGCTACAGTGCGACCTATGCCCCGGGGGAAAGTACGAATACGCTCACTGTTTCCTTCGAGAACCTCAAAGAAGCAAAGGATAAGGCCGGCAATTCCATCAACGTTGACGGTAGCTCGACAGTTTATGTGAACTATGAGGCAAAACTGGTTGCTGGCAAGATTAACGCGGATATGCTCGGCAAGGCCCAGGTGAACAATGTCAAGTTGACCTATTCCAACAACCCGCACACCAATGGCACCGGTACCACGGTTGACCATCCGGCCTACGACTACACCTATGGTATCGACGTTACCAAGGTTGGCAGCGATATGGATGAGGCCGGCAACCCCAAGACTCTCAAAGACGTCGAATTCACGCTGAGGGAGCAAGGCACCGGCAAATTTATCAAGGCCGACGGCACCACGACGTCAAATGAGAATGAAGCAATACTGACCACCACCTCCGAAGGCAAGATCAACGTTGTCGGCCTCGATGAGGGCACCTATATCCTCACGGAGGTTAAGCCTGCGCCTGGCTACAACAACTCCGCGGCAAACGGTGTGACCTTTACTATCAGCCGCACGCTCAATCAGGACGGTGCGAATGTGACGCCCGACACGACGAGCGCCATTGTGGCAGGTCAAGATGTTGTTCAGGAGGGCTCCGCGAAAGCTGAAGTCGGTAAGCTCAGCTTCACCATTGTCGACCAGAAGGGCTCCGGCCTCCCGCTCACCGGTCTCAATGGCGTGACCTTCACTTGGATCGCCGGTGGCGCGGTGCTGTGCATCGGCGTGGCGCACCTCATCCGCAGCCGTAAGCAGGCTGAGGAGTCCGAGCAGGAGTAACGCTCGCTCACCCATCCCTTTGGCAGGTGGGATGTGATGACCATGAGACTTGCGGACACTTTTCTCGTCCATCCACGTTCTTGCTTTGCCATTCTCTTTTCGGGGCAGACTCCGCACTGGAGTTTGCCCCGTTCTTTTGGGATAACGCAGCCAGCCTCCATCGTCCGATGCGGGCATGTTCGTCACCTCGTTTTTTGACTCGTATGAGGTTCGGTTTAAGGTCCGTAGGCGCACGCGCGGTGCGGACGGTAGAAGGCATTTGCGCCGCAACAAGCGCAAATAAAAATGCCCGGGGTTCGGAGCCCGGGCATTTAACAACACCGGAAACTGCTCACTCGCGCTTTCGAACACTTACGCGGGGCGTGTCGTTTCCTGTAACGATTGTATCCCGAATCGCCCCGCCGATTCGGGACATTTGAAAACGCAAACACGTCGGGCAAACCCGGACAATGCGGCCAGGCTCCGCTGGACGAGGAACCGTGTGTGTAACTATCGAACAAATGTTTGCAATTATTGCGTTTAGCAGCTGCGGGTGCATGCACTCGCAGTAAAATACCCTTGCGACGCATCCCGTGCGCGGGCGGCCGACGACTCGATCGGAGGTCCCCAAATGCTGAAATTCCTTAACGCGCTCGCCGCCCTCGCGGCGGTGGGCACGTTCGTCATCGCGTTTCTTGACTCGTATGAGGTTCGGTTTAAGGTCCGTAGGCGCACGCGCGGTGCGGACGG
>CAUHIY010000063.1:0-10651 GCA_959606405.1 uncultured Collinsella sp. | reverse complement strand
ACGAGCGGGGGCTCCTATCTTTTTAGTGCCCTCGGATTGGGTCATAGTGTCTGACACGATTAAACCGCTTGTATATCGTCTGCTGGCTTGACACGGTACAATACTTGCAGCTTTAATTCATGAATTAGTGGAGTTATTGATGGCAGAATCTCGTGCGGAGCGTAAGGCTCGTCGTGCTTTGATCGAGGCGGCTGAGGGGTCGGGGGAGAAAAAATCTTCTAAGAAATCCAAGTCGTCTCTGAATGCGAAGGGTCAGTCGGCTAAGGGCAAGGCTAAGGCCAAGCGTCCCGGCTCTCGTCGGAACGAGGATAAGGCATCTCAGACTCGCTCCAAGCGCTCACATAAAGATCAGGTTTCGTCTGCGCGTAAGGCTGTGGACCCCAAGTCTCCCTGTTCGATCATGAAAGCTTGCGGTGGGTGTACGGCGCTCAATCGTCCTTATAAGAAGCAGCTCGCCGCCAAGCAGGCTGCTATGGAGGAGCTTTTTGCTTCGCTTTGTGAGCGTGAGGGCATTGCTGTAGATCCTATTCGTGGCATGGGTGTCACCCTGGGCGACCCGGGCAAATATCCTGCGCCGCGTGGCTTTCGTCATAAGGCTGCCACTCCCTTTGCTCCCGGTAAGGAGGGCGTCGTCCGTTGCGGTTTCTTTGAGCGCGGCACGCACAAGATCGTTGCCGTACCCGAATGCCCCATCGAGGCACCGGGCGCCCGTCAGATTCTCAACGGCATCGCACGCGAAGCTGAGCGGCTGCATATTCCCGCCTTTAATGAGGACAAGCATCTTGGTTTGCTTCGCTATGCCGTCGTCCGCTGCGGCTGGCGTACCGACCAGGTCATGGTCACGCTCGTGACCGCTCAGCGCGACTTGCCGCATGCGCAGGAGTTCTTTGAGGCTGTCGCCGCACTCAATCCGCACATCGTCACCGTCGCCCAAAACATCAACGGACGTCCCGGCAACGCCATCCTCGGCGAGGAAACCCGCATTGTATATGGCGCCGAGTGCATGCGCGACCAGCTGCTCGGTTGCGAATTCGATATCTCCCCCACCGCGTTCTATCAGACCAATCCGCAGCAGACCGAGCTGCTCTATCAGCTCGCTATCGACGGCATGGATCTGCGCGAGGGCGATGTGCTTATGGATGCTTACTGTGGCAGCGGCACCATCGGTCTTTGCGCAGCTAAAGATGCCCAGAACAAGGGGATCGGCATCATGCTGCTCGGTGTGGAGCGCAACCCGGCGGGCATTGCCGACGCACGCCGCAATGCCGAGCTCAACGGCCTCACCCGCAGCGCCTGGTTTATGGCCGACGATGCGACCGATTACATCCTGGATGCCGCCGACAACAACGAACGCGTCGACGTTCTTTCCATCGACCCGCCGCGCGCCGGCTCCACGCCCGAGTTCCTCGAAGCTGCCTGCGCACTTAAGCCGCGCCGCATCACCTATATCAGCTGCAACCCCGTGACCCAAGAGCGCGACCTGCGCCAGCTCCTCGACGGAGGCTATCGCCTGCTCAAGATCACGCCAGTCGACATGTTCCCCCATACCGACCACACCGAAACCGTAGCGGTCCTCGAGCGCCGCTAATCCACCCCGGTAGATTTTCGGGACAAGAAAGGGGGCGGCCCGTCTGGACCGCCCCCTTCGCTTGGTTTATGAACTCCGCTACATCCCCTTGCGCAGGTCACACACGCCGGCTGCCGCCATCTCGCGCAGCAGCGTCTCGCGGTCGCGCGTCACGATCAAATCCAGCGGGAAGTGAATCTCGTCGAGCATCTTGCGCGCGTGGTCGAGCTTGCCAATGGCCATGCCAATGTGGGCATCGGTCGACACGCCAATGCCCACGCCCAGCTCGGCGCAGCGCTCGGCGATCTTGCGGCATACAGCCCAATGCTCAGTGTCGACACCGTGTTCAAGACTATGGTTGTTGATCTCGATAATCTTGTGCTTGGCCTTAGCTGCCAACAGCACCTCGTCGATATCGAACGGCACGCCCGAACGCCCCGTGTGACCCAGCATGAACACCTTGGGGTGCTCCAGGGCATTGATATACATCTCGGTCGTCTGGGCCAGCGTCGCGCCTTCAGCAATCTGCGAATTATGCACGCTCGCAACCAAATAATCCAAATTACGCGTAACCAAATCGAACAGCGAATGCTGACGGCTGTACGAATCGCCGGCAATATCGAGCGTGACAGAAGTGTCCTCGCCAAACAGGCTTCCGTCCAGCGAAACGATATCGGCCTCGGCACCACGCAGCACCAGCACGCCGCTCCAAATGCGCGGCCAGATATCCTGGTTGATAAAGAACTGGTAACTGCGCAGGTCATTGGGGCAAGCCGTAACCATAGAGCTCAAATGGTCGGCAGATCCGAGCACCTGCAGACCACGCTCTGCCGCCCAGTACACATTCTCCTCAATGGTCGAATATGCATGCGCAGAGAACATCGTATGGGTATGAATGTCACAAGAAAGCAGGTAGGGCATCAGGTCTCCTTATCTGGCACGGCCGTCGCTTATATTCATTGTACGCATAGCCTTCGATAGTCGTAAAACCACTCCATCCCAAAGACACAACGTCCATGACAACGGGGTCCGGCTTAACACCAAACCCCGTTTCACGTAAAACATTGTAGGCAGAGCGCTTTGCTTTTAACGATACTCGTCCGCCAACTGTTTCCAAGCGGATAGCGAATTGACAATCGTTTCGTAACTCACGCAATAGCCCAGGCGGAACCAACCCGGCATACCAAAGCTGTCCGAGGGAACCGCAAGCAACTCATACTTCTTTGCGCGCTCGCAAAACGCATTCGCATCGGGCTCCAACGCTTTCACCCATAGGTAGAACGCGCCATCCGGCTCAACATAGGTGTAGCCATACTCCGCTAGTGCGTCGGTAAGCGCGGTGCGGTTGCGTGCATAGGCCTCAACGTCACTCGGCTCATCGATGCAATCGATAATCACGCGCTGGAAGAGCGCCGGTGCGCATACAAAACCCAGCGTACGGGCAGCACCCGCAACAGCCGGCATCAGACGCGCAGCCTGCGGATTGGTGTTGGGAACCAAGATCCAGCCCACGCGCTCACCCGGCAGCGACAGCGACTTAGAATACGAGTAGCACACCACGGTGTTCTCGTAGATCGAGGGTACCCAAGGCACCTCGGCACCGTACACGATCTCGCGGTACGGCTCATCCGAGATGAGCATAATCGGATTCTCGGGATCGCGCTGAGCGTTGGCTTCGCGCAGAACATTGGCCAGTCGCGTCAGCGTGTCGCGCGTATATACGGCACCGGTCGGGTTGTTGGGCGAGTCGATAATGACGGCCGCCGTCTTATCGCTGATCGCCTTGAGTACGTTGTCCACGCTCAGCTGGAACGTGTCTTCATCGGCAGGCGCCTCGACACACGTGCAGCCGGCCTTCTCAATCCACACGCGATACTCCGGAAAGTACGGGGCGATAACAATAACCTCGTCGCCCGGGTTCGTAACGGCGTTGAGCGTGCAGGTGAGCGAAGCCGCGGCGCCCACCGTCATAAAGACGTCCTTGCCCTCATAGCTCATGCCAAAGCGGCGGTTGAGCGATTCGGCGACGGCTGCCCGACATTGCGGCAGACCCGGCGCGGGAGTGTAGCCGTGCAGCTGGTCACTCGGCAGCTCCAGGGCCTTCTTAATGGACTCAGCCACAGCAGCGGGCGCCGGAACACTCGGGTTGCCCAGCGAAAAATCGAATACGTTCTCCGCACCGATCTGTGCTTTGCGCTCAAGACCATAGCTAAAGATCTCGCGGATGATGGAGCTTTCCGCACCGCGAGCATACATAGTTTCGTTGATCATCTGTTCCCCTTTCGCATAGGCGCTATTGTACGCTTTAGCTGAGCAAAGTGCCGCAGCAATGTTAATTGGGGACAGACTTAAATGCGTGAAAACGCTCATTTAAGTCTGTCCCCAATCAACAGACGGCCCCATATCGGCCAAAAGGAAAAGCCTCCGCAGGTTTCCCCGCGGAGGCTCTCGTGGCAAAGGCTACTCGCCGCCGGCTGCGTCGGCGTCAGCGTTTTTTTCGCCAGCGTCCTCGCCGCCATCAGATGCATCCTCCTGCATGGCCGCCTGCGCAAAGGCCGCGGCATCAGCCGCCAGCTCCTCCTCGCTCATGCGAGGCGCGCGCTTCTTGGTCGGCATGCCGGCCGCCTTGGCATTGCGTTCCTCCTTGGCCGCCAGGATATCGCCCTCGCGCTCAAGGTAGGCATCCCACTCGTTGTCGAGCAGGGCGTTCACGGCGTCGCCTTCGACGGTC
Organism: uncultured Collinsella sp.; assembly: GCA_959606405.1. GTDB lineage: Bacteria > Actinomycetota > Coriobacteriia > Coriobacteriales > Coriobacteriaceae > Collinsella. The sequence goes on along the minus strand of CAUHIY010000063.1, from coordinate 6,353 downwards.
TCGCGCTCGAGCAGCACCTTCGCCATCAGATCGAGCTGATCGCGACGGGCATCCAAAATCTCGACCGCGCGGCGATGGGCCTCGCGCATGATGCGATGAACCTCGATATCGATGCGGCGCGCCGTCTCCTCGGAGTAATCCTGGTGATCGGCGTAATCGCGACCAAGGAACACCTGATGCTGCGCCTCGCCAAACACTTGCGTGCCCAGTTCCTCGCTCATGCCCAGACGCGTAACCATCTCGCGCGCCATCTTGGTCGCGCGCTCCAGGTCGTTGCTCGCGCCCGACGTGATGTCATCGCACATGAGCTCCTCGGCAACGCGGCCGCCCAAGAACACGGCAAGCTCGTCGAGCATCTCGTTCTTGGTCTTGAGGAAGTGATCCTCCTGCGGAAGCTGCAACGTGTAGCCCAGAGCCTGGCCGCGGCTGACAATCGAAATCTTGTGGACCGGATCGGAGTGCTCCAGAATGTGGCCCACCAGGGCATGGCCGCTCTCATGGTAGGCAATCGTGGTGCGCTCGGCTTCGGTCATCACACGACCCTTGCGTTGCGGTCCGGCAATCACGCGCTCCATTGACTCCTCGACCTCGTCCATCGAGATCACGGAACGATGACGGCGAGCGGCCAGCAGCGCAGACTCGTTGAGCAGGTTTGCCAGATCGGCACCGGTAAAGCCAACGGTCATCTGGGCGAGCTTCTCAAACTTCACGTCCTCGTCCATCGGCTTGTTCTCGGCATGCACGCGCAAAATCTGCTCGCGGCCCTTTACGTCCGGACGGTCGACCGTGACCTGACGGTCAAAACGACCGGGGCGAAGCAATGCAGGATCCAGAATATCGGGGCGGTTGGTCGCAGCGATCAGGATGACCGACTCGCTTTCCTCAAAACCGTCCATCTCGACCAGCAGCTGGTTGAGCGTCTGCTCGCGCTCGTCGTGGCCGCCACCCAGACCGGCTCCGCGCTGACGTCCCACGGCATCAATCTCGTCAATAAAGATGATCGACGGAGCCTGAGACTTGGCCTCCTTAAAGAGGTCGCGCACACGGCTGGCGCCGACACCCACGAACATCTCGACAAAGTCAGAACCCGAGATGCTAAAGAACGGCACGCCCGCCTCGCCGGCAACGGCCTTGGCCAGCAGCGTCTTACCGGTACCCGGAGGGCCAACCAGCAAAACGCCGCGCGGAATCTTGGCACCCAGCTTGCGATAGCGGTCCGGATCGCTTAGGAAGTCGCGGATCTCCTCGAGTTCCTCGACGGCCTCGTCCACGCCGGCAACGTCCTCGAACTTAACCTTGGGACGCGTAGCCTCGTTGGTCTTGGCGTTGGTCTTGCCAAACTGCATGTTCCTATTATTGGCGCCCATCATCTGGCGCATAAAGTAGAACATGATGGCGATCAGAGCAATCGTCGGCAGCACGCTCATCGCCAAGTCGCCCCAAAAATCGGGGTCGTTGGTGTTGACGATATACTTGGTGTCGGGGTGCTCCGCCATGAGCTCGGCAAGCGAATCGGAGCCGACATAGGTCGAGGAAAAGCTCTTGAGCTCGCTCGTATCGCCCTTGTCCTTTTTCGTCTTCCAGTAATGACCCGCCACGCTTCCGTCTTGAACCGTATAGGTCAAATCTTCGACGCGATCCTGCTTAATGGCGCTGACCATCTCGCTCGTCGCGAGCTTAACGGTATTGCTGGAGTTGGCAAAGCCGGAACCCATATTAAAGAAGGCATAACCCAGAAGCGCGCAAGCCAAAAGGAAATACAGCCAGCCCGTACGCGTGGGCTTCTTGCCTCCGGGCATCCCCGGAATCTTTGGGTCCCGGGGATCCTGAGAATTATTATCGTTACGGTCGTCGGGCATCTTACGAATAAACCTCCGGTTTCAAAATGCCCAGATACGGAAGGTTGCGATAGCGCTCGGCATAATCGAGGCCATAGCCCACCACAAAGGCATCGGGGCAATGGGTTCCAACATACTTGGGCGTGATGGCCGAGGTACGGTCCTCAACGTCCTTCCACAGGAAGGCGGCAACCTCCAGCGAAGCGGGCTTGCGGCTCTCGAGGTTCTTCATCAGGTACTTGAGGGTCAGGCCCGAGTCCAGAATGTCCTCGACGATCAGCACGTCGCGACCACGGATGTCGATATCCAGGTCCTTAATGATACGCACGATGCCCGAAGACTTCACACCGTCGCCATAGCTCGAAACAGCCATGAAATCGATGTTGGTCGGCAGCTCAATCTTGCGCATCAGGTCGCCCATAAAGACAACGGCGCCGCGCAGAACCGCGATCAGCACCAGATCCTTACCAGCGTAGTCGCGCGTAATCTCCTCGCCCAGGCGAGAAACGATACCGTCGATATCCTCCTGCGTAAACAGAACCTTCTCGATATCCGGATGTTGAGAAGCCATGACAACCCTTTCTTGTGCTTAATCGCCCACACACCGCCGTATGGACGCGAACTACACATTCTAGCAGCGCACGGGGTATATTTTCCAGCCCGCGCATCATCAGCGCGGGAATACCGTCAACGCCGCACAGAAAAGCTGGTGCGAGGGGCTAATCCGCATCAACCACGCGAAGCAGATAGGCCACACGCGTCGCCGCCGTGCACTTAAAGCGTTCGTCCGCGCGAACTCCGGCGACCCACACCACGGCACCTCCCGGCGCCGTCCTCACCATGGGCACGCCGGCGCGCTCGGAAACGGGAATGCGAGCCTCTCCTAGCAAGTCGGATACCTTCTTGCTTCGGCCACTCATTCCTAACGGGCACATCACATCTCCCGGTGCGGGACCGTCCACCCACAGGCGCGCCAATCGCGCCTCGGCAGGGATCTCGCCACGCGAGCCCGCCAGGATCCGCTCACTATCGCTGTCGGCAAAACCCAGTGCAGCCGCGTCTACCAAAGCTGCCACTTCCCCGGCAGCCGCAAGCTCACGGGCGCGGCGCACGATATCGCATCCCGGTTCAACGGCCATCGGCTCTGCAACCAGCATACGCCCCCCGCCCAACGGCAAACGACCGGGTACGGTAACCCAGTCCGCGACCAGGCCCTCGCGAGCCACCGGCGCCTTAAACGCCAGCATGCCAAATTCGACGCGTGCGTCAATCCCCGCCGGAAGCGTGACCGAGCCTGCGCCCTCAGCAACGCAGGAAAGGACTCGCTCCACATGTCGCATCTCTGGACGAGCGTCCGGATCGATGCGTTTAATCGCCAGTCGCACGATGCGCCGCGCAATCACTACCTCGGCCGCAGCAAGGCGCCTGGCATCGAGCACCAGCGCGCCCGCCACCTCTTTGCGCAGGCAGCTTCGAAACGCCTGTGCCGACAGCTGGGATAGAAACGCATCTTCGTCACCAAGGATCTCGCAGGCGGCGCCAATCGTCTTGCACACACTCGCATTACGCTGCGCCACCACTGGCATCACCCGATGGCGCACATAGTTTCGCAGATACGAGACATCCTCATTGCTCTCGTCTTCACGCCACGGCTGACCATGTACCTGCAGATAGCTCACAAGCTCGCCATGAGTTAGGTCGAGCAAGGGGCGCACCACAATATTCCTTCGACGGGGAATGCTCGAAAGCCCAGCTGGACCCGACCCCTTAATGGCGTTCATCAAAAATGTTTCCGCGCGGTCCGAAGAGGTATGGGCAGTACAGATACGCGCCGCCGTTCTCGGCGCCCCCGTCTTGGCGCACAGCTCGCGTACATACCTTCGCGCCGCGGCATAGCGCACCTCGCGCGCCGCTGCCTCGATATTTCCCGACTCCCCATCAAAATAAGCGTGCTCCACACACAACGGTAAACCATATTGCGCGCAGAGCTCACGCACAAAGGCCTCGTCGTCATCGGACGCCTCGCCCCGCAGATGGTGATTTACATGAAGCACATGCAGGCGCTCGCGAGCAATGGGGGCAACGCCGCGTCCATCTTGGATATCCAGCTTTGATGTACACGCCATAAGAAGCAGCGCCGTCGAGTCCGCACCGCCTGATACCATGAGTACCACAGGAGCTGCCTGCTGCCTCGTCCTGGTTTCATCGACTGCCCCAGGCGCGGCATGGTGTCCGTAATGCTGTGATACCGTTGGCATTCGCTTCCTCCTCTATTCGTCCGCACCCATTGTATCCTTTGGAATCTTATGTCTCGCCTGCACCTTCATATCCTCGGCAGTGGCTCTAAAGGCAACTGTGCATTCATCGAGGGCCCGCAAGGGCTCATTATGGTCGATGATGGACTGTCTCGCCGCGAGACGCTCAAACGCATGGCGGAGCTCGGCCTTTCGGCAGACGACGTGTCGGCCCTTGTGGTCACCCATGAGCACAGCGACCACATTAAGGGGCTTGAGGTGTGGTGTAAGCATTGGAATGGCCCGGTCTTTTCCAGCAGAGGAACGCTCGCGTCCAAAAAAGAAAGCCTCGCACATCTGCCTGTTGAAGAATTCGACCCAGGCGACACCCTCTCTATTGCCGGAGTCCACATTCAAACGTATTCGACATCCCACGACGTCGTCAATCCCGTCGGCTACCGGTTTGACGCTCAGGGCGATTCGATTGGCTTTGCCACCGACACCGGCGAGTTGTCAAAGCATGCCATCAATACGCTCAAGGACTGTCGCATTCTCGCACTCGAAAGCAACCACGATGTAGCCATGCTACGTCAAGGAGACTATCCTCGCTTTCTTCAGGAACGCATCCTGTCTGCAAAAGGGCATCTCTCCAACGATCAGGCCGCCGATGCCGCACGCGCGCTGGTAACTGATCGCACCGAGCAGCTTATCGCGATGCACATTAGCCAAGACAACAATCGCCCAAGCCTGACCGTCAAAAGCTACGCAAGCTCCCTCGGCGCAACACTCGACAACGAGCTTGGCAGCACCGCCACCCGCGTTGAGGGGCTGCGTAAACTTACGATACGTCCCGCCGGGCAATATCGGCCCATGTCCATTCAGTAGGCCAGCTCAAATAGAAAAGGGGGCCGGGAATCACTTCCCAGCCCCCTTAACGTAGGCACCGATTTTAAAAGCCGATAGCCTTAGTCGATGGAAATCTTTGTAACGTTCTTCTTCTCGACAATCTTAGGAACCGTAACGGTAAGGATGCCGTCAGCGTACTTTGCAGAAAGGCCCTCGCTCGAAGCATCCTTCAGGTACACACCGCGCGTCGCGCTGTACGAGTTAAACTCCTTCTGCAGGAAGTTCTTGCCCTCGTTCTCATCGCTCTCCTCGACATTCACGCTAATGGAAAGACGACCCTCATTGAGCTCAACATCGATGTCATCCTTGGCGACGCCAGTTAAATAAGCCTTGACCTCGTACCCGTCGCCCTTGTCCTCAACATCAACGGGAAAAGCCTTAGAGGCGATCGAGTTATTTGCCAGATCAGTCATATCATCAAAGAGATCAAACAACGAGCTAGCAGAGGGACGAACACCAAAAACCGAACGATAAGGAACCATGCTTGCCATGACTACCACTCCTTTTAGGGACTGCCGAGCCATCTTCCAGGTGGCAGGGACTTCGTTTGACGCTCTAATATATGCCCAACGATTACGTATATATACATTTTACTATAAAGTTTTTTAAGTCTCTTTCTATAAGCATATCTAAGTCTGTTTGACTAAGGTTCTAGTGAGGTAAAGGTTCTTTGAACCATGTCTTGAATACCATATACGCACCTGTCAAAACGAAGCGAGGGGCTTACAATAAGCGCATACACGTTGTTAATGACAACCTAAGGGCATCATGGACGATCAGACCTCCGACAATTCGTATGAGCCGCTGCAGAACGATAGTTCTGCCTATTCACAGCCCAGACGCTACCATCGTCCCCATATTTCCCAAGAGCCCATTAACGATGCAGAGCCTGAGTATGTAACTCGTAATCGATATCAAACTCTTGAAGAATCTCAATCAGCGCGCAGACACATGGGTGTCGCCTCGAGCGATCCGGTGTATCTCAAAGATGCCCCCTTATCCAATAACAGCGCATGCAGCCAGGAGCAGACACAAACACCAACCAAGCAACATCGTAGAGGGCCCCGTCCCAAGCAAACTCTAACGCATTCCGCCCGCTATCTTGAGACGCCTAAGCAGGGGAAATCGATATTTACATCGTCAAACAGACGACGCAAACAGCACCGTCTCCAAATGGCACTCTTGATCATTGCCATCGTGGCAATCGTGCTGGTCATTCATTTTGTTTTCTTCAAATAGAAAAGGCTATTAAGCCATAGAGGCGTTTAGCCCATATCGACCAAACGCAAAAAAGGGGGAGGCCGCGAGGCCTCCCCCTTCTTCAAGTCGCTGACGGCTCGGTGCCGTCCACCGGTCAGCGGCGCCCTGGCCTCCC
>CAUHIY010000062.1:0-10731 GCA_959606405.1 uncultured Collinsella sp. | reverse complement strand
GTCCTGGCCTGCGAGCGCTTGGTTGACGAGCCCCTGCTCCTCGGCGGCGCCGGTCGTGAGCACGCGCACGCTGGAGCCTGGATGTTCGGCCAAAAATGCGAGGCAGTCAGCCATGGTGTTGGCGACGATGCGCTTGGCGCCGCGGCCCTTTTTGATGGCCTTGATCTCGCCCGATTTCCACTCCGGCGAAACGGCCAGGCGAATGTTGAGCATTTGCGTGAGCTGGCCGGCGAGCTTGGGCGCGCGGCCGTTCTTAACGAGGTTCTCGAGCGTGCGGGGAATCAGCAGCAGGTGGGCGTCGGGCAGCGTCGCGCGGATCTGCGCCTCGGTCTCGTCCAGGCTGCGGCCGTCCTCGCGCATGGCCAGCGCGTACTCCACCAGCAGGCCCTCGGCACCCGAGCCGGTGCGCGAGTCGATGCAGCGCACGTCGAGTTCGTGCGTTTCGGCCGTCAGGCTGGCGTTGGCATAGCAGGCGGACCACTCGCTGCACAGTGAGATAAAGATGGCGCTATCATGGCCGTCGGCGAGCACGCGGTCAAAGAGTGCCTTGAACTCGCCGGCGCTCGGCTGCGAGGTGTGCGGCAGCTGCTCGGAGCCAGCCATGCGCGTGACGTACTCCTGGGCGGTGATCTGTACCTGGTCGAGCAGGTCCTCGCCCTCGATGATCACATGCAGTGGAATGACGTAAATGCCAAGCTCTTGGGCGCGGGCGGGGGAGATGTCCGACGTGGAGTCGGTTATGATGGCAAAAGACATAATTGCACCTTTCGTTGGGGCGCTTGCGCGCCGCCTTCTGAGAGCAAAGTGCGACAAGTATAGTGGAGTCGTTCCACAGTTCTAGGTTCAATTGTTGAATAGTCAACAGTTTGAAGTGTCGGTGTGGAAATCATCAACTGGGGAAGAGGAATGCCGATGGAGGCACTGGAGATATGTAGGCGGCCGGTCGTGCTGTTCGATTTCGACGGCACGGTGGCAGATACGGGTCGGGCGGTGATGACCTCGACGCGCAAGGCGCTGGCTGCGCGCGGGTTTTCGGAGGCGCAGATGGGTGACCTGCGCCGCATGATCGGGCCGCCCCTGTGGAAGAGTTTTCACGACTTTTATGGCTTCTCCCGCGAGGAGTCGCTTGTGGTGGCCGACGAGTACCGCGCCTTTTTTGACGAGCTGGGACCGGAGGAGTATCCCGTGTTCGACGGGATCCCCGAGCTGCTGGATGGGTTGGTCGCCCAGGGCAAGCGCTTGGCCGTGGCGACGTCGCGCATGGAGGCGAAGTGTATCGACATGGTGCATGAGCTGGGTCTTTCTCAGTTTGAGGCGGTGGCTGGCATGAATCCGCTGCAGGGGCGCGAGACCAAGGCCGATTCGGTCCGCGATGCCCTGGCAGAGCTCGGTATGACGGCGTGCGATGCCGTGATGATCGGCGATCGCTTCAACGATGTGGAGGGCGCGCACGCAATGGGCGTACCGTGCATCGGTATCTATTCGGGCGCGGCGGCGCCGGGCGAGCACGAGGCGGCGGGTGCCGATGCAGTGGTGCACTCGGTGGCCGAGCTTGCTAAACTTTTCGCTATATAAGTACTTGATGTGAGGGGCGGGCGTACCCGTCGCTCATTGGTAAGGAGGCAGTCCATGAATCAGGTGGAGCAGAGCGTCGCTGAGTATGTCGACGAGGTCTGGGAGGATGTCGTCGCCGATATCGAGCAGCTGGTGAGTTATCTGTCCGTAGCCGTTGCTGCCGATGCGGAGCCTAGCGCGCCGTTTGGCCGCCCGGTTCGTGATGCGCTCGATTGCGCGCTCGGCATTGCGCAAAAGCTCGGCTACCAGACGAGCGACGACGAGGGCTATGTGGGCATTGCCGATATCCCGGGTCGCGGCGACAAGCAGCTCGCGACCATCTGCCACGTGGACGTGGTGCCCGCCGGCCCCGGCTGGAACACCGACCCGTTTGCGATGGAGCGTCGCGAGGGATGGCTGCTCGGCCGTGGCGTGATTGATGACAAGGGTCCGGCGGTGTTGTCGCTCTACGCCGGTGCCTACCTGCTCAAGCACGGCATTGTGCCGCGCTATACCTTTCGCGCACTGCTGGGCTGCGATGAGGAAGTGGGCATGTCCGACGTTCACCATTATCTGGAGAACCACGCAGACCCCGACTTTTTGTTTACGCCCGATGCCGAGTTCCCGGTCTGCAATGCCGAGAAGGGCCAGTTTGGGGCGACGTTTGTGAGCCCCAAGATCGACGGCGGGCGCATTGTGTCCTGGAGCGGTGCCGAGGCGAGCAACGCCATTCCGTCGCAGTCCATCTGCGAGCTTGCGATTGCCGCCGATGAGCTGCCGGCGCCCGTTGAGAACGCCGACCGCCTGGAGATCACGGCGCTTGATAACGGGCGTGCGCAGATTTTCGCCCACGGTATTGGCGGCCACGCTTCGATGCCCGAGGGGACGATCAACGCCGTCGGCCTGATCGTGACGTACCTGCGCGAGGCCGAGGACGCGTTTGGTGCCCGTGACGAGCGCCTGCTGACGCCTGCCGAGCACGAGTTCGTCAAGTTCCTGGCCTTTGTACATGCAGACGCCTATGGCCGCGGCCTGGGTATCGATGCGACGAGCTCGGCGTTTGGCCCGCTTACCTGCAACGCTGGCGTCATCCGCGTGGCGGATGGCCATATTGAGCAGGTCATCGACGTGCGCTTCCCCGACAGCACGAGTGCCGATACCATCCGCGAGCAGCTCGACCCGCTCGTGGGCCGTTTTGGCGTGACGTGCCAGCTGGGTCGCGCTAAGGTGCCGTTCTCGGTGTCTGCCGACGATCCGGCCGTGAAGGCGCTTATCGATACCTATAACGAGTTTACGGGCAAGCATGCCAAGCCCTTTGCCATGGGCGGCGGCACGTACGCGCGCAACTTTGCCCGCGCCGTCTCGTTTGGCCCCGAGGAGACCGGCCTGGAGCTGCCCGCATGGGGCGGCCAGATGCACGGCCCCAACGAGTGCGCCAACGAGGACCAGCTCAAGCAGGCGCTCAAGATTTATATCGTGGCGATCCTGCGCCTCAACGAACTTGAGCTGTAGGGCTTCCCCAGGCACCCGACCTTGCCCCTCAAACCGTCGCTTGCGTACCAAAGTACGCGGCGCTCCTCTTTCGGGGCAATCTCGGGCACCTGGGAAACCCCTATATCCTGCTTGGATACAAACTTGCATTACGAGCCCGGTGCTTCGGCCCGGGCTTTTTCTGTTGCGGTGGGGTAGTCATTGGGGACGTTCCTTTGGTGTAAAAGGTGCGCCATGTTCGGCGCTGGATTGTTATCCGTTTGTAAAGGCTGGGCAGAGCTTGCGGTAAGGGTCTATCAATAGCCCGTAAGAAACCGCAGATAAGGCGGTCGTCGCCCGATCGGGGCCGTATCTTTCCAAACAGCAAAGCGGGCGGGGTGCCCGCGAGTCGCATGTATGAAAGGAAGATCATGCTCGATCAGGCTTATTCTCGTCGTCAGTTCCTCGGCCTCGCTGGTGGTTTTGCCAGCATCGTCGGTCTCGGTCTCGTTGGTTGCGGCGGCTCCGGCGCATCCGACGCCGCCGACAAGGGTAGCGCCGCTGCTGCCGAGTCCGTCTCCGGCGAGGTGACCTACGACGGCGCCTCCTCGTTCCAGGCTCTCGTCGAGGCCGCTGCCGAGAAGTTCATGGACGCCAACCCGGATGTCTCCGTCTCCGGCTCGGGTAACGGTTCGGGCAAGGGCCTGACCGCTGTCGCCGCCGGCACCGTCACCATCGGTAACTCCGACGTCTTCGCCGAGACCAAGCTCGAGGCCGATCAGGTCAAGAACCTCGTCGACCACGAGGTCGCCGTCGTGGGCATGGGCCCCGTCGTCTCCAAGAACGTGACGGTTGACGACCTGTCCCTCGAGCAGCTCAAGGGCATCTTCTCCGGTCAGATCACCAACTGGAAGGAGGTCGGCGGCGACGACGCCAAGATCGTCGTTCTCAACCGCAAGGCCGGTTCCGGCACCCGTGCCACCTTCGAGGCCGCCGTCTTTGGCGACGAGGCCGTCGACTTTAAGGGCGACGCCGAGCTCGACAAGTCCGGCGACGTCCAGACTCAGATGGGCAGCACCGACAATGCCATCTCCTACCTCGACTTCTCACACTTCGACGACTCCAAGTTCAACGCCATCAAGGTCGAGGGCGTGGAGCCCAAGAGCGCAAACGTCACCGATGACTCCTTTAAGATCTGGGCTACCGAGCACATGTACTGCGCAAAGGACGCCGACGAGGCCACCAAAGCTTTCTTGGAGTTCATGCTTTCCGACGACGTCCAGGGCAAGCTCGTCGAGGAGCAGGGCTTTATCCCCGTCTCTGCCATGAAGGTCGTCAAGGACGCCAGCGGCAAGGTATCCGCTAAATAAGTAATCGCCCCGGAAAGGTTTGCAATGGCAAAACAGCTGCCAAAGCGCGACCTTGAGAACGTGGGCCTGGGCGTCACGGGCGCGTGCGTAGCGCTCGTGACGCTTGTCGTTGCCGCGCTCATCTTTATGGTCGCCCAAAAGGGCCTCTCGGCCTTTGTTAAGGACGGCGTTTCGATCGTTGAGTTCTTCACCGGCACCAAGTGGGACCTGGCCAACACGGCCGAAAACGGCCTGCCCTACACTGGCGCTCTGCCCCTGATTGTCACTTCGTTTGCGGTCATGGTGCTCTCCACGCTTATCGCGCTGCCTATCGCCATCGGCTCTGCCATCTTTGCGGTCGAGATCCAACCCAAATTTGGCTCCAAGGTCTTCCAACCACTGATTGAGCTTTTGACCGGCATTCCCTCGGTCGTCTTTGGCCTGATCGGTTTTCACGTGGTCGTCGGCCTTATGAAGAGCGTTTTCCATGTGAGCACGGGTCTAGGCATCTTGCCCGGTGCCATCGTGCTGGCCGTCATGATTCTGCCGACGATGACCACGCTTTCGGTCGATGGCCTGCGCGCCGTGCCCGACAGCTACCGTCAGGGCTCGCTTGCGCTGGGCTACACCCGCTGGCAGACCATCTGGCACGTGGTGCTCAAGTCCGCCATGCCGTCGCTCATGACCGCGGTCATCCTTGGCATGACCCGCGCCTTTGGCGAAACGCTCGCCGTGCGCATGGTTATCGGCGGCATCGAGGCCATGCCGACGTCGCTGCTGTCGCCGGCGTCGACCATCACCACCACGCTCACCACGTCCATGGCGGTCTATGCCGAGGGCTCGGCCCAGGACGATGTTCTGTGGGCGCTCGGTCTGCTGCTGATGGGCATGAGCCTCATCTTCATCTTGATCATCCACCTTATCGGCCGCAAGGGGGCGAAGGCTCGTGGCTAGCACGCGCATTCATATCGACGAGGCGAGACTCGGGCGCGTCCAAAAACAGGACCGCATCGCCACGGGCGTGCTGACGGCAATCGCCGCCATCGTCATGCTCATCGTCGTCTCCATGGTGGCCTATATCCTGTTCGAGGGCATCTCGACGCTGTTCCAGCCGGGTTTTCTCACGCAGCCGTCGCGCGCCAACGGAACCCAGGGCGGCGTGCTCTATCAGCTGTTCGACTCGTTCTATCTACTGCTGATCACCCTAGGTATCTCGGTGCCCATCAGCTTGGGCGGTGCGGTCTTCCTGGTCGAGTACGCGCCGAACGGACCCATTCGCGACATCGCCTCCACCGCCATCGAGACGCTGTCCTCGCTGCCTTCCATCGTCGTCGGCATGTTCGGCTTTCTGGTCTTCTCGGTGCAGCTGGGCTGGAAGTACTCCATCATCTCCGGCGCCGTCGCGCTCACCATGTTTAACATCCCCATTCTGGTGCGCGTGATTCAGCAGGCGCTCGAGGACGTGCCACAGGCCCAGCGCGATGCATGCCTGGCCATGGGCCTTACCCGCTGGGAGGCCACGCTGCACATCCTGATCCCCGAGGCCATGCCCGCCATCGTGACCGGCATCGTGCTTTCGGCCGGCCGCGTGTTTGGCGAGGCCGCGGCACTGCTCTTTACCTCGGGCATGAGCTCGCCGGTTCGCCTGAACTTCTTGAGCTTAAACCTGTCGAGTCCCACCTGCGCCTGGAACGTGTTCCGTCCCGGTGAGTCGCTCGCCGTGCACATCTACAAGATCTATGGCGAGGGCAGCCCCGAGGCCCAGCAGATCGTCTGGGGCACCGCGGCGCTGCTGATGATTTGCGTGCTGCTGTTTAACGTAGTCGCCCGTATCGTGGGCAAGCAACTGGCAAGGAAGATGACGGCCGAATGAGCGAGATGAATGTAACGCCCGCAACCGAGGCGGCATCGTCCGACACCCAGGACTTCCTGTCGAGTGTGGGGGAGAGCGAAAAGCGCGTGCGCGCGGGCGGCAAGGCCGTGAGCGACGAGGTCGTGCTCTCCACCAAGGACGTCAACGTGTACTATGGCGACCACCATGCCCTGCACGACACGTCGCTCGACTTTCACAAGGGCGAGATCACGGCGCTCATCGGGCCTTCGGGCTGCGGTAAGTCGACTTTTTTGCGCAGCCTCAACCTTATGAATCGCGAGATTCGCGGCTGCCGCGTGGAGGGCGAGATCAACTACCGCGGGCGCAACGTGAACACCAAGACCGAAAACACCTACGAGCTGCGTCGCTCCATTGGCATGGTGTTTCAGCAGCCCAACCCGTTCCGCAAGTCCATTCGCGACAACATTACGTTTGCGCCCAGGCGTCACGGCATTACCGACCGCGCCGAGCTTGATCGTATGGTCGAGGAAAGTCTGCGTGGTGCGGCGCTGTGGGACGAGGTCAAGGACAAGCTCGACAAGAGCGCCTACGCGCTTTCGGGCGGCCAACAGCAGCGTCTGTGCATCGCGCGCACGCTGGCGCTCAACCCCGACGTGATCCTGTTTGACGAGCCCTGCTCGGCGCTCGACCCCATCTCGACGCTGGCGATCGAGGACCTCATGTCATCGATTGTGGCCGAGCGCGCCATCGTCATCGTGACGCACAACATGGAGCAGGCGTCGCGCGTGTCCAACCGCACGGCGTTCTTCTACATGGGCGATATGGTCGAGTACGACGAGACTGACGAGATTTTCCAACGGCCCAAGGATAAGCGGCTGAATGATTACCTCACCGGCATGTTCTCCTAGTCCGGGACATGCTTGAGGCCCGCGGCGGCCACGGTTGCCGCGGGACTGATTGGAGAGGCGGGTCATCTCTTGCGGGAGATGGCCCGCTTTTTTGTGTCGTGTGCGGCCCGCCTTTTCGCTGCTATCATGGACAACGTTGAATTTCTACGAAGGAGCAGGGCATATGGCGATTCTTTTGGGATGCGATTCCGTCAGCCTAGAGTTTCCCACCAAGCATATTTTCGATAGCGTGACGCTCGGCGTGGGCGAGGGCGACCGCATTGGTATTGTCGGTAAAAACGGCGACGGCAAGTCGACGCTGCTGAGCGTGCTCGCCGGCACGCTGGAGCCCGATGACGGACGCGTGACGCACCGCCGCGGCACGACGATCGGATTGCTCGGCCAAAAAGACAACCTGGCCGATACCGACACCGTGCATCATGCCGTCGTGGGCGATACGCCCGAGTATGAGTGGGCCTCGAGCCCGCGTACGCGTCAGATTCTCGCTGGCCTTATTAGCGATGTGCCCTGGGAGGGCACGGTGGGCGAGCTTTCGGGCGGCCAGCGCCGCCGCGTGGACCTCGCGCGCCTGCTGATCGGCGACTACGACGTGCTCATGCTCGACGAGCCTACCAACCACCTGGACATGCGTACCATCAACTGGCTCGCGCGTCACTTAAAGGCCCGCTGGCAGCGCGGCCAGGGCGCGATGCTCGTGGTCACGCACGATCGCTGGTTCTTGGACGAGGTCTGCACCAGTATGTGGGAGGTCCACGACGGCCAGGTCGATCCCTTCGAGGGCGGCTACTCGGCATACATCCTGCAGCGCGTGGAGCGCGACCGCATGGCCGCGGTTACCGAGGAGCGTCGTCGCAACATGGCACGCAAGGAGCTCGCGTGGCTGAGCCGCGGTGCCCAGGCGCGCTCCACCAAGCCCAAGTTTCGCGTGGACGCCGCTCGCGAGCTCATCGCCGACGTACCGCCTGTACGCGACGAGCTGGAGCTCAAGCGCCTGGCGGTGAGCCGCCTAGGCAAGCAGGTCATCGACGTGGTTGACGTTGATGCTGGCTATGCCGATGCCGATAGCACGCCCAAGCAGGTGCTCTCCGACGTGACCTGGCTTATCGGCGCGGGCGACCGCTATGGTCTGCTGGGCGAGAACGGCGCCGGTAAGTCGACGCTGCTCGATGTGATCCAGGGCAAGATTGAGCCCACGCGCGGCCGTGTGAAGATCGGCCAGACGGTGCGCTTTGGCGTGCTGTCGCAGCAGCTCGAGGAGCTCGAGCCCTACATGGGCGATACGATCCGCGAGGTGCTCGGCAACTATAAGAAGTACTACGTCATCGATGGCAAGGAGACCTCGCCCGAGAAGCTCTGCGAGCGCCTGGGCTTTACGACCCAGCAGCTCTGGAGCCGCATCGGCGATCTTTCGGGCGGCCAGCGCCGTCGCCTGTCACTGTTGCTGACGATCCTGGACGAGCCCAACGTGCTTATCCTGGACGAGCCCGGTAACGACCTGGATACCGACATGCTCGCGATTGTCGAGGACCTGCTCGACGGCTGGCCCGGCACGCTGATCCTGGTGACGCACGACCGCTTCTTGATGGAGCGCGTGACCGACCAGCAGTGGGCGCTGCTCGACGGCCACCTGACGCATATGCCCGGCGGCGTCGACCAGTACCTGCGCCTGTGCAACGCCACCGCCGAGGGAGAGCCCGTGGGTGCGCCGAGCGCCAAGACCGGCACGTTTGACACCGGTGCCGCGGCAACTGCGGCCGAAAAGCCCAAGTCGAGCGGCCAGCCCAATGGTCTTTCCAACGCCGAGCGCCAGAAGCTCCGCCGCGAGGTGAGCTCGCTCGAGCGCAAGATGGAGACGCAGCGCGCTCGCGTGGAGGAGGCCGAGGCCGCGATGGCCCAGGTCGATCCCACCAACTACACGGCGTTGGGCGAGCAGCAGGCAAAGATCGACGAGGCCCACGCCGCCATGGACGAGCTGGAGATGGCGTGGCTCGAGGCGAGCGAAAAGCTCGAGGGCGAGGAGTAAACGAGGATGATCAAAGCCGCATTTTTCGATATCGACGGCACGTTGCTGAGCTTTAAGACCCATCGGATTCCGGTATCGGCGCAGCAGGTGCTCGACAGCTTTCACGAGCAGGGGGTCGCATGCGTGATCGCCACGGGTCGCCCGACCTACCAGATGCCGGATTGGCTGTTCGACTTGGGATGGGATGCGTACATTACGCTTTCGGGTCAGCACTGTTTTGACGCTGACGGCGTTTACCGCAGTTGCCCAATTGATCCGGAGGACGTCGCGGCGATCGTGGGCCAGGTGGCGCAGGGTCGCTACGACTCGCTGTGCATGCAGGGCGAGAACTCGTTTGTGAACCGTCTGTCCAAGCGCGTGGTTGCGGCTGCCGACAATGCCGGAATCTCGTATCACGAGGAGCCTTTTGAGCATGCTTTCGATGCGCCGGTTTACCAGTTCTGCGCCTTTGTGGACCCGGCCGACCAGGGCATAGTTACCGATGTCCTGTCGCATTCTACAACCACGCGCTGGTGCGACCTGTTCTGCGACATTATTCCGGCAGATGGCGGTAAAGACCTGGGCGTGTCGGCGACGCTGGAGCGCCTGGGTATCGACGCAAGCGAGGCGATTGCCTTTGGCGATGGCGAGAACGACCTGTCGATGTTTGCCGCCGTGGGCACAAGTGTGGCCATGGGCAACGCGCAGGAGACCGTGAAGGCCGCAGCGACCTATGTGACAACCGCCGTGGACGATGACGGAATCTACAACGCCGCGAAGCACTTTGGCCTGCTGTAGCTGCGGGCTCGGCACTTGGGAACGTTCTTTTTCTGCCGGCAGCTGGGGACACTCCTTGCAGGGCGTCCCCATTTTGTTTTCGTCTCGCCGTTTTGTGAAGCATGGTTAACTTTTTAAGCATCTAGTAAGACATGGGCAACTTTTGCGGTAAAGTAAATCAGGTAAAAGTATCCAAAGGCTAACTAGAAGCCATCGCGAAAGGCGGCCCATGGCCCTGCGTGAATCCGGAGAAGACTATCTCGAATCTATTTATGTGCTCTCGGAGCGCCAAGGCATCGTTCGATCGATTGACGTTGCCGAATACCTGGGCGTAACCAAGGCAAGCGTCTCTAAGGCCATGGCGACGCTGGAAAGCAACGGCTATGTCGAAATGGGCAAACGCGACGTGCATCTGACGGAACGTGGTATTGAGGTTGCCCGTCAAATGTGGGAGCGCCATTGCTTTTTTGTGGGGCTGCTGGAGGATGCGGGTGTTTCGGCTGAGGTCGCGTCGCAAGAGGGCTGCCATATGGAGCACTGCCTAAGCGAGGAAAGCTTCGAGAAGCTGAGGGCGATGCTGGGACGGGACGGTGCTTCGGCGCCAATAATGACCGACTAGCACTCCCGCAGCGGCGCGCCTCCCGCGCCGGAACGGCGCGGGACAGCGACCGAGATGAGTGGTCCCACCAACTAAGTCCAACTCAGACAAGGAACCCCACCAGCAAGCGATGCCCAAGAACCGCCAGCAACGTTACCGCAGGCCGGGGCCGGGCTTGGTTTTGAAAACATTCCGCACTGATATCTTCTGTATTGAAGACGTCGATGGTGCACCCGTAT
>CAUHIY010000061.1:0-10737 GCA_959606405.1 uncultured Collinsella sp. | reverse complement strand
ATACGGGTGCACCATCGACGTCTTCAATACAGAAGATATCAGTGCGGAATGTTTTGGAAAGTAACCCAAAGCGGCCCGGCGGGTGTCCTGTGTAGTCACCCTTTAGGCGGAACTCTCCTAATTATTTGGATGAGTCGTTTACTTACTTGTGCTGTTACCGTCTTCCCGCTGTTGTTGGGGTATGCTTTGTTCGTATGTAAACGTATGACATGTTGATGGGGGAGGTTGCTATGGCTCGCGAGGGCGCTCGTTCTAAGGATTCAGCTAAGCCTGGCATCAAGGAAGTTGCAGCGGTGGCGGGGGTTTCGCCTACTACGGTATCTCGCGTGCTTAATAATCGCGGCTATATTAGCCAAGAGACCCGCGATAAGGTCCATGCCGCGATGAAGCGCATCAACTATACGCCCAACGATATCGCCCGTGCCATGCTCAACGGTCGCCTGAATCTAATAGGTATGATCGTCCCCTATGTCAGCAGCCCGTTTCATGCACAAGCGGTTCAAGCCGTTGAGCGTACCCTGGCCGAAAACGGTTTTAAGATGCTGCTGTGCAATAGTGCCAATCGACCTGATCTTGAGCGTTCTTATATCGATATGCTTCGGCGCAATATGGTTGATGGCGTCATTGTCAACTCGCTTAATATCGGTGCCGAGGCGTATGCCGAGATGGGTTTGAGTCTGGTTGGTATCGACTGCGACCTTGGCGAGGCCTCTGTTCAGATTGCGAGCGACAGCTATAGTATCGGCGAACTTGCCACGCGTCGCCTGATCGATGACGGGTGTTCGCGCATCCTGTGCCTGCGCAGCAATAGCCGCATGCGCATGCCTGCCAATAAGCGTACCGATGCCTACCTCGATGTTGTTGAGCAGGCCGGTTTGCCCGCGCTTGTCCGTGAGGTCGAGTTCGTTAAGCCCGACGACGAAAAGAGCGCGGTCGTTGCGAAGATCCTCGATGAGAACCCCGATATTGACGGCATCTTTGCGGGAGACGACACGATGGCGGCTATCTGTCTTAACGTGATGAAGCAGCGCGGCTTGAGCGCTCCGGGCGATATTAAGGTCGTGGGCGTGGATGGTGCCCGCCGCACTATGACGTTTATGCCTGACTTAACAACCGTACGCCAAGATATCGATCGCATCGGAGAGCTCGCGGCGCAATCCATCATTGCTCTTATTAACGGCGAAAAGCCCGAATCGAATATCAAGCTCCCCGTTGAACTCATTGAGGGTAAAACCGCGTAGTTCATCCCGTGCCAAAAGAATTCCTCAAACACCTCTGATGACCGTTCGCCGGCATATGTCAACCGTTTGCCGACGACTGGAACTGCGAAAAGACGTATTGGTGTGAAAACGTTTGACATATGAAAACGATTGACATATCTTGCAGTTGTACCGAGTTAGTATCTCGTGAGAAAGGAAGTCTCGGATGCACAAGGTGTATTACCAGCCTGAGGGAATTTGGGTAGGCGACATCATGCCGTACGGCGAGGACGGCACGTTCTATCTCTATCATCAGCGTGACACGCGAAACCCCGGACCTTTCGGAGAGCCGTTTGGCTGGGCACTCGCGACAACCAAGGACTTCGTCAATTACAAAGACTTTGGCGAGAGCCTTGAGCGTGGCGGCGACGAGGAAGTCGACCAGTATGTTTATGCCGGCACGGTGTTTAAGGTGGGCGACAAGTACCATGCGCTCTACACTGGTTGCAATCGCGATAAGGTCAAGGCACGCTTGATGAAGCAGGTTCTTCTTCACGCAACGAGTGACGACGCCGTCAAGTGGGAGAAGAACATCGCCGAGACGCTGCTTCCGCCCCAGGAGGGTTACGATGACCGCAACTGGCGCGATCCCTTTGTGCTTTGGGATGAGGAGAACGAAGAGTACATGCTCATCCTCGGCACGCGTGTGGGCGAGGACAAGCGTCTGATGACCGGTCGTCTGGTCAAGTTCACCTCCAAGGACCTGGATACCTGGGAGTTCCAGGGCGACTGGTGGAATCCGGGCCTGTACACCATGTTCGAGATGCCTGATCTCTTTAAGATGGGCGACTGGTGGTATCTGGTGTTCTCCGAGTACAGTGATGGCAACAAGACCCGTTACCGCATGTCTCGCTCTATCAACGGTCCTTGGATCACTCCTGCGGACGATTCCTTCGATGGCCGCGCGTACTATGCCGCGCGTACCGCATTTGACGGCGAGCGCCGCGTTCTCTTTGGTTGGGTTCCTACGCGTGACGAGGGCGGCGACCCCAGCTCTTACCTGTGGGGTGGCACCTTTATGCCCCTCGAGATCGTTCAGCGTGCCGACGGAACGCTCGGCACCAAGCTTCCTGATAGCATGCTTGGCGCCTTTGGCGAGGCTAAGGCAGTCGAGGCCTTTGAGCTCTCCTGCGAGTCGGGCAAGGTCGAGCAGGTGCTCGCCGCGGATGCCGGTTCCACCTATATGCTCGATGCCGACATCGAGCTCGCCGGTGACGCTGCCGGCTTCTCGGTGAAGCTTGCCGAGGACGCCGAGTCCGGTCTTGCCTATGAGTTCCGCGCCAACCTGCGTGAGGGCAAGCTCGAGTTTACGGCGGCCCCCCAGTATCCGTGGTTCCAGGTCAACAACATGGGCCTCGAGCGTCCGTTGTTCTTTAAGGGCGAGGGCACTCATCATGTGCGCCTGGTCGTCGACGACGACATCGCGACCATCTTTGTCGATGATGTTGCGCTTAACGCTCGATTCTGCAATAAGCAGGGCCAGGGTGTGGCGCTGACGGTCACCGACGGTACGCTTAAGTGCGCAAATGCAACGATCGCGTCTCTGTAATGGCATCAAAACGTCTTATGCTTTCGTAAAGGAATGGAGAGGAACATGGACTACAAAGTAGTGTCTCAGCAAGTCGTCGATAACGTCGGCGGTCTGGAGAACATCGAGGGCGCCACGCATTGCGTTACGCGTCTGCGTCTGGTGCTCAAGGATACGAGCAAGTACAACAAGGCCGAGCTCGAGAACATCGATGGCGTCAAGGGCGTGCTGTACAACAGCGGCCAGCTCATGATCATCTTCGGTACCGGTACCGTCAACAAGGTTTACGATGAGTTTATGGCTCTGACGGGCGTTAAGGAGATCAGCGCTTCCGAGGTCAAGGGCGCCGAGGCGGACAAGAAGGGCAAGTTCTTCTCGGTCCTCAAGGTATTCTCGGACATCTTTATCCCCATCATTCCCGCTTTCGTCGGCGCTGCTATCATCATCGGCCTTAAGTCGCTGATCGTTGCCAACGGCCTCTTTGGCATGGAGGGCAGCCTCGCCGATCACAGCGAGTTCCTCAAGAACCTCGCAAGCTTCTTTGCCATTATCGCCACCACCTTCGACTACCTACCTGTCCTGGTTATGTACAGCGCGGTCAAGCGTTTTGGCGGTAACCCGATCCTGGGCATCCTCGTCGGTATCGTCATGGTTCACCCGAGCCTTATGAACCGTAACACGTTCGTTATGGACCCGACGGGTGCTGAGTACTGGAACTTTGGTCCGCTCTCCATTCCCATGGTTGCTTTCCAGGGCGGCGTGTTCCCTGCAATCCTGACTGCCTGGTTTATGGCCAAGGTCGAGAAGATTGCCCAGAAGTACATCCCCGAGGTCGTTTCGTTCGTCTTTGTCCCGACCGTTACCCTGATTCTTGCTAACGTCGCCCTGTTCACCGTGTTCGGCCCGCTCGG
The DNA here is from genome assembly GCA_959606405.1 of uncultured Collinsella sp. Classification (GTDB taxonomy): domain Bacteria; phylum Actinomycetota; class Coriobacteriia; order Coriobacteriales; family Coriobacteriaceae; genus Collinsella. Next base: position 7,039 of record CAUHIY010000061.1, on the reverse strand, counting down.
CAACCTGATCGGCGACGTCCTCGCCGGCGTAATCGATATCCTGTACAACAGGATGGGCGTCTTCGGTGCCTTTGTCTTTGCCGCATTCCTGCAGCCGCTCGTCGTTACCGGTACGCATCAGTTCATCCAGGGTATCGAGGCAAACCTCGTTGCCACGACTGGCTTCAACTACATCCAGGCAATCTGGTCGGTTTCCATCATCGCCCAGGGCGGCGGCGCCATCGGCATGTACCTCATTCATAAGAAGCATTCCAAAGAGCGCAACATCTGCATGTCGTCCTTTATCCCGACGCTGGTCGGTATCTCCGAGCCCGCAATCTTTGCTGCAAACATGCGCTACTCGATCATCCCGTTCATCTGCGCTTGCATCGGTGCAGGCTGCGGCGGTGCCTTCGTGAAGCTCTTTGAGGTGCGCGCCATCGGTCAGGGTCTGACCGGCGTGCTTGGCCTGCTCATCGTCACGCCCGAGACGCTCGTGTGGTATGTGGCTGGCAATCTCATCGCCTTTATCGTGCCGATCGTCTTGATCTTTGCCTACAACAAGGCAAAGGGCGTGCCGACCACTGATGAAGAGGGCGCTGGCGCTGGCTTCGATGTCAGCTTCTAGTTGAGCCGTTCAGCGTAATCTGAGGATAAGTCCATTTGGGGAAGGGCGTTCGACTCGTGTGAGTCGAGCGTCCTTTCCCATAGACGAGAAAGTCAACGGCGATGTTTAATCAAAAAAATAAGGTGACACGCGCGGACTATGAGCAGTGGCGTGCCGGACAGGATGAGACGGCGGGTCGCATCGCGTCCGACCCCGATAGGCTCCTGTTCCATGTGGAGCCTGAGCTTGGCTGGCTCAACGACCCCAACGGTTTGGTGCAGATCGGTGATACGTATCATATCTATCACCAATACGATCCATTCGATGCTGCGCATGGCGGTCCAGTGCTTTGGAACCATCTGACAACAAAGGATTTTGTGACGTACGAGAATCACGGCCCTGTGCTGTTCCCCGATTCCGATTTGGATTCGAGCGGAGCGTATTCTGGTTCTGCCTTTGTACACGACGGCAAGATTCACTACTTCTATACCGGCAACGTTAAGCATTTTGACCGCGATGATTACGACTACGTGTTGACGGGCCGTGAGCAAAACCAAATTCATATGGTTGCCGAGAATCCCGACGAATTGGGCGAGAAGCGCATAGCTGTTGGGCCGGTCGATTACCCCGACGATATCGGTACGCACGTGCGCGACCCTAAGATCCTTGAGCACGATGGTATCTACTACATGGTTCTGGGCGCTCGTACGAAAGACGATCGTGGCTGTGTGCTTGTCTATACTTCGCGCGATCTAGAGGGCTGGAGCTATGCGACGCGCATTGAGCTGGGCGAGAAGTTTGGCTTTATGTGGGAGTGCCCTGATCTGTTTGAGCTTGATGGCGAGCTTATTCTCGTTTGCTGCCCGCAGGGCGTGCCCGCCGATGGCTGGCGTTACCGCAATCCGCATCAGTGCGTGTGGTTCTCCATCGAGGCCGATTGGGGGGCGCCGAGCTTTAAGATCGTCGGCCAGGGCATGCCTCCGATGGTTGATGCCGGTTTTGATTTCTATGCCCCGCAGTCCTTTGAGGACGCTGTGGGTCGGCGTTTGATGATCGGATGGTCGGGTTGCCCCGATGCGAAGGCGGAAAGCCCGACGGTGGCGCGCGGGTGGCAGTGCGCGTTGACGGTGCCGCGAGAGCTGAGCATACGCGATGGCAAGCTCTGCCAGCAGCCGGCGCACGAGATTGAGAGAATGCGCGGCGACTGCGTTCGCGCGACAGGCGATGAGACCGTTGAGGAGCCGGGACGCCTGTTTGATGTCGTGGTTTCCTGCGAGGGAGCCAAGATGATCGAGCTCGAAATCCGCAAGGGTGTCTTTGTGCGTTATACGGACGGGATGCTTACCCTCGATATGGGCGACGAAGGCTATGGACGCGACCAGAGGTCGATCGAGCTCGGCGAACTTCGCGACCTGCGCGTGCTTTCGGACACTACGATGGTCGAGATTTTTGCCAACGGTGGAGAGGCAGCACTTACGAGCCGTACCTATTCGCCGGCGGTTCCGGCGATGGAGCTGCACGCCGAGGGTGCGGCGTCGATGGATTTCTACCGCCTCGCGCATTAACCGTGTGTGGAGCGCGATTGGACTTGCTGGGCGGAATGTGTCGCAGTTGCTGCAGCGAACTACCGTTTATCGCGTATAGCGACCGTTTGCGGAATAAGTAACACTCCTTAATAAACCGTGTAGAATCTCAGATAAGCACGGAGTTTTCCAGGGAGACGCTGTCCTTTGTTGTGCGCAAGGGGCGGCGTCTCTTTGGCGCTTGGACGCCGTTGTGCAACAGTGCGGCGGCGCGTGTCATGTATTGAAAAGCCAACGTCGAGATGGGTCGTGATAAGAATGGGCAAGTATGTAATCGTGGTTGAGTCTGGGTCGGATGTGACGCCGGAGCTCTGCGAGCGCTACGGCATCGTGCGCGTGCCCATGCATGTCACGATTGGTGACGAGACCGTCGAGGACGGCTCGATCGATCCGCTCGAGATTTATTCGCGCTGCAACGAGTTTGGTGTGATGCCCAAGACCAGTGGCTGTTCGCCAGCGGATTTTGCGCATGTGTACGACCGCATCCATGCCGAGCAACCCGACGCGACTATTTTGCATCTTGCATATTCCGAGGCCACGACCTGTTCGCATCAGTCCTCAAAGATTGCGGCCCAGGGGCGCGACTACGTGTTCTCCATGGACACGCGCTTTGTCTCGGTGGGCCAGTCGCTCGTTGTCGTCGAGACCGCCAAATACATCGAGGCTCACCCCGATGCCACCGTCGACGAGATCTTTGCATTTACGAACTCCGTCATGGACCGTGTGCTGCTGGGTTTTGTTCCTACGGACCTTGCCTTCCTTAAGGCGGGCGGTCGCTTGTCCAACGTCGCGTTCCTGGGCGCCCATCTGCTCAAGATTAAGCCCTGCATTGAGGTAACGGGCGGCAAGTTCGTGGCAACCAAGAAGTTTCGCGGTTCTATGCTCAAATGCGCCCGCGCCTTTATTGACCACATGGTTGCCAAGGGCGAGATCGACTACTCACACATTGGCTTGGCATATTCGGTGGGCCTTTCCCAGGAGCTGCGCGATGACATGGAAGTCTATGCGCATGACCTGGGCTTTAAGGACGTTACCTGGACTCAGGTCGGCGGCGTCATCTCGAGTCATTGCGGCCCGACCGCCTTCGGCGCGGTGCTCACGCTCAAGGCGTAAAGGCCGCAGGCGAGCGTTCTTCAGCCTGACATCTCGACGTAGCCCCCAGCCATGGTGATGGGGGATAGATTAAAACGTGCCGTTCTAGTCCGAGACGTTTAAACGCAAACGCATGGGCTAGAATGACTCTGGCATTTTAATTGGTTGCATCCAAGGAGAGGCAAGGTAGCGCGAATGGCAGAAATGACGCTTGAGGGTGTGGACGCTCGTCCCGAGGACTCTGCGTTTGCCCTTGGCCGCGTGCATTCGATCGAGACGATGGGAACGGTCGACGGACCCGGCATCCGCTTTGTGGTGTTTGTTCAGGGCTGTCCCATGCGCTGCGCGTATTGCCACAATCCCGATACCTGGTCGGTCAACGGCGGCACCATGGTGACCGTCGAACACCTGATGGATGAGTTCCAGAGTAACCACGAGTTCTATCGCAGCGGTGGCATTACGGTGTCCGGCGGCGAGCCGCTCCTGCAGCCCGAGTTTTTGGCCGATCTGTTTCGTGCTATGCATAACAACCCCGATGGCCGTGTACATACCTGCCTAGATAGCTGTGGCTATGCATTTGACCCCAACCACCCCGAGAAGTTCGATGCCGTGCTCAACGAGACCGACATGGTACTGCTCGATATTAAGCATGCCGACCCGGTCGAGCATAAAAAGCTGACTGGTTGCGATCCCGCACGCATCTTGGCGTTTGGCGATGAGCTTGCGCGTCGCAAGATCAAGGTCGTTATCCGCCACGTGGTGGTGCCGGGCATTACCGACACGGTGGAGGAGTGCGAGAAGCTCGGTCGCCTCATCGCTCCATGGCACAACGTGGTGGGCCTGGAAATGCTGCCGTATCACACGATGGGTGTCGTCAAGTACGAGCAACTGGGCATTCCCTATAAGCTTGAGGGCGTACCTCAGATGGATACCGCGCGCATGCCCGAGCTGCGCAATGCCGTTATGGCCGGTATGAAAAAGCGCCGTGCGGAGCTCAGGTCGGCCATCGGCTAACAAGCCATTTTTGCCCCTTTATGATACCCGAGCTGTACTGGCCTAACGGCTTGGTGCTGACACGGTTGAGCCAAAATGCTGGTACCATACCGTGGATAAGCAATTTGCACGGATTTGGGGGATGGCATGGCAACCATCGCGATCATAGGCGCACTCGAAAAAGAGGTTGCGCAGATTAAGGAAGAGCTGAGTGGCACGCATGAGTCGCAGGAGGCGGGCTTGACCGTTGTGAACGGTGGGCTTTCGGGTCTGACAGTAGTCGCCACGACGGCAGGCATGGGGACCGTGAACGCCGCTGCCGCAACGCAGCATCTCATCAGCAAATACGCCCCGCAGGCCGTTGTGTTTTCGGGCATTGCGGGCGGCCTAAACCCTAAACTCCATATTAACGACGTGGTTATAGGCAAGTGCCTGCGCTATCTGGATACCGATACGGCACTCATCGCCGAGTCGGCGCCGGGGCTCGAGGAGTTTGTCTCGACACCGGCGTTGGCTGATGTTGCCGCCGCCGTGCTTGCCGAGCATGGATTTGTGGATGCCTCGGCGGATGAGACTTCTGCGGAGAAGGACCCCAAGCAGTTCCTGTGTGGCACTATCGCCACGGGTGATCGCTTTGTTACGGGTGACGCCATGCGTAACGCTGCGATTGAGGCCACGCATGCCGATTGCGTCGAGATGGAGGGCGCGGCAATTGCGCACATCGCGGCCAAGAATGGTGTCGATTGCCTGGTACTGCGCGCTATCAGCGATAATTGTGACGAGGCATATGACGCGTTTTGCGAGCGCGAGTTCGATCTGGACGAGTACGCTCGCACCGCGAGCGGCATCACGCTTGACATCGTTCGTCGTATCGCCGCCGCGCAATAGCACGCCCGTTTTGTAAGAACCTACGACCAAGGAGTGTCCATGGCCGATTCCATTAACTATCAGCTTGCCAAGTTTGTTGCCAGCTACGGCAAGGTTTCGCAGATCCCCGAGTCCACCTGTCCCGAGGTGAGCTTTGTGGGCCGCTCCAATGTGGGCAAGTCGTCTATCATGAACAAACTCTTTGGCCGCAAGAACCTGGTCAAGGTTTCGAGTACGCCGGGCAAGACGAGCAACATCAATTTCTTCGAGGCCGACGACGTGCACTTTGTGGACCTGCCGGGCTACGGTTTCGCCCGTCGTTCCAAGGCCGAGCGCGACCGCTGGGCTGAGCTTATCGGCGACTTCTTCGACTCCGAGCGCAGCTTTAACCTGGTCGTATCGCTGGTGGATATTCGTCACGACCCCAGTAAGCTCGACCATGACATGATCGATTACCTGCAGGGCAACGAGTTCAACTTTATCGTCTGCCTCACCAAGGCCGACAAACTCAGCCGTACCCAGCAGGCCCGCCAAGCAGCAGCCATCAAAAAGCAGCTCAACGTCCCTGCCGAGAACGTGATCATCACAAGCTCCCAAACCGGTACCGGCATCGACGAACTCAAGCGCCGCATCGCCGAGGCCTGCCTCTAGTGAGTGCCCCTTACCAGCAAGAGCCCCTGCCAATAAAAATCAACTATCAGCCTGGCGCCCCTTCAAAGCGTGGGTCCCTGTAGACATCCTCAGCAAGGTAGGCGCAGGGACGGTCGGGATATTCCCTCAAAATCATTCCGCAGCGCGAAGGCCCCATTTCCGTCGCTCCGTAGGAGCAGGACAATGGGCCTTCATGCGCGAGGACGATTTTGAGGGAAAATCCCGACCGTCCCGGACAGGTATATGAGGAGGATGTCTACAGGTACTCGATTTGAGCGCCTTCCGTGTCGCACGTGAGAATATGCGTATCACACTTGGGGAACTGCTCACGCAGCTTGACCTGCAGAAACTTTGCCACGATGGTGTCGTCGGTCACAGCCATGAGGGTCGAGCCTGAGCCGCTAATCCAGATGGTCTTAGCGCCGCCGTTAAGGCAGGTGTCGCGCACGGCGTTGTAGTCGGGAATCAGGCGGCGACGATAAGGCTCCTGAATGCGGTCGTCATTGGCAGCGGCAATCAGGTCCAGGTCACCAGTCTCCAGGCCGCGCGTCATGCCGGCGATGCGGCCCATTTGCCATACGGCGGTGGAGAGTGGAATCTCCTGCGGCACGACCTTGCGCGCCTCGCTCGTATGTACCTCGTAGGGCGGAATCACGGTAATAAAACGCAAGCGATCGCTCACCTCGTAGCGCAGACATTGGGGGAGCGAATCGGTCGGCGTAAAGGAGCAGACGGCGCCGCCAAGGATGGCGGGGGCGACGTTATCGGGATGGCCCTCGACCTCGGTGGCGATGCGGACGAGTTCGGCGCGGTCGACGGTGTGGCCTGTCAGCGCGGCGGCAGCCATGATGCCGGCGACGACGCAGGTGGAGCTGGAACCCAGGCCGCGGGCGACGGGGACGTCGGTCTGAATGTCGATAGCGACGGGGAAGGCCGGCTCGCCCCATGCGGCCAGCGCATCGACAAAGCTCACATAGACCAGGTTATTCTCGTTTTGGAACTCCTTGGGGCAGCCCGTGATGGTGAGCTTGTCGGCACGCTCGAAGGTGAAGTGCGAGTAGAGGCCGACGGCCATGCCGAGGGTGTCGTAGCCGATGCCTAGGTTGGCGCTTGTTGCTGGGACGGTGATTTTGATCATGTGGGTCCTCCTGGCGTGCCTGGCTGTTTAGTTCGCTGCTCGGACAGTCCGGCGCAAGACCGAAACCACATTAATTGCTTTCCTTTTCGTGCGGAACTCACGACGAACTAAACAGCCACGCACGCTGGG
>CAUHIY010000060.1:0-11015 GCA_959606405.1 uncultured Collinsella sp. | reverse complement strand
CGCAAGGGGCGCTGACGCGGCCCTCCCTCTTACACCACAAAAATGCGCGCCATCCGCTTGGGAAAGCGCGACCCGGAATCCGGCGTCAGAATGGGACGTGCTTTCCTTTTGCGGCCTTTGGCGGAAACTGCGTCCCAGATCTCGCGCTCAGAACGGGATGCATTTTCCGATTGAGGCCTCGAACGGAAAATGCATCCCAGTCTTTTGCGAAAAACGGGATGCGCTTTCCGGCCGCCTACTTCCGGCGCATATGTACATCTCGGCGCGCCATCTCGGGCCCGCCCAGATATTCCTCCCGCTTTTGCGCCACTTTACAGACCGTTCGGTCGTCTGTCCGCACGCGCGGGTATACTCAAAACGATACTTTTCCTATGCAATACGATGCAGGCTCGGCCTGCACGATCCGAAGGGGGCAGTGATGGAGAGGATACTCGGCGTTAATCTCTCTGGCTGGTTTATTCCCGAGCCTTGGGTGACCCCGTCGCTATACGCGGCGACCGGTGCATCCAACGCGGCCGAGCTGCAGGAGGCCATGGGCACCGCCGCCTATAACGAGCGCATGCGCCGTCATTACGAGACGTTTGTGAGCGAGGACGATTTCCGTCGCATGGCGCAGATCGGCCTCAACGCCGTGCGTCTGCCGGTGCCCTGGTATGCCTTTGGCTCGCAGGAGTCCGATGCGTCCTACATCTCGGTTGTCGACTACATCGACCGTGCAATTGAGTGGGCTGCCAAGTACGACATCCGCGTGCTGCTTGACCTGGCAACTGTGCCCGGTGGCCAGGGCGATTCCAACGATTCGCCCGCCACGCCGGAGGCTGTTGCCGAGTGGCATTCGTCCACTAACGGCCGCCATGTCGCACTCGACGTGCTCGAGCGCTTGGCCGAGCGTTACGGCGAGGCCGAGAGCCTGCTGGGCATTGAGCTGCTGGATACGCCGCAGATGAGTGTCCGCAAGAGTCTCTTTGCCATGACGGATGGCATTCCGGCCCACTACCTGCGCAATTTCTATCGCGATGCCTACGAGCTCGTCCGTTCGTATATGCCCGAGGATAAGATCGTCGTCTTTTCGTCTTCGGGACATCCCAGCGAGTGGAAGCATTTTATGCGCGGCGCCAAGTACAAGAACGTCTACATGGACCTTCACCTGTACCATTACCGTGACGAGTATGCGCTCGATATCACGAGCCCCCGCGGGCTGACGACGGCGATTTCGCGCAACAAGCGCGAGCTCAAAGAAGCGATTTCGACTGGGTTCCCCGTGCTGGTGGGCGAATGGTCGGGCGCGGCGATCTTTGCCAACTCGTCGGTTACGCCCGAGGGCCGCAATGCCTACGAGCGCGTGTTTATCGCCAATCAGCTGGCTTCGTTTGCGCCGGCTGCCGGTTGGTTCTTCCAAACGTGGAAGACCGAGAAGCGCATTGCAGCATGGGACGCCCGCGCGGCGCTCGGTACGCTCGAGCGCGGCATGATTGAATAGGTTGATATGACGCAAAACAGCGCCCATACGGGCAAACTCTATGTGGTCGGCACGCCCATCGGCAACCTGGGCGACCTGTCCCCGCGCGTTGGCGAGGCGTTTGCCGCCGCCGATGCCATCTGCTGCGAAGACACGCGTGTGACGTCAAAGCTGCTGATGCACCTGGGCATTTCCAAGCCGCTTGTCCGTTGCGACGAGAATGTGATCGCCAGCCGCGCCGCCGGCCTGGTCGACCGTCTGCTGGCGGGGGAGACCCTCGCCTTTGCCTCGGACGCCGGCATGCCGAGCGTGTCCGATCCCGGCCAGACGCTGGTCGAGGCGGCACGTGAGGCCGATGTGCCCGTAGAAGTTATTCCCGGGCCCTCTGCTTGTGTCACGGCGCTCGTTTCGTCCGGCATTCCCTGCGAGCATTTTTTCTTCGAGGGCTTTTTGGGCCGAAAGCACGGTGACCGCGTGCGCCGTTTGCAGCGCCTTGCCGTGGTGCCCGGCGCACTCATCTTCTACGAGTCTCCACATCGCATCGTGGCGACGCTCGAGGCCGTGGCGGAGGTCTTTCCCCAACGTGAGGTTGCCGTCTGCCGCGAACTCACCAAGCTGCACGAGGAGGTCTTGCGCGGGCCAGCTGTCCAGCTCGCCGAGGAGCTGCGTGCTCGTGGCGAGGTAAAGGGCGAGATTGCACTGGTCATCGCGCCGCCGAGCGAGGATGAGGAGGCCGGTATCGTGCCGGTTGGCGCCGCGGCAGCGGATCCCGACGAGGCTCTGCGCGAGGATATCCGCGCCGCGCTCGAGGAGGGAGAGCCCGCGTCTGCGGTGGCCAAGCGCCTGTCTCAGAAGTATTCGCGCCGCAAGCGCGATGTCTATGCCATGGTGCTCGATATGCAATAGATGGAGGATATCCAGCCCTTGCGCTAGAATCATCCCCTGTATGCAACGTTTTTCTGGAGGACAAACCCCATGGATCAAAGCAAGCCTTCGTTCTTTATCACGACGCCCATCTACTACGTCAACGCCGATCCGCACCTGGGCACGGCTTATTCCACCATCATCGCCGACGTTCAGGCCCGTTATCGTCGCTCCGCCGGCTATAACGTCAAGTTCCTGACCGGCATGGACGAGCACGGCGAGAAGGTCGCCGAGGCCGCAGCCAAGCACAACATGACGCCGCAGGAGTGGACCGACAGCCAGGCTCCGCACTTCAAGGAGCTTTGGAGCAAGCTCGAGATCTCCAACGACGACTTCATCCGCACCACCGAGCCGCGCCAGCATCATGCCGTGCAATACCTGTGGGAGCGCATGAAGGAGTCCGGCTACCTGTATAAGGGCAGCTACGACGGTTGGTATTGCGTGCCTGACGAGACCTACTTCACCGATACGCAGGTCCAGAAGGGCGACGAGGAGTACGGCAGCGTCGGCCAGCACCTGTGCCCCGACTGCCACCGTCCGCTTGAGCGCGTGCAGGAGGAGTCCTACTTCTTTAAGCTTTCCGCTTTCCAGGACAAGCTGCTCAAGCTTTACGACGAGCACCCCGACTTTGTCGAGCCTGCGTTCCGCATGAACGAGGTGCGTAGCTTTGTCGAGGGCGGCCTCAACGACCTTTCCGTGAGCCGCACGAGCTTTGACTGGGGCATTCAGGTCCCGTTTGACGAGGGTCACGTGACCTACGTGTGGTTCGATGCGCTGCTCAACTATATGACGGCCGTCGGCTACGGTGTCGACACCGACGAGGCGCGTGCCGAGCTGGCCTATCGCTGGCCCGCGCAGTTCCACATCGTGGGCAAGGACATCATCCGCTTCCACTGCGTCATTTGGCCCGCCATGCTCATGGCCATCGGCGAGGCCCTGCCCGAGCACGTCTTTGCCCACGGCTTCCTGACCGTGCGCAATGCCGAGACCGGCAAGGCCGAGAAGATGTCCAAGAGCCGCGGCAACGCCATCGCTCCGCAGGACGTTATCGACATGTTGGGCGTCGAGGGCTATCGCTACTACTTCATGACCGACGTCGTCCCCGGTACCGACGGTGCCATCAGCTTCGATCGCATGGAGCAGGTCTACAACGCCGACCTGGCCAACAGCTGGGGCAACCTTATCTCGCGTTCGCTCAACATGAGCGGCAAGTACTTTGACGGTTGCGCGCCCGCCAAGCCCGCATCGTTCGATGCGTTCGACAATCCGCTGGCAAAGATCGCCGATGGTCTGGTCGAGCGCTACATGGCCAAGATGGACGTGCTCGATTACGGTGGAGCCAAGGACGAGGTCATGGAGCTCATCCACGCCGCCAACCACTACATCGAGGACTCCGAGCCTTGGGCACTTGCCAAGGACGAGGCCAAGGCTGACGAGCTGGCGTTTGTGATCTACAACCTGCTCGAGGCCATCCGCATTGCCGCTCACCTGCTGATGCCGCTCATGCCCCAGACTTCTGCCGAGGCTCTGCGCCGCCTGTCCTGCGAGGACGAGGCCGCGAGCGACGATCTCAAGGGCATTTGCGCTTGGGGCCTGCTTGCTGGTGGTCAACCCGTCGAGAAGGGCGATCCGCTGTTCCCGCGTCTGGGCTAAGCCGCTGCGCGCCATATCGGCAATTTGCTGTTTAGCTGTAAGGGCATGGCCGCAACGGTCCATGCCCTTTTGCTTTACGATGCAGCCACCATGTTAAGGAGGCAACCATGACAACTTCGCCTTTGGCAAACCCCACGGCAACAAGGGAGCTGCTGGAGGAGTTTGGCCTTGCGACCAAGCATCGCCTGGGCCAGAACTTCCTGATCGACAACCATGTGATCGAGCGCATTTGCGAGCTTGCCGAGCTTGCGGGCGATGAGCGCGTGCTCGAGGTTGGTCCGGGCGTTGGCACGCTCACGCTTGCGCTGTTGCAGGAGGCGGCGTGCGTCACGTCGATCGAAGCAGATCCCGAGCTCGAACCGGTGCTCGACGCCCATGCCGCCGACTATGCCAACTTCCGCTTTATCATGGGCGACGCGCTTAAGGTGGGCCCGGAGCAGATTGAGCAGGCCGCCGGCGGCGAGCCCACGGTATTTGTCGCGAACTTGCCCTATAACGTGGCGGCGACGATCATTTTGCAATTTTTCCAGACGATGCCGGCGCTCAAGCGTGCCGTCGTCATGGTGCAAAAGGAGGTTGCCGATCGCATTGCCGCAGTGCCGGGCAACAAGACCTATGGCGGCTATACGGCAAAGCTCGGCCTGTATGCGCAGGTGACGGGTCGCTTTGAGGTGCCGCCGCGTTGCTTTATGCCAGCGCCGCACGTGGACTCGGCCGTCGTGCGTATCGACCGTGTTGACGGCGTGGTGCCCGAGGGGCTCGATCGCGAGTTCGTGGCTCGTGTGATCGACGCTGCATTTGCTCAGCGGCGCAAGACCATCCGAAATTCCATGAGCGCCAACGGCTTTGCCAAGGACGTGCTCGATGCCGCCTTTGAGGCTTGCGGTATCGCATCCACCACGCGCGCCGAAACGCTTGATGTTGCCGACTTTGTCCGCCTGGCCCAGGAGCTAATCCATGACGCTTAATGCCGAACGCGTGACGTTTACCAAGAAAAAGAAGACGGTTGCTTGTCCCGTGCCCTTGGCGCCGCTTGCCGACACGCATGCGCATCTGCTTTCGTTTTGGGGCAAAGAAGTGCCCGAGACGCTCGTGCGCGCCAAAGCCGCGGGCGTCGACCTGTTGGTGACGATGTTCGACCCCATCGCTGACAAACGCAGCGTGACGGACTATAGCGACTGGCTCGTGCGCGAAATTCTGCCGATGCAGGATATCCCTCAGATCAAGTATCTTGCCGGCGTGCATCCGTATGGCGCGCCGGACTATACCGACGACGTTCACGCACAGGTCGTTGCCGCACTCGATGACCCCTTATGCGCCGGTATTGGCGAAATCGGCCTGGACTACCACATGGACTATGACGACGATATCGCGCCGGCACCCCATAGCGTGCAGATTGACTGCATGGCGCGCCAGCTCGAGCTTGCCGTGTGCCGTAACGTGCCGGTGGAGCTGCATCTGCGTCACGAGGACACGGACCAGGAGCGCACCTCGCACGTTGATGCGTACAACGTGCTTCGTGAGGTGGGCGTGCCCCAGGCCGGTTGTGTGCTGCACTGTTTTGGCGAGGACCGCGCCACGATGGAGCGCTTTGTGGAGCTGGGCTGCTATATCGCCTATGGTGGTGCGGCCACCTTTAAGCGCAACGACGACGTGCGCGAGGCATTTGCGGCAACCCCACTCGATCGAATTTTGTTCGAGACGGATTGCCCGTATATGGCTCCAGAGCCCATCCGCGGTCTTGAATGCGAGCCCGCAATGATCTCCATTACGGCAAACGCGCTGGTTAACGACCGTGTCGATCGCACTGGTGAGGACGCCGAAACAATCGCGCAAGCCGCTTGGGAGAATGCCTGCAAACTTTTTCAAAAATAGTTCTTGCGTTCGTGGTGGCGCTCCGTTATTCTAATTCCTGCACGCGGGCGTGGCGGAATTGGCAGACGCGTACGGTTCAGGTCCGTATGGGGGCAACCCCATGAAGGTTCAAGTCCTTTCGCCCGCACCATTGATTGAAAGAGCTCCCAGCAATGGGGGCTTTTTTGTTATGGGCCCATCGCGGGGACTTGAACCTGCGAAGGAGCGAGCGTAAAGAAAGCGCGGAGCGTTTTTAGCGAGCTGGCGAGGACGCCGGCAGGCGGCCGAAGCCGGTGTGGATCCGCGAAGCGGATACGCGGACGTCCTTTCGCCCGCACCATTGAATGAAAGAGCTCCCAGCAATGGGGGCTTTTTTGTTATGGGCCTCTTGTTGATGTCACGTTGCTGCTTCGTGCGGGTATCCTAATGCCAACGTGTGCCTATCAGAGGAGAGACCATGCTGTTGTCCGGTATCATCGCCGCCCTTACCAGCCTTTTGATTCCCATCATCATTCTGTTGCTGCTGCTTCCCAACGCCTGCTATGTCGTTGAACAACAGCATGCCGTGATCATCGAGCGCCTGGGTAAGTTCAATCGCATCGTCAACGCGGGCTTCCACATGAAGGTACCCGTGATCGACCGCAAGGCCGCCACGGTGAGTCTGCGCACCATGAAAAACGGTTTTGGCATCGACGTTAAGACCCAGGACAACGTGACCATCGGCCTTGAGGTCTCTGCTCAGTACCACGTGAGCTATGACATGGGCGCCGGCCCGGCAGATTCGGGCATCTACAAGAGCTACTATATGCTGCAGGAGCCCGTCGATCAGATGCGTGACTTCATCACCGACGCCCTGCGCTCTTCGATTCCCGTCTACACACTCGATGAGGTCTTTGCCAAGAAGGACGACATCGCCAAGGATGTCAACGCTACCGTTTCCGAGCAGATGGCCGCCTACGGCTTCACCCTCGTGTCGACGCTCATCACCAAAATCGCACTGCCGACCGAGGTCGAGAACTCCATGAACGACATCAACGCCGCCCAGCGCAAGCGCGCTGCGGCACAGGAGCTCGCTGAGGCAGACCGCATCAAGCGCGTCACCGAGGCGACCGCCGAGGCTGAGGCTATGGAAAAGGCGGGCGAGGGCATCGCCAACCAGCGCAAGGCCATCGCGCTGGGTATCAAAGATTCGCTCGAGATCATCCAGGAGACGGGTGTCGGCAATGACGAGGCCAACCAACTGTTCATGTTTACGCAGTGGTCCGAGATGATGACGGAGTTCGCTCGCACGGGTAAAACCTCGACGGTCGTGCTGCCGAGCGACTTTTCGCAGTCGGCCTCTATGTTCGAGCAGATGCTGGCTGCCGGTAAGGTTCAGAACGAGTCAAAGGAGTAGACACGCGTGAAATACACCGTCGTTTGTGTCGGTAAGCTCAAGGAGCGCTTTTGGAAGGACGCGTGCGCTGAGTACACCAAGCGCTTGGGTGCCTATGCCAAGGTTGATATCCGCGAGGTGGCCGATATCGACCCGGCTAAGGCGGGCGGCGTGGATGCCGCGCGCGACAAGGAGGGGGCAGCGATTCTTGCTGCCTTGCCGTCTCGAGCGCATGTGATCCTGCTGGCCATTGAGGGCAAAGAGCGCTCGAGCGAGGAGTTTTCGGCGCGGCTCGATGATCTTATGCTGCGTGGTAACAGCGACATCGCCTTTGTGATTGGCGGATCGGACGGCGTGAGCGATGACGTGCGCGCCCGCGCCGACGAGATGCTCAGCTTTGGACGCATTACCTTGCCGCATAACCTGGCGCGTGTGGTGCTGCTAGAGCAGATTTACCGTGCCTGCAAGATCAGTCGTGGCGAGCCGTATCACAAATAGGTCGGCAATACGAAACAATGGCGTGGGACAATACCTTTCGTTTTGAGGAATGTGTCTGAAAGGACTATGCGATATGAAGATTGGATTTGTCGGTTTTGGCAATATGGCGAGCGCTATGGCCGATGGCTGGATCGCTGCCGGTGTAGCTGCGAGCGACATGTGCGCCTGCGCGGGTCGCTACGACGCACTGGTTGAGCGCTGCGAGGCGCGCGGCATGGTCGCCTGCCACGATGTCGCCGAGGTGGTCGCCGCATCCGATATCGTGGTCGCTGCGGTCAAACCGTACATGATCGAGAAGGTATTCGCCCCGCTCAAGGATGCTCTTGCCAAAAAGGTCGTTCTGTCGGTTGCCTGGACTTGGGACAGTGCCAAGTGGGAGCAGATCCTGCCGGGCGTCGCGCATATCTCGACGGTGCCCAACACACCGGTTTCGGTGGGCGAGGGCGTCATCGTCTGCGAGAAGGCTTCCACGCTTAGCGATGAGCAGCGTGCCACGGTGCTCGATCTGCTCGGAAAGCTTGGCACGGTGGTCGAGCTCGATACGAGCCTGCTGTTTGTGGGCGGCACGGTGGGTGGTTGCGCTCCGGCATTTGTCGCATTGGCAATCGAGGCCCTGGGCGATGCGGCGGTCAAGCACGGTATCCCGCGTGCCGATGCCTATCGCATTGTGAGCCAGATGGTGCTGGGTACGGCAAAGTTGCAGCTTGCAACTGGCCAGCATCCTGCGGCGATGAAGGATGCCGTATGCTCGCCCGGTGGTGCCACCATCAAGGGCGTCGTTGCGCTCGAGGACGCCGGCATGCGCAGCGCCCTGGTCAAGGCAATCGACGCAACTCTCCAGTAAAACCTGCCATTTAGGGACAGGTTTATTTTGGCAGGTTTTTCCTGCGGTTTTGTCCTTTTAGTGAAAAGCGCCCCGCAACTGGCTCAATTCCAGTTGCGGGGCGCTTGCGTTTGCCCAGATAAAACAGACCAAAATAAACCTGTCCCTTTTTGGCAGGTTAGTCCCAGAAGCTGTCTTCTTCATCCTCGGACTTGGGTCCGCGGTCGACGTACATCTTATGGGTACGCTTCTCCATTACAAAGGCAAGAATCGCAAATAACAGGATGCCGCCGGCGAAAAGGATGGCAAAACCGGTGCGGGTGCCAAACAAAAAGGAAAAAACTGCGTCCATTGGGTGCCTTCTTGCGTAGTTGAGTTGGGTCGTAAACGCTCATAAGTATATACTTGCCCATACATGTACAAGGTTGCAACCTAAATGGAATGTATATCGCCGGAGGATCTAATGCTTGATATCAAGTTTGTTCGCGAGAACCCCGATGCCATCGATGTCGCCATGGCTAACCGCCAGACGTCTTGGGATCGCGAGAAGTTCTTTGAGCTCGACGACGAGCGTCGTGCCGTCATCACCGAGGTCGAGGAGCTCCAGGCTACGCGTAATGCCGAGTCCAAGAAGATCGGCGCCCTGATGAAGGAGGGCAAGAAGGACGAGGCCGAGGCCGCCAAGGAGGCCGTGCGCGCCGTCAACGAGAAGATTGACGGTCTGGCCGAGCGTCGTACTGCTCTCGAGCAGGAGCAGTACGACTTCATGGCTCACCTGCCCAACATTCCTTGCGAGGCCACGCCGTACGGCAAGGACGAGGACGAGAACATTGAGCGCCGTCGTTGGGGCACCCCGCGCGAGTTCGACTTCGACTTTAAGCCGCACTGGGACCTGGGCACCGATCTGGACATCCTCGACTTCGAGCGCGGCAACAAGCTCTCCGGCAGTCGTTTCACCGTTCTCGGTGGCGCCGGCGCCCGCCTGGAGCGTGCCCTCATCAACTTCTTCCTCGATACGCACACCAGCCGTGGTTTTAAGGAGTGGTGGCCGCCCATCGTCGTCAAGCGTCAGACCATGTTTGGCACGGGTCAGCTGCCCAAGTTCGAGGATGACGCCTACCACGTCTCGGGCGACAACTTCCTGATCCCCACCGCCGAGGTCGTGCTCACCAACCTGCACGCCGGTGAGGTCCTCGATGCCGACACCCTGCCGCGCCGCTACACCGCCTTCACCCCCTGCTTCCGCGAGGAGGCCGGTTCCGCCGGTCGCGACACCCGCGGCATTATCCGTCAGCACGAGTTCGACAAGGTCGAGATGGTCAAGTTCGCTAAGCCGGAGGAGTCCGACGAGGAGCTCGAGAGCATGACCGCCGAGGCCGAGTACCTGCTGCAGCAGCTGGGCCTTCCGTATCGCGTGATTAGCCTGTGCACCGGCGACCTGGGCTTCTCCGCCCGTCAGACCTACGACATCGAGGTCTGGCTGCCGAGCTACAACGCTTACAAGGAGATCAGCTCCTGCTCCAACTGCGACGACTTCCAGGCCCGTCGCGCCAACATCAAGTATCGCGACCCCGAGAACTTCAAGGGTTCGCGCTACCTGCACACGCTCAACGGTTCCGGCCTGCCGGCCGGCCGCACCATGGCCGCCATTCTGGAGAACTACCAGAACGCCGACGGCACCATCACGATCCCCGAGGTTCTGCGTCCTTACATGGGCGGTCTCGAGAAGATCGAGCCGGTCGCGTAAGTTGGCTGCATAGGGGATATGCAAGGGCGCTCCTTCGGGGGCGCTCTATTTCGTGCGCAGGTCCATACCATGCCGTGCGGACAGCTCAATAGAAAGCACACGAACAACTGTTCTGTATACAGCCATCTACCTGCTATGCTTTTGCTAAATAAGAGCGAGAGAAAGGGGACGCGATGGAGCTGTTTGATGATCGGGTGGTTTTGTTTGAGAGCGACGAGGGCGGGGAGTACCTACTTGTAACGTGTGAGCCGTCTGGCATGGGTGGCCTGGTGGTTCGACAGACGAGTGAGGGTCCGTTGACTCAATGGTGCTTTGAGGAGTCGCCGCATGTGGTCGAGACCTTTGTGACGCACGAGGGGCTTGTCGCGCTGGAGCACTTCTATGGAGTTGGGACTTCCAACCAGGTCGCGCGCATGCTGAGCATCTCGTTTGCCGATTATGATTGTGCCCAGCGGGTGAGATCGCTCCTGAGGGAACTTGATGCCAAGTTTGACGTGATCGAAAAGCCAATCGATCGTACGGGGAACGTCGGTATATGCGGAGCAGCATGACAAAACTGCGTTCCACAAAAAAGTTTGAGATTGTGCTTGACTCCAATAAGCTAAAGTGGTTTTATATGTCTTGCGCTGCGGCGTTACCTCAGCTGGATAGAGGGTCTGACTACGAATCAGAACGTCATAGG
>CAUHIY010000059.1:0-11258 GCA_959606405.1 uncultured Collinsella sp. | reverse complement strand
CCTGCGCAAGACGGAAAGCACATTAAGTGCTTTCCTTTGCGTGCGGAACTCGCGATAAACTTCATATGCGTCTCTCCCGGGCGCAAGCAAAAGGGCTGGTTAATGCCGCTCGCTATTTAGTTAGACAGTCTATTCAGTAGTCAGATTACAGATCTGTAGATAACCGCAGCAGCATCTTCCCAGATAAAACCGACCAAAATAAATCTGTCTCTATTTGGCAGGTTTCCCGTGGGGCGGGCACTGATGAAGTTTATCGCGAGTTCCGCACGAACAGGAGGCCACTTAATGTGGCCTCCGTCGTGAGCAGGACTGTAGAGCAGGAAACTTCATCAGGGCCCGCCCCACGGGAAACCGGCGGGATGGACCAGTTCAGATGGGGCTTTGATGCATGGGTGGTCTGTTGGTGGGCAAATGGGTATCATACTGTGGTTACTGCGTCGACTCTGTGATGCATGTTTGTACGTTCCCGGCGGTCGGTTTGCCAGAAGCGCCCCGTCGGTTGTTCCAGACCCGTTTCGAAGAAAGGAAACCACACTAACCTATGGCAGCTAAAAAATCATCTCCCTTGAAGATCATTCCGCTCGGCGGCCTTGACGGCATCGGCAAGAACATGACGGTCTTCGAGTGCGGCGACGACATGGTGCTCGTCGACGCCGGTCTCATGTTCCCGGATGACTCCCAGCCTGGTATCGATCTGGTGCTTCCCGACTACACCTATGTTCTGGAGAACGAGGAGAAGCTCCGCGGTATCGTCGTCACCCACGGCCACGAGGACCACACCGGTTCGCTTCCGTACCTGCTGCAGGACCTCAACAATAAGGTGCCCATCTTCTCGAGCAAGCTGACGCTTGGCTTTATCGAGGGCAAGCTTTCTGAGTTCCGCATCCGCGCACCCAAGTTCCGCGAGGTCAAGGGCGGCAGCCATGTCAACCTCGGCGGCATCTCGCTCGACTTCTTCTCGATGACGCACTCCATCCCCGGCGCTCTGGGCGTGTTCATCCGCACAAATCAGGGCACCGTTATGCACACCGGCGACTTTAAGCTCGACCAGACGCCCATCGATGGCGTCACGCCCGACTATGCCGCTATCAGCCGCTTTGCTAAGCAGGGCATCGACCTACTGCTTTCCGACTCCACCAATGCCACGGTTCCCGGCTTTACCAAGTCAGAGGCCGAGGTTGGTCCCAACCTGCTGCACGCCATCAAGAACGCCCCGGGTCGCGTGTTCGTCGCGTCGTTCTCGAGCCACATCCATCGTTTGCAGCAGATCTGCGATGCCGCCCGCAAGTGCGGCCGTAAGGTCGTTGTGACCGGTCGCTCCATGCTCACTAACACCCGCGTGGCGCGCGAGCTTGGCTACCTCAACATCGACGACGCCGATATCATCGATGCCTTTGACATTGATAACCTGCCTGACGACAAGATTGTCGTCATGTGCACCGGTTCGCAGGGCGAGCCGCTGTCGGCCCTGTCCCGCATGGCCAATGGCGAGCACAAGACGCTCTCCATCCACGAGGGCGATACCGTTATCCTCTCGGCAACTCCTGTTCCCGGCAATGAGAAAGCCGTCCAGCAGGTCGTCAACAGTCTGGCCAAGCTCGGCTGCGACGTGTGGGATAAGAACCGCGCTCTCGTTCACGTTTCCGGTCACGGTAGCCAGGAGGAGCTTAAGCTCCTGATGGCCATGGCCAAGCCCACGTACTTTATGCCGGTTCACGGTGAGGCCGTGCATCTGCGCGCCCATGCCCAGCTGGCCCGCAAGATGGGCATCAAGGATGATCACATCTTTATCCTCGATAACGGCGACACGCTCGAGATGCGCGGTGGTATCGTCAAGCGTGGTACGCCCGTCGAGTCCGGCGTCGTCTACGTCGACGGCCTGCGTATCGGCGATACCGACCCCATCGTCCTGCGCGATCGCCAGAAGCTCGCCAATGACGGTATGGTCACGGCCGTCGCCATCGTCTCGCTCAAGCACAAGAAGATTGAGGCCATCGAGTTCTCGGGCCGCGGCGTCTCGTTTGCCATCGACGACCAGTTCTCCGAGGATGCCTCCGCGTCTATTATGAAGACGATTGAGAAGGGCAAGTTCAGCTTTACGAGCAGCGGTTCCGATGCCATTCGCAAGGCCGTGCGCGACTCGCTCTCTAACTTTATCTGGAGTCGTACGCGCACTCGTCCGATGATCATCCCGGTCGTCATGGAGGTTTAGTTTGGCGCGCGGATCTGCACAAAACGCCAAAGGCAATAAAGCCAACAACCAACCGGCATCTGCTAAGGGTGCCGGTTCCCATCTTCGTGCCAATAAGGGCCACGAGACCGACTTCGACGATTTTGAGCCCCTGGTCGAGCCCTCGGCCAACCGCGATATCGCCGGCGTGGTCATCGCCGTTTTGGCGATTGCGTCCTTCATTGCCGTGATTTCGCCGGCGACTGCACCCGTTACGGCTGCGGTTGCCGGTTTCTACCACCTGGGCTTTGGTCTGGGCGCCTACGTGCTGCCGATCGTTATTTTGCTGTTTGCCGCCACGCTCTTTTTAGGCGAGGACTCGCCGCTCAACGTGCGCTCTGTTGCGGGCGGAGCCGTGGTCTTTATCGCCGTCGTCTCCATTCTTTCGCTGATGGTGCCGGGTACGAGTGTCTCGTGTGACCTTATGTTCACGCCGCAAAATTTGTCCGCCTCGGGTGGCTACATCGGTGCGTTTATTGCGAGTGCGCTGCAGAATGCCCTGGGTAAGCCTATCGCGATGGTAGTCCTGTTGGGCCGTGTCGTCGTGGGCTTGGTCATCATCGGCTTTTCGGTGGGTGGCGTGCTGCGCTCTGCTCGCGACCGTGCGGCCGATTTTGCCGAGCGCCGTCGTGCCGATGTCAACGCCAGCCCGTGGGGTGACGACGAAGCCCTGTCGGTGCCCGGCGTTGCCCGTCCGCACCTGAGCATTCTTCGTCAAAAGGGCTCCGATGCTGCCGTGACCACGGTCATGGACAACGATGTGGACCCGGTTTTGGACGATGACGACGAGGACGAGAATCCGTTTGTCGACGTGTCCGAGTCGGTTGAGGTTGAGCGCGCTAAGACGACGCTGCTGCCGCGCCGCCATGCCAAGAAGGGCAAGGCTGCGCCTAAGCTCAATACAAGCGAGCCCGACCCGTCTTGGTCCGATAGCGAGATTGAGCTCACCGAGGGCGATGACGAGGACGACGAGGCTCCGATTGAGACCGCAAAGACAACTTTGCTGCCGCGTCGCCATGCAAAGCGCGACCAGGTAACCGGCCAGCTTTCGATGGAAGACGACCCCGATAAGATCGACGAGTTCGAGCCGCCGTTTGCCGTGAATCCTGTCTCGGCAGCACCTCAGATTCCCGACTTCTTGAAGCATCCCAAGGTTGCCGATGCGCCTGCCTCGAGTGCCGTCGAATCGGCTGCGGCTAGCGATGGGGGAGCGGACGGTGGCGCCGCAGATAACGAGGGCGAAGAAGAGGACGGCCTCAAGCTTCCGCCGCTCGAAATCCTGCATGCCAACCCGCAGTCGGCTTCCGCCGCGTCTTCGGACAAGGAGTTGGAGCAGACCGCTGAGTCACTGCAATCCACCTTGCTTGAGTTTGGCCGCAGTGCCCGCGTGGTCGGCTGGATCGCCGGCCCCACGGTGACGACCTTTAAGCTGCAACCTGGTGAGGGCGAGCGCGTGAGCAAGATTTCGAGCCTCGAGGACGATATCGCGCTTTCGCTCGCTGCCCAGTCGGTACGTATCTTTGCCCCGATCCCCGGCACGTCGCTCGTGGGTATCGAGATCCCCAATCGCAAGCGCCAGAACGTCAACCTGGGCGACGTGCTGCCCTATGTGAAGGGCGGTCCGCTCGAGCTGGCCATCGGTCGCGATGCCGAGGGTACGCCGGTCGTCGCCGACCTCGCCAAGATGCCCCACCTGCTGATCGCCGGCACGACCGGTTCTGGTAAGTCGGTGATGATCAACTCCATCATCACGACCCTGCTCATGCGCGCGCTTCCCGAGGACGTTCGCCTGATCATGGTCGACCCCAAGCGCGTCGAGCTTGCGGGCTATAACGGTCTGCCGCATCTTTACGTGCCTGTAGTGACCGAGCCCAAGCAGGCCGCGAGCGCTCTGCAATGGGCCGTGTCCGAGATGGAGCGTCGCCTGAAGGTCTTCGAGCGTCTCAATGTACGTAAGATCTCGACCTATAACGAAAAGCAGGCCGCCGGCGAGTTTGAACATTACGATAACCCGCCGCAAAAGATGCCCTATCTGGTCATTATCATCGACGAGCTCTCGGACCTGATGATGGTCGCCGGTAAGGATGTCGAGGCCTCGATCGTGCGTATTGCTCAGCTGGGCCGTGCCGCCGGTATCCACCTTATCGTGGCCACGCAGCGCCCGAGCTCCAACGTGGTGACGGGCCTCATTAAGGCCAACATCACCAACCGCATCGCCTTTAACGTCGCCACGGGCATCGACTCGCGCGTCATCATCGACCAGATGGGTGCCGAAAAGCTCACCGGTTTGGGCGACATGCTGTTCTCCAAGGTCGACTGGGGCAAGCCTCGCCGTATTCAGGGCTGCTTTGTCTCGGACGATGAAATCAACGAGATTGTCGAGTTCGTCAAGTCGCAAAGCGAGCCCGACTACCATGAGGAGATCCTGTCGGCTGTGGCGCCCGCTTCCATGTCCATGGCGGGTGGCGGCATTGTCCGCACCGGAGTTGCCGAGCCGCAAGACGATGATCCGCTCATTTGGGAAGCCGCCCATATTGTGGTGGAATCGCAGCTGGGCTCCACATCTGGCCTGCAACGCCGCCTTAAGGTTGGCTATGCGCGTGCCGGGCGTATTATGGACATGCTGGAAGAAAAGGGTGTCGTCGGTCCGCCCGACGGTTCCAAGCCGCGCGAGGTCCTGCTGGACGAGGAGGGGCTTGCCGCGCTGGAATCTGTCGACGCCGAGATGGCACGTGAAGATCGTGAGTTTGGAGGATTCTGATGGCTGCACGCTTTGGTGACATGCTGCTCGAGCAGCGTCGCCGAATGGGCCTTTCCATTCAGCAAGTCGCCAACACCATCAAAATCAGGCCGCAGATCATCGAGTTTTTCGAGACTGGTAACTTTGCTTCGATGCCGCCGCGCGGCTATGCGCAGGGCATGATTTCGAGCTATGCTCGCTTTTTGGGCCTCAATCCGCGCGAGGTCGTCAATGCCTACTTTGACGATCTGATGGCATATGAGCGCGAGACGTCGCAGCAGGGCGGTCGTTTTCAGGACGCCGCTGGCTACGTCAATTCGCGTTCCTCGGTCGATAACGGGCGCTTCCTGATGGTTCAGGGCGGTCGTTCGACGCGTTATGGACAGCGTCCTCAGCAGGCCGGTTATATTACCGAGACGGGTTCGGGCGAGGAGATTCGTTCGCAGCGTGACCGGTTCCGCAGTACGCCGATGCCCGAGGACCGTGCACTTCCCGCTGCCCGCGGCGTGGCTCGTGACCCTCGTGCCGGCTACGGCGACGGCGGCTATTCCGATCGCGGTTACCGTGGGGTCTCTTCTGGTCGCTCTCGCGGTGGCTATGCGGATGCCGATACCACGCAGGTGACGCCGCGTCTTCGCTCTCAATCACAGCCGTATGGCCAGCGCTCTTCGGCTCCGCGTTCGGGCCAGCGTGGCTATCAAGGCCGCGGTGAACTTGCGCCCCGCTCGGGTCAGCGCAGCCTTCAGGGCCAGGGTGGCTATCGCGGCCGTTCCGATAGCAATCGTGGTCGTATGCCTCAGGGGGGCGGCCGCAGCAGTTCCAATCGTGGACGCGGCGGATCACGTACTCCTCAAAACAACGGGCTCGATCCGCGTATCGTCTACGCCGGCATCGGTGCCGTTGCGCTGTTGTTGATTGTGCTCATCGTGGTGCTTCTGCGCGGCTGCGCATCTTCGGCGCCCGAGACCACGCCCGAGACGCCCACTGCTACCAAGACGACGACCAAGAAGTCTTCTAAGAAGACCGAAACGGTCGACGAGGACGAAGACACCGATGAGGCGACGGATGAGTCGACTGACTCGGACGCTACCAAGACGACGGCCAAGAAGGAAGAGAACGAGGTCACGAAGGTCAAAGTCTCCGTTGCCAAGGGAAAGACCGCGTGGATTGAGGTCAAGGTCGACGGCAAGTCGGTCTATGGCGCCCAAGCGACTGGCCCCTTTGAGCAGGAGTACTCGCCCGAGTCCTCGATCGAGATCACCACGTCCAAGCCTTCCGATGTCACCGTTACCAAGAACGGTGAAAAGGTTCGTTACGATACCAAGACCTCGGGCGTGGCGCGTGTGACGATCACCGTTCCCAAGAAGGAGACGACTGATTCCGAGAATGGTGAAAGTTCTGATGGTACCGATACCACCGATGGTGCCGATACCACCGACGTTACCGATGCCCAGTCCACGGATGGCGCCGATACCGCAACTGACGGTCAGACACCCACCGATTCTATTGACTATTCGTACGATAGCTACTAAGCCGCTCGTACGCGAAAGGAAACATCATGGCTAAAGATTCCAGCTTCGACGTCGTGTCCGAGGTCAACATGCAAGAGGTCGACAACGCCTTCCAGCAGACCACGCGCGAGATTTCCCAGCGCTATGACCTTAAGGATTCCGGCGCCACGATCGAGCTTTCGAAGGGCGACAAGCTCTTTACGATCAGCGCCCCGGCTGACTTTGTCTCTAAGCAGATTATCGACGTGCTGAGTTCCAAGCTCATCAAGCGCGGCATTGACCTCAAGGCTGTCTCGTGGGATGCTCCTCAGGCGGCATCGGGCGGCACCGTGCGCGTGCTCGGCCATATTGTCGAGGGTATCGACCAGGCGACCGCCAAGAAGATCAACAAGGACATCAAGGACCAAAAGCTCAAGGTCAAGGTGACCATCGAGGCCGACAAGCTGCGTGTTTCCTCTGCTTCGAAGGACGCGTTGCAGACCGTGATCCAGTTCCTGCGCGACCAGGACTACGGCCAGCCGCTGCAGTTCACCAACTACCGCTAATATCATTCGAAAGGACCGCTCTCCAACATGGATACACCGTTGGGCTCCGTGCTCTACATCACCCTCGGGTGCGCTAAGAACGAGGTCGACACCGACCGCATGCGTTCTCTTTTGACTGCTGCGGGCTACGAGGAGGCATTCGACCCGCAGGATGCCGATATCGCCATCGTCAATACATGCTCGTTCCTCGCCTCCGCAACGTCCGAGAGCATCGAGACCACGCTCGAGCTCGCCAACGAGGTTCAGGACGGCGTTCGTTCTTGCCCCATCGTTATGTGCGGCTGTGTGCCGTCGCGCTATGGCGACGACCTGCCTGACGAGCTGCCCGAGGTCGCTGCCTTTGTGAAGGCCGACGAGGAGGACGGCATCGTGGCGGTCATCGATGGCGTGCTGGGTGTCGAGCGCGAGATTGCAGCCTATATCCCGCAGGTCAAACGTACCGTCGAGGGTGCTGTCGCCTACGTCAAGATTTCCGATGGCTGCAACCGCTTCTGCAGCTTCTGCATGATTCCCTACATCCGCGGCCGCTATCATTCGCGCAATGCCGAGAGCATCATCTCCGAGGTGCGCGACCTGGTTGCCGGCGGTGTGCGCGAGATCGTGCTGATCGGCCAGGACACGGGCATCTGGGGTACCGACTTTGCCGACGAGGACGTCGCCGATGGCTCGCCGCGCAATCTGGCGCAGCTGCTGCGTGCCGTCGCCGAGGCCGTGCGCCCGCACAACGTCTGGGTCCGCGTGCTCTATCTGCAGCCCGAGGGCATGACTGACGAACTCATCGAGACGATTCGCGATACGCCCGAGGTGCTGCCCTATATCGATATCCCCGTGCAGCACTGCGACGCGCGCATTCTCAAGGCCATGCGCCGTTCTGGTTCGCGCCAGGAGCTCGAGGACCTGTTCCGCGATCTGCGTGAGCGTATCCCCGGCATCGTGATCCGTTCCACGGCCATGGTCGGCTTCCCGACCGAGACCGACGACGAGTTCCGCGACCTTATCGACTTTATGGACACCGTCGGCTTTGACTACACGAGCGTCTTTGCCTACTCGCAGGAGGAGGGCAGCCTGGCCGCTAAGATGGAGGGTCAGGTCGACGAAGAGGTCAAGCTCGAGCGCGCCCAGGAGGCCATGGACCTGGCCGAGTCGCTCGGTTTTGCCGCCACTGCCGCACATGTGGGCGAGCGCGCCCAGGTGATCGTCGACGGTATCGAAGAGACCGAGGATGGCGCCGAGCTGATCGGCCATGCCTGGTTCCAGGCGCCCGATTCCGATGGCGCGGTGCATCTGGACGCCAGCGAGGCGTCCATGGGCGATATTCTGACCGTCGAGTTTACCGATAGCTTCTGCTATGAGCTTATCGGTCATGTTGTGGAGTAGGAGAGCGTCGTGGCTAACGAGAGCAATAAGGAACTGACGAGTGTCTGGACGCTCGCCAACATCGTGACGTGCGTTCGCATCGTCTTTATCCCGGTGTTCATGATCGTGTCGGCGCTTTCTCACACGAGTGTTGCCGGTACGGATTGGAGCACCTTCGACGGCCCGCTCGCCGCCGCTGCCTTCATTCTGTATGTGATCCTGTCGTGCACCGATAAGGTCGACGGTTATCTGGCGCGTTCGCGCAACGAGATCACCGACTTCGGTAAATTCTTGGACCCCATCGCCGATAAGCTGCTCGTGTTCTCGGCCCTGCTGCTGTTCTTGGATTTTGGCGCGGTGACCGTGTGGTCCGTGTTCATTATCCTGTTCCGCGAGCTGCTGGTGAGCGCCCTTCGCATGGTCGCGAGTGCGGCCGGTGTGGTCGTTGCGGCCGATAAGCTCGGCAAGTACAAGACGGCAACCACGATGGTCTCCATTTGCGGTTACCTGTGCGTTTTTGCTATGGCCGGCTTGCACCTTGGCCCGGTGGCGCTGACGCTCGGCATCTACTCGGTGTCGCGCTTCCTGTACGCCGTTGCCGTTGTCCTGACCGTTATCTCGGGCGCCCAGTACTTCTGGAACTGCCGCAAGATCGTCTTTTCGGTCTAGGTCCTGGTGGGTATGACGGACTCTTTTGAGCAGATTTCCGCACATAACGAGGAGCTGGCGCGTGATATTGTCGAGCGCGCGAGCGCTCGGGGCGTGACGGTTTCGACGGCTGAGTCGCTGACGGCGGGTATGATCGCCTCGACGATTGCCGATATCCCGGGCGCCTCGGCGGTGCTGCGTGGCGGTGCGGTGACCTATTGCGATGAGATTAAGCATCGTGTTCTTGGTGTTGAGCAGGAGACGCTCGACCGCTATACCGCGGTGTCGCATCAGACCGCGCGCGAGATGGCGGTGGGTTCGCTGGAGCTGTACCAGAGCGATATTGCAGTGAGCGCAACGGGTTATGCCGGCCCCGGCGGTGGCACTGAGGACGATCCGGCGGGCACTTTCTATATTGGCTGGGCGCATCGTTCCGCCGATGGGGGCGTGCCGGTCGTGGACTCTGTGCGCTGCCACTATGAGGGCGACCGTTCGTGTGTTCGTGCCCATGCGGTCGCGGAGGCATTGGGGCGCATTGCCCTTGTGCTCAACTCTATGGAATAGACATGTTTTAAGGGGCCTTAGGGCCCCTTAATTGTGGAGATAGGGACCTCTGACAAATTTAGCGTTTGTGCTGGTTGTAGATGTATTTTTGCCTGCCTTGTTCATATTTGGTCCTTTGTGGTCAAGTATTTGGTCAGTGTTTGGTCGGCGTTTGGTTGGGTTTTGGAAAGACCGCCTGCATATGATTGGCCTGAACGGTTGACCACGAACAGCCGTTCGTTTATTATCGATGCAGGTTGTTAAGAGGAGGGCTATTCATGGCCAAGAATTCAGGTCCCGTACGTACCGTTCATGCTCGCACGACGGGTAAAGAGCGCGATGAGATGATCGCCACCACCAAGGCCGAGATCGAGAAGAAATTCGGCCAGGGTTCCATCATGAGGTACGGCGACGGTGGCCCCGAGCTCGAGGTCGAGGCCATTCCCACGGGCGCCCTGGCCCTCGATGCCGCGCTGGGTATCGGCGGCGTGCCGCGCGGCCGTATCGTTGAGGTCTACGGCCCCGAATCCTCTGGTAAAACTACGCTGTCGCTCGAGATCCTGGCCGAGGCCCAGGCAATGGGTGGCGTTGTGGCATTTATCGATGCCGAGCACGCGCTTGATCCCACGTATGCCGCGCGCATCGGCGTGGATATCGACGAGGTACTGATTTCCCAGCCCGATACGGGTGAGCAGGCGCTCGAGATTGTTGACATGCTCGTGCGTTCCGGCGCCATCGATGCTATCGTCGTCGACTCCGTCGCCGCGCTGACCCCGCGTGCCGAGATCGAGGGAGAAATCGGCGACACTACGGTCGGTCTTCAGGCTCGCCTGATGAGCCAGGCGCTCCGCAAGCTCGCCGGCTCGCTGTCCAAGTCCAACACGACGTGCATCTTCATTAACCAGCTGCGTGAGAAGATCGGCGTCATGTTCGGCAACCCCGAGACCACGACGGGCGGCCGCGCCCTTAAGTTCTTCTCTTCGGTGCGTATCGACATTCGCCGCATCGACAGCATTAAGCTTAAGGACGAGGTTATCGGTAACCGCGTGCGCGCCAAGGTCGTTAAGAACAAGGTGGCAGCTCCGTTCCGTTCTGCTGAGTTCGACATCATGTACGGTACGGGCATCTCTAAGGAGGGCTCGATTCTGGACATGGCTGTCGAGTGCGGCATTTGCAAGAAGATGGGCTCCTGGTTTGCCTATGGCGAGGATAAGCTCGGCAACGGTCGCGAGGCCGCCAAGGCGTTCCTGCGCGAACACCCCGATTGTGCCGACGAGATTGAGCATAAGGTCCGCCTTGCCTGTGGACTTGAGTTTGATGACGATGCTCCGTCCGAGGTCGAGCTGACCGATCAGCCTGCGCCTGAGGAGTTTGACGAGCTTTACGCCATCGATGGTTCCGCCATGCTCGATGATGACGACGAGTAGCGGTTACGCTCATGTCGTATACGGTGACCGAGGCCACGGTCGTCTTTCCCGATAAGAAGGCGGCCTCCTCGTTCTCGAGCGGGTATGCGTCCAAAAAGCCTTGCGCACATATCGATTGTGAGCTTGAGGGCGGTTTTGAGCGGTCCATTTGGATTCCCGTGCGGGTCGCGTGGCTGTATGTCAAAAACCGCCCCGATCTTCCCTGTGATTGGGACAACTTCCGTGAGGCGGTGCAGCTCATCGAGCGTAAATGTGCAC
>CAUHIY010000058.1:0-11268 GCA_959606405.1 uncultured Collinsella sp. | reverse complement strand
AAACCGGATTTCGAGACTTTCATCAGCCCGCATGCCTTCTTGATGGGGCCGACCTCGCCCCTATGCTCTTCGAGGAACTCGAACCTCACGCATGGTCTTGACTCAAGAAGGCCCGGAAATTTTTTAGTATCTCGTTCTCGCGCTCGAGCTCCTCGACCTTCTTCTTGAGCTTCACGATCTCGTAGTCCTTGTTGATCTTCGGGGAGCCGTTTCCGGGGAACGCGCCGTCTCCCATCTCCTCGTATTCGCGGGCCCACCTTCTCAGCGTCGAATCCTTTATGCCGAGTTCCTCCGATAGGCCTTTGACCGTCATTTCCCCGGACAGGACCACCTTTGCCGCCGAGACCTTGAACTGCCTGTCGTATCGCTTTCTTCTTTGGGTCATCTTGAACACCTTTCGCTCTTAACTAGGTGTCCAATTCATCATACCCACTCCAGTTTTCCATGAGTATAGACCTCAGGGTGAAGCACGACCTGGAGTCCAGGAGGCGGGCCGTCGAGCTCTTCGACGCCGGCGTCGGCTGCAAGCCGGCGGCCGAGGCCCTGTCCGTCCCCCGCGAGACCGCGAGAGAATGGCAGTGGGTATACCGGGCGTTCGGAAGCGAGGCGCTGCTGTCCATGGGCGGGAAACAATCCAGGTACACATTCGAGCAGAGGGTCGCCGCGGCGTCGGCCGTGGTCGACGGCGGGATGGCGAAGACCGACGCCATGGCCGAGTTCGGGATCAGGTCGAAGTCCCCGCTGGAGCGCTGGTGCAGGCTCTACCGCGAGGGCGGCGCCGAGGCGCTGCGGCCCGGCCCGAAGGGCAGGCCGAGGGGGTCGAGGTCGAAACCCCGGGCCCGCACCCGCGAGCAGGAGCTCGAGGAGCGCTGCCGCAGGCTCGAGGCTGAGGTCGCCTACCTAAAAAAATTGCGCGCCCTGGTCGAGCGGGACGGGCTCTGACCAGGGCGGCGGCCGAGGCGGTGAGGGTGCTGAGGGCGGAGGGGCACTCCCTGCGCCACCTGCTGGAGTGCTCGGGGCTCAGGAGGTCGACCTACTACTACGCGCTGGCGCACCCGCGGAGGCCGACCAGGCCCGAGCTGCGCGACGCCGCGGCCGAGATATTCTCGCGCACCGCCAACGGCTGCGGGCACCGGCAGATAGCCATGTGCCTGCGCGCCGAGCTGGGCGCGGTCGTGGCCGACAAGACCGTGCTCAAGATGATGCGCGAGATGGGCATCCGGTGCGGGATACGCCGCCGGGGCTCCCGCCGCCGGTACAGCTCCTACAGGGGGCTCGTGGGGAGCACGTTCGAGAACGTCATCGCGAGGGACTTCGGCGCCGACGGGCCGTGGCAGAAGCTCGGCACCGACGTCACCGAGTTCAAGGTCGCCGGCGCCAAGGCCTACTGGGCCCCGGTGCTCGACTTCTGCACGAAGGAGATCGTGGCGAGCGACATATCGACCTCGCCGGACCTCGCCCAGCAGCACAGGATGCTCGACCGGCTCCTCGAGGCCCTGCCAGACGGGGCGGCGCCGACCATGCACTCGGACATGGGCTGGCAGTACCAGCACGAGTCCTACGCCTCCAGGCTGGAGGGGGCGGGCATCACCCAAAGCATGTCACGCAAGGGGAACTGCATCGACAACGCCGCCACCGAGCAGCTCTTCGGCCACGTGAAGGACGAGTTCTACCGCGGCAGGGAGTGGGGCAGCTTCGGGGACTTCAAGCGCGACCTGGAGGAGTACATAGCCCATTGGAACACGCGGCGCAGGCAGGTAAGATTGAAGGGCCTGACGCCGGAGGAGTTCCGGAACCAGGCCCTTGCGGCGTAGTCGCTATTTATTCAGTCCAAGTTTCGGGGCGCAGTTCACTGTCCCCTTTGCGGTGGTTTTGGCAGGTTAGCCGATGGGCTCGGTGTATTTGGCGCGGTCGGTGCGTTGGATGCGCTTAGAGACATGGAGCGGTCGGCCGTCGGTGTCGTAGACGTAGTCGGTGATCAGGATCAGCGCCTGCCCGCGCTCGACGTTGAGCAAAAACGCCTCGTTTTGCGAGGCATAGCACACCTCAAAGGTCTTATGTCCCTGTGCTGGCGCGCGATGGAATTCTTGGCGCAGCGTCGCGTAGAGCGAACCGTTGATATCGCGGTCGATGAGCGACTCGAAGCTTGGCGGCAGGTAGGTGGTCTCCAGGCACAGCGGCGCATCGTCCAGATAACGCAGGCGGACAAGTTTGACGAGCTTGCTGCCCACGGCGGCATCAAAGAACTTAGCTATGCTGCCGCCCGCCTTGGTAAAGCCCGAGTCCACCGTGCGCGTGGTGGGCTTCATGCCCTGGCCTTCGACCTGCTTGGTATAGCTCGAAAACACCAGGTTGTTTTCGTGGAGCGCGGGCGTGTCGGCCACAAAGGCGCCGCGCCCGCGCTCGGTGCGCACCAGGCCCTCATCAACGAGTACCTTAAGGGCGTGGCGCACGGTGCTGCGCGACAGCCCCGATTCGTCCATGAGTTCCATCTCGGACGGCAGCTTGTCTCCGCGTGCGTAGATACCGGCGGCGATGCGGTCACGCAACATGCCCGCCAAGCGCTCGTATTGGCTCAGTTTCTTTTTAGACGAAGCGTTCATGTGATCAACCTGTATCTAACTTGTATGCGAGTCTAATCAAGCATGTATTCAATACAACAACAAAACTGCTGGTAACGAGAAGTCGAAAACCTTACCAGCAGAATTTCTAAGTCAAATATAGCATACAACTAGTCGACATAACCAAAACGTGTATGTAACTTGTATGCCATCGAGAGCATCAAACGAGAAGAAAGGCTGATGCACGATGACTACTCAGGAACAGGTTAAGGACGTCGTCTCCCAGGTTTTGGCTGACAAGGCAGACAAGGGCGGCATCAAGCGCGTCGTGTGGATTGGCGCCGGCGGATCCAACGGCGGCAACTATCCTGCCCAGTACTTTATGGAGCACGAGGCCACGCAGGTCGTGAGCTCCAGTTACACCAGCAACGAGTTCGTGCATGCCACCCCGGCCTACGTCAACGAGAACACCCTGGCCGTCGTCGTGTCCATGCGCGGCACCAAGGAGACCATCGTCGCCGCCCAGGTCGCCAAGGACCACGGCGCCAGCACCATCGCCATCTATGTTGACGAGTCCGGCCTCACCGAGGTCTGCGACTACAAGATCCAGTATGACAGCCTGGCCGTTGACGAGTCCTGCATGGGCCGTACCAACTCCGCCGTCGTGACCATGATCGCCATGGAGCTCACGCAGCAGACCGAGGGCTATGCCGAGTACGAGACCGCTATGGCCGCTTTCGACCTGGTCGACCCCATCTATCGCAAGGCCGTCGAGTACACCCGTCCGCTCGCTGCCAAGTGGGCCGAGCAGAACGCCGACAAGCCCTGCATCAACGTCATGGCTCAGGGCCCGCTCTTTGGTGCCGCCTACGTCTTTAGCATCTGCAATGTGCAGGAGATGCTGCAGATCGACTCCTGCACCATCAACACCTGCGACTTCTTCCACGGCCCCTTCGAGATCCTGGACAAGCGCACCTCGCTGTTCCAGCTCATCAGCGTCGGCCGCAGCCGCTGCAACGACGAGCGCGGCATCCGTTTCGTCAACCAGTACGGTGGCGATCGCGTCTATCAGCTCGACGCCAAGGAGCTTGGCCTCAACGACATCAAGGACAGCGTGAGCGAATACTTCAACCACCTGATCTTTGCCCCGATCCTCAACAACGTCTACATGCGTGCGCTCTCCGCCGTCACCCACAAGGATTACATGACGCGCCGTTACATGTGGAAGCTGGATTACTAAGGGATAGAGCGGCCTAACAGCCCAATACCCCTCATGAGTTGCGGTGGAATAGTTCCTGTTTGGGAGCGTGAAGCCTCTGTTTGAGAACTATTTCACCGCAACTGCTAGAGCGGCACTTGGGGACGTTCCCTTTCTGCCGGCACCTGCGACACTCCTTGTTTCAAGAGATTTCCCGTTCGCCGATTTGTGCCTTGAAAAATGTATATAACGACTATAACGTAGCATGAAACATATTGGAAACAGAACCAAGGAGGCTGCGTTGAAGAGAAGCAATATGGGCTATGCGTTGGTGCTGATCGCCGCCCTCATGTGGGGAACCATCGGCATCTTTGTTAACGGAATATCCGCCCTGGGCGTTTCGTCTCAGAGCATGGCGGCCTTTCGCCTGTTGTCGGGTGCCGTCTTGATGGCTCCGGTTTTGGTATTCATGGGTTGCCAGGGAGGTGCTCGTGAGGGAAAAGCCTCGGGTCCCATGGCGCTGTTCAAGGCAAGTCCTAAAGAGCTCGTCCCCTGCGCACTTGTCGGTATCGTCGGTTTGGCCGTCGCCAACACCTGCTATTACGAGTGCATGGGCGAGGTGGGCATGTCCACGGCCTCGGTGCTGCTCTATACCTCGCCGGTGTTTGGCGTCATGCTCGGCCGCGTGCTTTATCGCGAGGGCGTGACCCCCAACAAGCTCGTCGCCATCATCTTTAACATTGTGGGTTGCGTGCTCGCGGTGACGAGCGGGGACCTGTCCGGTTTCCATTTCTCGACTTGGGGCGTCGCGTCGGGTGTGATCGCCGGACTTTGCGGTGCGTTGCTGGCTGTGTTTAGCCGCATGGCCACCAAGACGCTGCATCCGCTGGCGGTGACGTTTTGGGGCTTTGTCTTTGGCGGATGCTTTATGGCTGTGCTTTCTGCTCCGTGGTCCGATGTAGCCGCGGCAATGTCCCCGCAGCTCATTCTGCTGTTCGCGGGCTTTGGCTTTATTCCGACGGCTCTTGCGTACATCTTCTATATGCAGGGCCTCTCTATGGACCTCGAGACGTCGAAGGTGCCGGTCGTGGCTTCGTTCGAAACCGTGGCGACCGTTCTGGTCGGTATTGGCATCTATGCCGAGTCCGCCGGCGCAATCAAGGTCCTGGGCATTGTGCTGGTGCTCGCGTCCATCCTGATCATGAACACCGACTTCTCCAAGCTGCGCAACAGTGTGTTTGTCGGCCATGTCATTGAGAGCATGACCTTTAAGCCCAACGCGTGGTGGACGGAGAAATCGCAGGACATGGATCTGTTCCGCGAGCGCACAGGCATCACGCTGGAGCCCACCGTGCAGGAAAGCCCCTGGTACTTCGTGCGATAGGGGGTTGCGCTCGGTGTCCGACCTGGGGTTATCCAGCCAGCGTCGGCCTACCCAGCCCCAACGTTTCAAGTACGTTAAACCCGTCAACGGTCGATTTTCACCCGCGAACGGTCTTTATACTAATTAGCAATATAAGCAACGTATAAGACGTTATAATGACCATAACGAAAAGGAGGAGGCAAGATGAATCAGATCATTCTCGCATCTCATGGCGGCCTGGCCGCAGGCGCCAAAGACACGCTCGAGATGGTTCTCGGCGACGTGTCGAACGTCCACGTCGTGTCGCTTGCTCGTGACGACAAGGAGCCCATCACCAATAAGGTTGAGGCTATGATCGCCACGTTCAACGCGGACGACACCGTCTATGTGTTGACCGATATGCTCGGCAGCTCGGTCAACAACAACATGGTCGAGCTTTCCAAGAACGGCACGAAGTTCACGGTTGTCAGCGGTTTCAACATCCCGTTGGCGCTCACGCTTGCTATGAGCCCCGCCCCCGTCAAGGGCGCCGAGCTCGCGGCCCTCATCAATGAGGCCCGCACCGGTCTGACCAACCCCAACGCACCGGTCGAGGCCGCCGCGGCTCCCGCCAAGAAGGCCAAGGCGTCCCGTCACAGCTCCGGTCCCGCCAAGATCGTCCTCGCACGTCTTGACTACCGTTTGCTGCACGGCCAGGTCGTCTTTACCTGGACCACCAAGGTTCAGGCCGAGCGCATCATCGTCGTCGACAACGCTGCCGCCAACGATGACATCAAGAAGGGCGCTCTTAAGCTGGCCAAGCCCCAGGGCGTGCGCCTGAACGTCTTCACCGTCGAGCGTGCCCTCGCCAAGATGGACAAGCTCAACACCCTCGGTGAGCGTGTCATGTTCGTCTTTGGCAACACGGCCGAGATGCTGCAGTTCTGCCAGGGCTACAAGCTCGACGCCATCAACCTGGGCGCCACCGCCAACCACGACGGTGCCGATCAGATTGGCGGCAAGGACAGCTCCGTCTTCCTCGACGCCACCCAGAAGGCCGACGTCAACCAGCTGCTCGACATGGGCATCAAGCTCTATGTCCAGCAGACCCCTACGTATCAGAGCGTCGACATCGACGCCAAGCTGTAATCAACCAGGCTTTTGCCTGACTGAAAGGAGAAGGGTATGAATACGTTCATCAGTGCGGTGCTCGTCGGCCTCGTCGGCGTGTTCTGCATGTGGGACTCCCGCCTGCTCGGTCGTCTTAACTTCGAGCAGCCCCTCGTTGGCGCTACGCTCGTCGGTCTGCTGCTGGGCGATGTGCCCACCGGCCTTGCCGTCGGTGCCGCCGTCGAGCTCGTGTCCATGGGTCTGGTGCAGGTCGGCGCCGCCGTTCCGCCCGATATGGTCCTGGGCGGCATCGTGGCCGCTGCCTTTGCATGCCTGACCGATGCTTCCGCCGAGACCGCCATGACGATCGCCATCCCGGTCGCCGTCCTGGGTCAGCTCCTCGGCATCGTGTTCCGTTCCATCATCGCCGCCCTCACCCATGTGGCAGATAGCGCGATCGATAACGGAAAGTTCAAGACCGCTTACCGTATGCACATCTGCGCCGGCTCCGGTCTGTACGCCGTCATGTACTTCCTGCCGATCTTCCTCGCCGTCTTTGTTGGCACCGACCTGGTTCAGGCCATCGTCAACATGGTTCCCGAGTGGCTGTCCACTGGTCTTAACGTTTCGACCAAGATCATGACCGCCTACGGCTTGGCCCTGCTGCTCACCATGATGATCAAGAAGGGTATGACTCCGTTCCTGTTCATCGGTTTCCTGCTCGCCGCTTACCTCAACCTGTCCGTCATCGCGGTCGCTCTGATCGGTGTGTGCCTGGCTGTCGTCTTCATGGGCTTCAAGTTCAACGGTTCCCATGCAGCCGCCGGTGTCGATTCCGACTACGATCCGCTCGAAGACGACGAAGACTAAGGAGGAACACACTATGGCAACCGCAACCAAGGACGTGTCCCTGAACAAGAAGGTCAGCCAGTTCTTCTGGCGCTCCTGGGCCATCCAGGCCTCTTGGAACTACGAGCGTCAGATGAACATGGGCTTCCTCTACGGCATGGTTCCCACGCTCGATCGCCTCTATCCGGATGAGTCCGATCCCAAGCAGCTCGCTGCTAAGAAAGAGGCTTACCACCGTCACATGGCGTTCTACAACTGCACCCCGCAGACGAGCGCTTTCATCCTGGGCCTCGCCGCCTCCATGGAGGAGGAGTACGCCAAGGATCCCGAGAACTTCGATCCCGATTCGATCAACGCGGTCAAGACCTCCCTTATGGGTCCGCTTTCCGGCATCGGTGACTCCTTCTTCCAGGGCACCATCCGCGTTATCGCCTTTGGCCTGGGCGTTCAGCTGGCTCAGCAGGGCTCCATCATGGGCCCGATCCTGGCCATGCTCATTTCCATCGTGCCCTCCGTGCTGATCACTTGGTTCGCAGCCAAGATGGGCTATCAGGGCGGTCACGAGTACCTGAGCAAGCTTCAGGGCGGCGACCTCATGGAGAAGCTCATGTATGTCTGCGGCATCGTGGGTCTTATGTCCGTGGGCGGCATGATCGCTACGCTGATCGGCGCCACCACCCCGCTGCAGTTCGCTGAGGGCACCGTCGTTATCCAGGACATCCTGGACGGCATGATGCCTCAGATGATCTCCCTCGGCCTCACCGGCCTTATGTACTGGCTCATCAAGAAGAACGTCAACACCGGTTGGCTTCTCGTGATCGCCATCGTGGGCGGCATCGCCCTCTCCGCGGCCGGCATCCTGGCCTAGTCGCGACCAAGCGTCTAACCGCTTTCCCCGGGGAGCCTGCCTGGCATCCCATACCCCAGGCAGGCTTCCATCCCTATACGTGACAAAGGGCAGTCCCTTTGTCACATCCTCAACGGGCCGGCGACTCGGTCCAAATCACGGTAACCCTGCGTGCGCCCGGCAATGTGGCGCCGCAAAAATCGAAAGGAATGTGTCAGATGTACGAGATCGACCTTAACCTCCCTAAGCAGATCGTCGCTGACGTCCTGTCCAACCACGAGATCCACAGCGTCGCCTTCGTCGGCTGCGGTGCTTCCATGTCCGACCTGTACCCCGCCAAGTACTTCCTGGCCAACAACACGGACAAGCTGAACGTTCAGATCTTCACCGCTAACGAGTTCAACTACGACACGCCCTCCTGGGTCAACGAGCACACCTTCGTGATCACCTGCTCCCTCGGTGGCTCCACGCCCGAGACCGTCGAGGCCAACAAGACCGCCAAGAAGCACAACTGCCCGGTCGTCTCCCTCACCAACAAGGCTGGCTCCGCTCTGACCGTCGACGCCGACCACGTCATCGTCCACGGCTTCCACGCCAACTATGCTGCCAAGTGCGAGAAGCCCGGCTATGCTATCGCTCTTGCTCTCGAGATCCTTCAGCAGACCGAGGGCTATGACCACTACGAGGACATGATCACCGGCCTCACCAACATCTTCGATCTCTGCGAGAACGCCGCTCAGCACTGCAAGAAGCTCGCCAAGAAGTTCGCCGAGGACTTCAAGGACGACAAGATGATTTACTTCATGGCTTCCGGTGCCTCCGAGAAGATGGCTTATTCTCACGCCGCCTTCCTGTTCACCGAGATGCAGTGGATCGACGCCGCCGCCTACAACACCGGCGAGTACTTCCACGGCCCGTTCGAGGTTTCCACCGAGGGTAAGCCCTACGTCTTCTTCATGTCCGATGGCGCCACCCGTCCGATGGACGCCCGCGCCCTCACCTTCCTTGAGCGCATGGGCGCCAAGGTCGCTCTGATCGACTCCAAGGACTACGGCCTGGCTGACGCCGTGCCCGCGAGCGTCATCACCTACTTCAACCCGCTGCTGCACCTCGCCGTTATGCGTGAGTACGGCAACCAGATCGCCGAGGCCCGTCAGCACCCGCTGACCATGCGTCGCTACATGTGGAAGCTTTCCTACTAATCACAAGTAAGTAGACCTTACGGGTTGATTGAGAGGGGATGGGGTTTGCGCCCCGTCCCCTTTTTTGCTCTGGGGAGGGCGTGTTCGTCGTTCCATAAAACCCCAGATAAAACCTACCAAAATAAACCTGTCCCTTTTTGGCAGGTGGGGAGGAGATGCGTATGATCAAGGCAGTTCTGTTTGACATGGACGGCGTGCTGGTCGATACCGAGTGGTTCTACAACCGTCGCCGCGTGGCGTTTATGGAAGAGAAGGGGTTCCACTTTGACGAGATTCCCGATCTTTCGGGGTCTAACGAGCCCGCCATTTGGGAGGCGCTGGTGCCCGACGATATTGAGCTGCGCGAGCGTTTGCGCGTGGAGTACAAGCAGGTCTATAGCCCGGACCATCCCGTTCCGTATGCCGAGCTGCTCAACGAGCAGACGGAGCCGGTGATGCGCGAGCTGCACGAGCGTGGCGTGAAGTGCGCTATCGCGAGCTCGTCCTATCGCGAGCTCATCGACGAGCTGGTGGAGATTGCCGGCATCGCCGACGTGCTAGACTACACCATCAGCGGTCACGAGTGCAGTGCGTTTAAGCCCGATCCCGAGATCTACCTGCGTGCCATGGAGGCGTTGGGGGTGGAGCCTACCGAGTGCCTGGTTATCGAGGACTCGCCTTTGGGTATCGAGGCCGGCAAGCGCTCCGGCGCCCGCGTCCTGGCGCTGCGCCCGCACGAAGGCGTCAACCTGGACCAGTCCGCCGCCGACGTCGTCATCGACAACCTGACCGACATCCTACCTGCCATTTAGGGACAGGTTTATTTTGGCAGGTTTTATCTGGGCAAACGCCGAATTCGCCGTGAAGGGACCGCTCTCTTCACGGCGTTTTTCTTTTGAGCGGCCTCACGGTCCTTCTGATGGTTGTCGAGAGAGGGTGAATTGAAGCGCCCCCGTACGCTCCATGCTACAATCGCGGGCACGCCCCACAACTATATCTGCCTTCGAAAGGAGCCTACGTGGCGAACGCCATCGATCAGCTCACGGACCGCGCGCTCGTGCTCGGCCGCCTCACCATCGTCCGCCGCGCCATCACCGCCGTGGCGGTCACCATTTCCGCCGTTCTCCAGACATTCCTGATCCAGGCGTTCATTCGGCCCGCCGACCTGCTTCCGAGTGGTCTCACCGGCGTCGCGGTCCTGCTCGATCGCGTTACCTCGCTTGGCGGCGTTCACATCGACATCTCGCTCGGTATGCTTGCGCTCAACATCCCCGTGGCGCTCCTATGCTGGAGCGGCATTAGCAAGCGCTTCGTCATCTTCTCGATGATGCAGGTCGTGCTCTCGTCGCTGTTCCTCAACGTCTTTCACTTCGCCCCGTTTTTGGGCGACAAGATCATGCTCATCATTTTTGGCGGCGTGGTCTCGGGTCTGGGCGCTGCCATCGCGCTCAAGTCCGGCGCATCCACCGGCGGCACCGACTTTATCGCGCTGTGGGTCTCCAACCACACGGGCAAGACCATCTGGGGCGTCATCTTTGGTTTCAACTGCTTTATCCTGGCGATCTTTGGTTTTATGTTTGGCTGGGACAAGGCGGCGTACTCCATCGTGTTCCAGTTTATTTCGACCAAGACCATCGACAGCTTCTATCGTCGCTACGATCGCGTGACGCTGCAGATCACGACGCGCAAGGCGGACGAGGTCATGACCGCCTATGTTGACCATTTTCAGCATGGCATTAGCTGCGCCGAGGTCATTGGCGGATACAGCCGCGAGAAGATGTACCTGCTGCACGCCGTTGTATCGACCTATGAGAGCCAGGACATTATCAAGCTGGTGTGCGACATTGATCCCGGCGCCGTGATCAATGTGTTCCACACGCTCAACTTTGTGGGCGGCTGGTGGGGCGGTCATGTCGACGAGCCCATGCCCACGGCCGTTCCCGATCCCGACAAGCCCGCACGCATGGCCAGCAGGCAGGCGCGCCTCAGCGAGCAGGACAGCCTGCAGCAGGACGACGGCAGGTAGGGTATTGGCATTTTGCCGGCCTGGCGCAACCCTTCCGTATGAGTCCCTCGAAAGCCTCGCTGCTTTCGAGGGACTTTCGTTTTCCCAGATAAAACCTACCAAAATTAAGCTGTCGCTTTTTGGTAGGGAGGGTGTATCGTTTTATCATTATGAG
>CAUHIY010000057.1:0-11650 GCA_959606405.1 uncultured Collinsella sp. | reverse complement strand
CGTCCATGCACACGACCACGCCGCCATTGGACTCGATGGTACGACCGATCTTGTTGATCACGCCGCCCACCGGGCAGCCGGTGATCAGAATGCGCTTGGCATCCGCCGCGACCGGGCGCTCGCCCGCGTCGTAGGCCTCGCGCAGCTTGGCAACCTTTTGCTCCAGCTGCTGCGTATAGGCCTCGATATCAAAGCTAAACGTACCGGCAAACATGGTGCTCATCAGGTCGACGCCGCTCATGGCCGCCGGCTGGTTGGCCTGCAGCGCAAACATCTCGAGCTGGGTCGCACGCAAGCGGTTGCGACGACGGACGGCAGCGCGCAGGTCATCGTCGGCAATCGTGATACCGTAGAAGCCCTCGAGTTCCTCCTTGAGCAGGCGGCACTCCTCGTACCAGCCTTCACGCTCGTAGGCGCGATCGCGACCCTGCGGAAGATGCAGAATGTGCGTGCGCTTGAGCTCGTTGAGTAGCTCGTACATCTTCTTCTTGCCGTCGCAGGTGGTCTCACCGATGATCATGTCGCTAAAGTACGTAAACGGACACTTTTGCGAATAGGCAAAACCGTAGGTCGACTTGATGAGCGGGCACAGGTTTGCCGGCAGCACCTTCTCGGCCTCGGGAATCACCTCATCGGACGTACCGCACAGAGCCACGCTCGCAGCCCCCGCGGCATCGATAATCTCGAGCGGCGTATAGCTGCACAAAAAGCCGACCAGGCGATTACCCGCCTGCTTATAATCCTTGACGCGAATAAACGCCGCTTTGCGTTGCTCGTTGAACTCCTCAAACGTGCGCGGCAACGGCTGCTCAATATTTTCCGACATATAACTCCTTAACAAACCTTTTAACCAACCAAGGAAACGGCTTTCCCAGGTGCCCGAGGTTGCCGTGAAAGAGGAGCGTCGCGTACTTTGATTCGCAGGCGACGGTTTGAACGGCAAGATCGGGTGCCTGGGAAAGCCGCCGGGACGGATAGCCCTAAATGGTTTCCAAGAAAGCCTCCATCCTGGTTTGCAGTTGGCCTGCGTCCTCGCCGGCGTAGTCGGTCGTGATGTGCATAAGAGGAATGCCGGCCTCCTCGGCAGCCTTCTCCACGGCAAACGACTCCATCTCGTAGAGCGTGCAGAACTGCAGGGCCACGTCGACAATGCCATCGGCATGCAGGTCCTTGGCCATCTGGACAATGTCCTTCATACGCTGGTCGTTGGGCGTAAAGACGGCACAGTTGATCTTAAAGTAGCGCTCGGCGATAGCATCGAGCATCTCGTCAACTGTCTCACCGGACTCATCGACCAAGTCCTTGTAATAGCGCGAACCCGTGCAGGACTCCTCGCCCACCACAACGCCGCCGGCCTTCTCGATGAGGTTGAACAGCTTCCAGTTGGGCACGGCCATGGGCGTGCCGGTGTACAGGATGCGCTTGGTCCCCTTGGGCGCCACGCCCTCGCCGGCCTCGACACGCTGCTCGCACTCAGCCGCCATATCGTTGATGGCCCCGGTAAGACGCGGCGTGTCGTCCATAAAGGCGGCCTGAACGGTCAGCAGGCTGTCGAGACCGCTGATGGGCGCTGGGTCGGCAGCGCGAGTGGCAGCGAGGCGCTGCAGGGCACGGCGCTTCTCATTGACGGCGTGGATGGCGGCTTTCAGACGCTCAGGCGTAATCGTGACGCCGCACTCTTCCTCGATCTTGGCGGCGAGCTTCTTGACCTCGGCCTTCCAGGTCACAAGCGTCGACTCGTCGTGTACGTTGGGAATATCCATGACGTACATGTTCTTTTGCGTGGCAAAGAACTCGTAGGCTTTCTTCTTGCCGTCGCAGGTGTTCTCGCCTACCACCAAGTCACTCGACTCAATGTAGGGGCAGACCTCGCCCAGCTTAAAGCCGGCAAAGCTCTTGATGAGCGGACAAGTGTTGCGTGGCAAGTGCTCCTCGACCTTGTCGGTCGCCCAATCGGCACCCGAGCACAGACCCACGGGGATACCGTCGCAGGCGAGCACGATCTCCTCGGGCACGTAGACGCAGAAGCTGCCCACGATCTTGGTGGCCTCGCCGGCCTCCTTCTTGTCGAGCCTCTCCTTAATGCGGCCGCTATGGATGTTGGTGGCCACAAAGTCCAAGTAGGACGTGGACTTGGGGCGGTTGTTCTGCGACAGGAACATGTCCCCGTACATCTGGCCCACGGCGCCCAGCAGCATGTCGTGGTCGGCAAGATTCATGCCGAGGCTCTCCCACATCGGATGGAAATCAAATTCTTCAGCCATAACGGCTCCCCTCTCGAACCAAAAACGGATAACAGCGGTATCGATGCACGACGGACGGCGATTGCCCGACCGTGCTCAAACCCGGAATTTTAGGGAACCTGCTTTGCGGTCGATTATTTAGTTGTGCGTCGTCTCTCCCGGAGCCGTGAACATACCTGCTCATATGCGGCTCCGAGCCATATATAGGGCACGCGCGGCAACGCGGCGAATGTATGTCGTCTGCGGCATGTGCGCACCCTCCTTTACAAGTTGAGGTCAACTATACCAACGGTCATCGACCATACGAACACCGTTGACATTCGTACGACAGCGTCGTGTGCCGTCGTTTAATAAATAATTATCTTGATTGATAAGAGTTTGTCATTCCTCATTCGGCGAACGGCAAAAACAAAGCCGCCGAGGCTTATATTCCCCGACGGCATTACCCGGCGCTATCGACAAACCAAATGGATCCTGCTGGCATCAAAATGCATGCGCAGCGTCTCGCCTGCTTGCGGCAGCTCGTCGACAGGCATGCGCACTTTGTTGACCTTCCACTGCAGGCGCGTCGGCGCGTCGGCGCGCGGCACGTCCAGCAGCACCAGGCGCTCAAAACGTGAATCGCTCACGCGGGCCACATGCAGGTCGTAGCTGTTGCGACCCCGCTCAGCACGGTTGTCCACATGGAAGTAGCTCGCACGAATACCAAGGTACGCCACGTTATCGGGAACCTCACGGCCCACGTTGAAGGTCATGCCCCAGTCGAGGGCCTCAACTTCTTCGTCGCCGATCTTGCGCGCGCGGCTCGTATTCTTGCAGCCCGTCAGGCGCAGCGCAGCCAAGGTTTGCGGCCGGCGGACCACGTCCTCGACGGAGCCGATCTCCTCCATATGCCCGTCGTGCATCACACAAATGCGCTCGCACAGACGGCACGCTTCGTCGATGTCGTGGCTCACGTAGAGCACGGTGCGGTTGCATACATCGAACAGGTCGAGCATGTTCTGTTCGAGGGCGCTCTTAAGATAGGAATCGAGCGCGCTCATGGGCTCATCGAACATAAAGATGCCCGGATGCGCCGCCACCATGCGCGCAAGCGCCACGCGTTGCTGCTGACCGCCCGAGAGGCGCACGGGGTAGCGGTCGACAAAATCGGCCAGACCGAAAATGCCCAGATAACGCTCGGCGAGCTTTTTGCGCGCGGCGGCGTCACCCGCATCCTTAACACCGGCGCATACGTTATCGGCCACCGTCATGTTGGGAAACAGCTGATAGTTTTGGAACAGCAGGGCGCATTTTCGCTCCTGGGGCGACAGGTTGATACCCGCCGCCGAGTCAAAAAAGGTCACGCCGTTGACGACGATCTTGCCCTCGTCGGGTGTCTCCACGCCGGCAACGCAGCGCAACGTGCAGCTCTTGCCGCAACCCGAGGCGCCCAGCAGCGCCACACGCTCCTCGCCGGCATCGAGCTGAATGTCGAGGGTAAAGCCCGGATAGCGCTTTTTGATATCCAGAACGAGCGACATGGCTTATCGACCTCCCTTTGCGACCGCGCCATCGCGCATAAGCTCGGCCAGCGCCTCGCGATCGATACGCAAGGCATCACCGCCCACCGGATCGAGCGAATCGCCCTGTCCGGCGAGCTCTTTGGCCTGCTTGCGCTCCGCACGGGAGAGACCGCGCTCGCGATACTTTTGAGAATGCGCCGTGTACATGTTGATGAATAGGATGACCAGGAAGCTGAACGCTATTACGACCACGACCCAAAAGAGAGCCACCGACGTATTGCCGCCCATCCACTCAAAGTAAATCGCAATGGGAATGGTCTGCGTAATGCCGGCGTAGTTGCCCGCAAAGAACAGCGTGCAGCCAAACTCGCCCATCGCGCGAGCGAAGGCGAGCACCGTGCCCGCCGCGATTGAGGGCCAGCCGAGCGGCATCATGAGCTTGGCAAAGATGCGACGTTCGGACCACCCCAAGGTTCGCGCGGCGTCGAGCATCTGCGTGTCGAGGCTCTCGAAGGCTCCGAGCGCCG
Source organism: uncultured Collinsella sp. (assembly GCA_959606405.1). Lineage (GTDB taxonomy): Bacteria > Actinomycetota > Coriobacteriia > Coriobacteriales > Coriobacteriaceae > Collinsella. Next base: position 7,375 of record CAUHIY010000057.1, on the reverse strand, counting down.
TGCGGTAGACCAGCGGAAACGACACAACGACAGCCGAAATGACCGCCGCGGGCCAGGTAAAGACGATCGAGATGCCGTGCGCAATGAGCCATTGGCCCACCCCGGTCGAGCGGCCAAACAGCATGAGGAGCAGAAAGCCGCAGACCGTGGGCGGCAGCACCATAGGAATCGTAAGGACCGAATCGAGCAGGCCCTTGATGCGACTCGAGGTACCCATAGTCTTCCACGCGGCAAACAGGCCCAGTGCAAAGGCAATCACCAGGGCAAGGCCGCTCGTTTTGATAGACACCCAAAACGGGCGGTAGTCGATGCCGCCTAAATAGGAGGCCAGAGAGGTCAAGGGCCCCTGCTCATCCCGCAACACGACAGACGATGCCTCTACCATTTGAGCGCTATCAAGCCAACGCGCGCCGCCCTTGGCATCACCCGAGGCCGATGCAATCACCACATAGCGGTCCCCATCCGCACCGCGCTCGTCAAAGTCATAGGCATAACCGCCGACATCAAACGTTGTTTCCGCCGTAACATACCAAGGAAGATCAACGTCCCCTAGCTGCGCACCTCCCATGGAGTTTGCGCTGTCGAGCTCGCAGACGAGGGCCTTGAGACCCGATACGCACTCGTTGTCCTGCGGATCCAATCCAAACTTCTCGACCGCCTTGGGCGATATCCACACCACAACGCGATCGGCAGCAGGCACCACTACAAGGTCCACGTCCTCGTCAACGGGAAACCGGTAGCCCTCAGGCTGGCCCTCCATGGCACGAGCGGTCCCCTTGGCCAACCGCTCAAAACCCTCGATCCCATAGGAAAGCCCATGAGCGGTCGCAGCAACCTGGGCCCCGTCCTCAGCGTCCCCAGCAAACGCAAATCCCGGCACCCAGCAAAGCGCGAAGGTCAAAGCACAGGCGACAAGCATGCGGAATCTATTAAGCACGAAAAGCTCCAAGCGAATACAAGGACGGAGTGAAACACAAAACGATGGAATTATCGCGCCAAGCCGCACTACGCGGAAAGCTCAAAGCCGTACTTAGCCCAAATCTTCTGAGCCTTCTTGTTGGACAGGCAAAAGTCGATGAACGCCTTGGCCTCGTCGGCGTGCTCGGAACTCTCGGCAACGGCGCCCGGGTACACGATGGGCTTGTGCGAATCCTCGGGGCACACGAAGGCCTCCTCGATGCCGTTGTAGCGGTAGATGTCAGAGCTGTAGACAAAACCGGCAACGCAGTCGCCTGTGGACACATAGGCGGCGGCGGTACCAACTTTGTCTGCCAGTGCGACCTTGTCGGCGATCTCGGGCGCATACTCGCCGTCGTCGCCCTCGGTGCCGGTATAGAGGCCCACAGAAGCCAGCGCCTGGTTGGCGTACTTGCCGGCAGGAACGGTCTTGGCGTCGCCAATGGCGATCTTGCCGTCCAGATTCGCGACGTCGGCGATGGCCTCGACCTTGGTGTCGAAGCCCTCGGCGCGAATGATCACAAGATCGTTGACGAACATATCCTCACGGGTGTCGGTGTCGACGAGCCCGGCGGTCTCAGCGTCATCCATGGTGCCCTTGGAAGCGGTGATGAGCACGTCGACCGTGGCACCGGCGCGCATCTGCTCAACGAGGTCGCCAGACGCCTTAAACTGCGTGTCGGCAAACGTGGTACCGATCTGCTCGGTGTAAAGCTCCTGAACCTCGGGCAGAGCCTTCTCGAGCGAGTTGGCGGCAAAGACCTGCAGCTCGACAGCTTTCTTGGAAGATGCCTTAGCGGAGCCGGCATCGGAGCCAGTCGGCTCAGATGCCTTATTGCCGGAGCATCCGGCAAGGCCAAGGCCGGCAGCGGCGACAGCAGAGAGCGAGACGAATCCGCGGCGAGAAACCATATCGAACATGTTCAACCCTTTCAAAGGCTACGCCCGGGCGTCCCGCCGCGAGCTTTATTCTGTAATTAGATTATACTTCTGTGCGAATAATGATTATGAGAAATTATTCTCTTCTGAGAATATAGTTTCAGGCATGCCTACAGAATGCCGTCCCCTTGGGCGCAAATAAAAAGCGGAGCAGCCGTTCAGGTCGCTCCGCCGCAGGTAAATCGCTTAGTTGGTATGTCCGCCGCCCGCTGTCATCTGAGCCGCATGCTCCAGCTGGTCCGCTATGGCCTCCCAGCTTTCGCGAGCGGCCTTCGTAGAACCGGGAAAGTTTACGACAAGTGTATGACCTCGTTGCATGCAAATAGCGCGCGAAAGCATGGCGCGTCGCGTCTTGGTCATGGAGTACGCACGGATTGCCTCTGCAATACCCGGCACATCGCGGTCGCAGACGGCACGCGTCGCCTCGGGCGTCACATCGCGCATCGAAAGCCCCGTGCCGCCGCAGGTGAGCACGACATTGGCGTGACACTCATCGGCGGCTTCCACAATGGCATCACCGATTTCGCTAACGTCGTCGCGCACGACCACATGTGAGGCGACCGTCCAGCCCTGCGCCTCGATAAGTTCCTCGAGTGCGGCTCCGGCCTCGTCCTGGGCAAGATCGCGCGTATCCGAGCACGTCACGATCGATATCTTCAGCTCCATAGCATTCCTCCTACAACGCGGTGCCCTCGGGCAGGTCGACGCGAACAACGTCCACGACATCTCCCGCCTTGAGCTCGCACGGTCCTTCGTCAATACGCAGCAGGCAGTTGGCCCGCTGCATCGTGCCGAGCAGCGCCGAATTCTGCGTCTTGGCCTCGGTCACCATCAGCTCACCGGTCTCGGGGTCGCGCAAAACCGTGGCGCGATCGAAGAAGCGGCGATGCTGTCGCTTTTTCACACCGTGTGTGAGCGTCGCCTGCTGCACGGGACGCGGACCCTCGGCAAAGCCGCGCATCTTGCGAATCGCCGGACGGGCGAGCATCTCAAAGCCCACATACGCCGCAGCCGGATTGCCTGAAAGCCCCAGGTAGGGCTTACCCCCGAGCAAGCCAAACGTGATGGCCTTGCCCGGACGCATCGAGATGCGATCGAACAGCACCTCGCCCTCGCGCCGGACGAGTGCCGTCACATAGTCGTAATCGCCCGCCGAGGCGCCTCCGCTCGTAATGACAAAATCGCACTCTTGCACCGCGCGATGCACGAGCTCGGCAATCGCCTGCTCATCATCAGACGCAATGCCGTAGAACACGGGCTCGGCTCCTGCATCGAGTGCTTCGGCCATCAACGCCGAGGAGTTGGAATCGCGAATCTGACCGCGCGCCGGTACTTTACTCGGTGCGACCAATTCCGTGCCCAGCGAGATGATGCCCACACGTGGGGCAGCGTGCACCTTCACGCTCGCGTAACCGGCGCTTGCCAGCAGGCCCGCGCCCGCCGGAGCCACGACCTCGCCGGCGTGTATCACAACATCGCCGGCATGGGCCTCCTCGGCGGCAGAGCGAACGTTCTCCCCCACCTTGGCCGGCGCCGAGAAGCGGACGTGCGAGCCCTCGTTGCCATCGCCGTCAAGCACCTCGACGATCTCGTATTTCACTACGGCGTCGGCACCCTCGGGCACCGGCGCGCCTGTCATAATGCGGACCGTCTCGCCCGGGCCAAGAGCACCCTCAAACACATGGCCCGCAGCCTCGTGTCCGATAACGTCGAGCGTCACAGGCGTCTCACCAGAGGCCTGCGCCAAGTCCGCCGAGCGCACGGCATATCCGTCCATAGCGCTGTTGGCAAACGGCGAAATGTCGATATCGGCCACAGCATCCTCGGCCAAGGGAAAACCAGCCGCCTGCCACACGGGAATCTCTACGAGATTGGTCGGAGCAACGTGCGACAGAACAATCGACTGCGCGTCCTCCAGCGGAATGAGTTTCTCTGCCATATGCACCTCTTAATGCCACGGCGCACAACAGGAGCGCCGATTCTTTATGCTTGTCTCAGTATAATCCCCGACGCGCGACCGCGATTTGGCCTGTACCCGCAAATACACCTGTCGGCCGCAAGCCGCGAAACAGAATGGAAACCAACCCACCGGCTCGTCGCGCTTGCCGCGTTTTATAATGCTTGCGTTGCAACCTAAAAGAGGAATATATGGCTCATAACAACAAACCCGAAAGCGCAAACGAAGCGCAGGATCATTCCCAGCCGCTCGACGATGGCGGCTTTTTCTCCCTTAGCGACGTCATCATGGCCGGCAGGCGTCAACTCACCCGCTCCGAGCAGCTCTTGGCCGCCGACACACGCCGCAACGCCCGCAACCTGTTTGCAAGCGCCAAACTGCTCGCGCTCGTCGTCATCGTCTCGCTCGCCATGGGTGTTGCCGCTTGGGCATTTTTGGCCTCGCTGAATATCGCGACCGATTATCGCGAGCACCACGTGTGGATTTACGCGTTGCTTCCCGTTGTGGGCGTTGCCACCGCATGGGTGTACAAAAACCACGGCCTTGCCGCCAAACGAGGTAACAACCTGGTCATCGACTCCGCCCTGGGCACACGCCTTATCCATATGCGCATGGCCGTTCTCACCTTCGTCTGCTCCACGCTCACGCACCTAACGGGCGGGTCGGCCGGTCGCGAGGGAGCCGCGGTGCAGATTGGCGGCACCATCGCCAGCAACATCTCGAGCCTCGCCCACCTCAAAAAGCATGACCACCACGACCTCATGCTCGCCGGCATCTCATCCGCTTTTGGCGCCGTATTCGGTTCGCCCCTTGCCGGCGCGTTCTTTGGCATGGAAATGTGCTTTATCGGCAAGATCGACTACACCGCGGGCATCTACTGTCTGGTCGCCTCGTTTACCGGCTACTTTACATCACTCGCCCTGGGTACCGAGTACGAAGCGAATGTCATCGCCAGCGTTCCCACCATGACACCACGGACGGTTGTCATCGTTGTTATCAGCGCCATCATCTTCGGTCTGACGGCACGTCTCTTTGCCTGGTCGGTTCGAACCGTCAAGAGCCTGTACGGTCGCTTTATCACCAATTACCTCGTTCGCGCACTCATAGGCGCACTCGTGGTTTTGTCCGCCTATGCCCTCCTCGACGCCTGGAACTACGCCGGCCTTTCCACGTGGCTTTCAGGCGCCGGATTTGCCGGCAACACCACCCTGGCGGACGCAGCCATCAAGTTAGTCGTCACAGCGCTTACCCTGGGCGCGGGCTTCCAAGGCGGCGAGGTCACGCCCCTGTTCGGCATCGGCGCGGCACTCGGTGGCTGGATCGGTTGCCTTACCGGACTTGACCCCAGTTTTCTGGCGGCTCTCGGCATGCTCGGCGTGTTCTGCGCCGGCCTCAACGTGCCCATCACCACCTGCATGATGGCCATCGACCTGTTCCATGGCACGGCCGCCGGGTTCTTTGTCATCGTGGCCTTTATCAGCTATCTAACCGGCGGACACCGCGGCGTGTACCCCGCCCAGCGCATCATCTCACCCAAGCGCCGTTCGCTTATTGTGGATGAGGGCGGTACGGTAGCGGATGCTATCGAGCGCCACAACGACCTGATAGAGTAGATGTAATAATCGCCGTGCAGCCACAATCGGGGGCAATTCGACCTGAGCGCGACCGCACTGTCATGTCACACGCCGGGAGTCGCCCCATGCACGCAACTGATTTTGGTCGCACGCTCATCATCGCCAACCCAGCCGCCCAGTCGGGCGCGGCGCGCGAAGTTGCCGAGCGCCTGCAACGCTTTTTGGACATGACTGCACGCGCATCCCAGTTTGACCTGGTGCTGACCGAGCGCATGGGACACGCCAAGGAGCTGGCCGCCCAGGCAACGGGCTATCGCACCGTTATCGCACTCGGCGGCGACGGCGTGATCCACGAGGTCGTCAACGGGCTTATGACGCAGGATGAGGCGGTCCGCCCCGCTCTTGCCATCCTACCTGTGGGCTCCGGCAACGATTTTGCCCAAACGCTCGGCATCGACGATTTCTCCGGCAAAGATTTTGGCGCGCTGCTCACCTGCGAGCTGCAGCGTCAGGACATCGGGCGCATTCGCTCATGGAACCCCGCAAGCGGCAGAGGCGAGGCGATCGTCGAGTACTACGACCAGACGCTTTCGGTCGGCATCGATGCCGCCATCGGCCTTGGCACCACCGAGCTGCGCAAAAAGACCGGCTTGACGGGCGCGCCGCTCTACACCCTCTCGGGACTTGAGCAGTTTGGCCTACGCTATCGCAACTACCCCATGACAGTCAGCTTTGACGGCGCGCCCGCCGAGCGCGTAAGGGCGATCGTCATGGCGATTCAGCTGGGTCCTACCTATGGCTCGGGCTATCGTATCTGTCCCGAAGCCGACCCCTGTGACGGCATACTCGACGTCTGCTACGCCTGCGGCCCCGTTCCGCGCGCGGTCGCGCTTCCCATGTTCCTTTCGGCCAAGGACGGCCACCATACCAAGTTGCCGCCGGTTCGTATGCGCCGCTGCCGCCATGCCGAGCTTACCTTTGAGGAGCCCGACTACCCCATCCAGGCCGACGGCGAGCCCGTTGTCGCCTCGCGCATCGAGGTCGACATCCTCGCCGGCGCCCTCGAGGTCTGGCACCCAACCCGCTAACCCAACCTAAGTTGCGGTGAAATAGGGATTGTTTATGCAGCTAAAGCCGCAAACAGTCCCTATTTCACCGTAACTTATTGAGAAGATCATTCCTCCCCGCCCGGCTTGCGACGGTTGGCCTTTTTAATGGCGTTGAAGTGTTTGTCGTTGAGCCTGCGCTGGCGCGATCGCTGTGGCACTTTGGTCTTGACGCGACGGCGAGGAGGACGGCCACGACGCTCAAGCTCTGCCCTCAGCTTACGCAAACAGCTCACACGATTCCGAAACTGACTACGGCTCTCGCGCGCCGTCACGACAATCCCCGTGGGCCCATGTTTCATGCGCACCGCAGAGTCCGTCGTGTTCACGCCCTGCCCACCCGGACCCGTCGCGCGAAACACCTGTACCTCGCAATCGCGCGCCAGCTCCTCGGCCGACATCTCGGCATAGCGCGCATACTCGCGCCATCCCATCTTGTTCTCATCCATATCAACACCTCCCCTCATACAAAAAATGTGACAAAGGGACAGTCCCTTTGTCACATCGCATACCAATCGCTTGTGTTGCGCGCTTAGGCGAAGGTGATCTCGCCGGTCTCGCAGTCCATATCGGCGATACGGGCCAGGCTCTCAACGCGGAAGCCGCGCTCGCGGAGCTTATCGCCACCGCCCTGGAAGCCCTTCTCCACCGCAATGCCAATGCCGGATACCTCAGCACCCGCAGCCTCGCAGATCTTGATAAGACCCTCGAGCGCGCAGCCGTTGGCCAAGAAGTCGTCGATAATCAGGACCTTGTCGCCCTCGGACAGGAAGCGCTTGCCAACGATGACCGGGTACTCCTTCTGCTTGGTAAAGGAGTAGATGGTCGTGGCATACTGCTCG
>CAUHIY010000056.1:0-11793 GCA_959606405.1 uncultured Collinsella sp. | reverse complement strand
GTCTTGACGTTGATCAAGTGCTTCACCCCAACGTTCTCGGAGACGGAGTTGCCACCCCAGGAGCCGCAGCCCAGGGTTAGAGACGGCTTCATGCCGAAGTTGTAGAGGTCACCGATGCCGCCGTGCGAGGACGGGGTGTTGATGACGATGCGGCAGGCCTTCATGACGTGCTGGAACTTAGCGATCTTCTCGCTCTGTGCCGGGTGCACGTAGAGAGAGGCGGTGTGGCCCGGGCCACCTGCGAGGACGAGGTGCTCTGCCTTGTCAACGGCCTCCTGGAAGTCCTTGGCGTGGTACATGGCCAGGACCGGGGAGAGCTTCTCGTGGGAGAACTCTTCCTTCTCGGGATCGGTGGAGGTGACCTCGGCGATCAGGATCTTGGTCTTGGCGGGAACCTCGATGCCGGCGAGCTCGGCGATCTTGGCGGCAGCCATGCCGGGGATGCGGTGATCGAGAGCGCCGTTCTTGAACATGGCGGCACGCAGGGCCTCCATCTCGGCACCCTGCTTGACGAAGTAGCAGCCGCGCTTCTGGAACTCGGCCTTAACCTGGTCATAGATGGTGTCGATGACGGTCACGGACTGCTCGGAAGCGCAGATCATGCCGTTGTCGAACGTCTTGGAGTGGATGATGGAGTTGACGGCGAGCTTGATGTCCGCGGTATCGTCGATGATGACCGGGGTGTTGCCGGCGCCGACGCCGAGTGCGGGCTTACCGGAGGAGTAAGCAGCCTTGACCATGCCCGGGCCACCGGTTGCGAGAATGATGTCGACGTCGCGCATGACCATGTTGGTCAGCTCGATGGAGGGGACATCGACCCAGCCGATGATGCCCTCAGGAGCACCGGCCTTGACAGCTGCGTCGAGAACGAGCTTGGCGGCGGCGATGGTGCACTTGGCGGCTGCCGGGTGCGGGGAGATGATGATGGCGTTACGGGTCTTCAGGCAGATGAGCGTCTTGAAGATGGCCGTGGAGGTCGGGTTGGTGGTCGGGATGACAGCGCCAACGATACCGATCGGCTCGGCGACCTTGGTGATGCCGTAAGCGTCGTCGCGCTCGATGACACCGCAGGTCTTGGTGTTCTTGTAAGCGTTGTAGATGTACTCAGCGGCGTAGTGGTTCTTGATGACCTTGTCCTCAAGAACGCCGCGGCCGGTCTCCTCGATGGCGAGCTTGGCCAAAGGAATACGAGCCTTGTTGGCGGCCATAGCAGCCTCGTAGAAGATCTTGTCTACCTGCTCCTGAGTGTACTCAGCGAATTTAGCCTGGGCCTCACGCATAGATTTGAGTTTGGCCTCAAGCGCCTCCACGTTGTCCACGATGGCGGGAGTAGTGTTTTCCGGTGACTTTTTCACCATTTGTGTCTCCTTGCGATCGGAGATTTACCCTACGCCTTGCATGATAGCAAGAAATTATTCGGCGAACGGTCAGATTCCCGTAAAAGACAAACTAAAACGCTTCAATCAAATGAACCGTTTCAACTAAAACTATGCCCAATGCATCGCCCCGCTCATTGGGGACAGACTCTCATGAGTATTTCAATGGGAAAACGGGACATCTGTTTGATAATCGCTATTCGCGGGTCGCGGTTGAGTCGGACACACAGGCGGTGCAGCTACTCGATTACATCCATTTCAATCCCGTGTAAGGTGCGTCCGACTCGCTCGAGGCGTACCGTTAGTTACAAGGCATACCAGCTGCGCTATGATCCCTTTGACATCTGCAAACCCTCATATAAGTCTGTCCCCAATGAGTGCAAAAAGGCGCCCTCCGTAGGGGAGGACGCCTTTGGTAAGTTCTATATGAACGCGAGGTCTTTGACCCGGAGAGTCCGAGGTACTTGTTGGTAAGACCTTATTTAGGAGCGCGCAACCTTGCCGGACTTGAGGCAGGTGGAGCAAACGTTCATCTTGCGACGGTGACCATCGACGACGACGTAGACGCGCTGGATGTTGGGGCGGAACTTACGGTTGGTGACGCGGTGAGAGTGGCTGATGGAGCGACCGGCAACGGGGTGCTTACCGCAAACTTCGCAAACTTTGGACATAACTGACCCTCCTTGGGCGACAAACGAACATGTCGCGTTAACAAACAAGCCTGAACTATAGCACAGAAGTCGCTCCCTGTGCGCAATCTACACAGAGATATTCCTCTTTTGGCGATAGTGCCCACGCTACGGCCCTGGACGTAGATCCGATTTACGTGCAGCAGGGGGGATTATGCCAGCTCGAACCAAGGTTTTCAAGCTCGTCCCACAAATATATATAGGTTTATGGAGTGTTGGGCTCCGTTTACGGATTGCTCTGTATTTATGCTCGCAATTAAGCTCGAGGTTGGCTACACTAGCCAGTGACCATTAAAGGGGTACGAGATACCCACATGGAATTACATTGCTGCCAAAGAGCAGCCCTTCCTGTGGGTGTCTGGTCCGCTTTGAGCGGTCGGGCATCTATTTTTTTGACTGTGTCAGCAGTCAAGACATGTGAGGAAGGAGATCGATGGGCACGACTTCCCCCAAGGCGGTCATCATGGACGAGACCGCCGTCAATCGAGCGATGACCCGCATCGCGCACGAGATTCTCGAGCGCAACGAGGGCTGTGAAGATCTCGCTCTGGTCGGCATCGTCACGCGCGGCGACCTTCTGGCAAAGAAGCTCGCCGAGGAGATCAAGGAGATCGAGGGCGTCGACGTTCCGCTCGGCAGCCTCGATATCAGCTTCTACCGCGATGACTATGCGACCAATTTCGCTCCCGCGATCCACGCTACCAACATTCCCTTCAGCGTCGACGGCAAGCGCGTCGTGCTGGTGGACGACATCCTGTATACGGGCCGTACCATCCGCGCCGCTCTCGACGCCGTCATGGACTTGGGCCGTCCGAGCCGCATTGAGCTGGCTGTCCTCGTTGACCGCGGCCACCGTGAGCTCCCCATCTCGCCGGACTTTGTCGGCAAGAACGTTCCCTCGTCGCATGAGGAGAACGTACACCTATATATGAAGGAAGTTGACGGCCACACCGCCGTCGAGATTAACGACGTCGCGCCGGGTTCCCACGTGGGCTCCGCGCCGCTGGGAGGTGAGTAGTACCGTGGCGTTCAACCATAAGCACCTGATCGACATTACCGAGTACTCCGAAGAGGACATCAAGCTCATCCTCGAGACCGCCAAGGCGTTCTCCGAGGTCAACGAGCGTGCTATCAAGAAGGTCCCCACGCTCAAGGGCAAGACCATCGTCAACATGTTCAACGAGCCCTCGACGCGCACCCGCAGCTCCTTCGAGCTCGCCGAGAAGCGTCTTTCGGCCGACAGCCTTAACTTTGGCGGCTCCTCGACCTCCACGGTCAAGGGCGAGAGCCTTGTCGACACCGTCGAGACCCTCAACGCCTATAAGATCGACTGTATCGTCGTGCGTGATAAGCACGCCGGCGCTCCCTACATCGTCACGCAGAACTCGCCCGCGAGCGTCATCTGCGCCGGTGACGGCAAGCACAACCATCCCACGCAGGCCCTGCTCGACCTGTACACCATCTGGGAGCACAAGGGTGACTTCCACGGTCTGAAGGTCGCTGTCGTCGGCGATATCGCGCACTCCCGCGTCTGCGGCTCGCTGATCCCCGCCCTTAAGATCATGGGCTGCGAGACCTACGCCGTCGCCCCCGGCACGCTGCTGCCGCCGGCGCCCGAGGTTCTGGGCTGCGACCACGTGACGAGCGACCTCGATTCCGTCCTGCCCGAGCTGGACGTCGTCTACATGCTGCGCGTGCAGCAGGAGCGCCTCGAGGGTGCCCCGTTCCCGACCATTCGTGAGTACCACAAGCTCTTCGGTCTGACCAAGGACCGCGAGAAGCTCATGAAGCCCGATGCGATTATCTGCCACCCGGGCCCCATCAACCGCGGCGTCGAGTTCGACTCCTATATGGCCGACCACCCGCAACGCTCCGTCATCCTGGAGCAGGTCTACGCCGGTATCTGCGTGCGTATGGCTATCCTGTATCTGCTGCTTGGAGGTGCCGATAATGGCCTTGCTTCTTAAGAATGCCCACGTCGTCGACCCGTCCGTCGAGCTTGACGGTGTCGTTGACGTCCTGATTGACGGCGACAAGATCGCCGAGGTCGGCGAGAATCTCGCCGTCGAGGGAGCCGAGGTTCGCGACCTTTCCGGCAAGTACCTCGTCCCCGGCCTGGTGGATATGCACGTTCACCTTCGCGAGCCCGGCTACGAGGTCAAAGAGGACATCGAGAGCGGCACCCGCGCAGCTGCAAAGGGCGGCTTTACTGGCGTGTGCTCCATGCCCAACACCGATCCCGTTACCGATAACGGTACCGTCGTGGAGTTCGTTAAGTCCCGTGCTGCCGAGGTCGGTCACTGCCGCGTCTATCCGTCGGGCGCTATGACCCGCGGTCTTAAGGGCGAGGCCATGTCCGAGATGGGCGATATGGTCGCCCACGGCGCCGTCGCCTTCACCGACGACGGTCGCGGCGTGCAGGGCGCGGGTATGCTCCGTCGTTGCATGGACTACGGCAAGATGTTCGGCAAGGTCTTTATGAGCCACTGCCAGGACGAGGACCTGGTCGGCCATGGCCAGATCAACGAGGGCAAGGTCTCGACCCGTCTGGCTCTCGAGGGCTGGCCGGCTGCCGGCGAGGAGCTCCAGATCGCTCGCGACATCGAGATCGCCAAGCTGACCGGTGCCAAGCTGCACATCCAGCACATCTCCACCGCCCATGGCCTGGAGATCGTGCGTGCCGGTAAGGCCGCTGGCGTTCAGGTTACCTGCGAGGCCACCCCGCACCACATGTTCCTGACCGAGAACGACCTGGACGAGACCTACAACACTTCGCTCAAGGTCAACCCGCCGCTGCGTACCGAGGAGGATGCCGAGGCCATCCGTCAGGGCGTCATCGACGGCACCGTCGACGTTATCGTCACCGATCACGCTCCCCACACCCCGTGGGAGAAGGCCCGCGAGTTCGAGCTTGCGCCCTTTGGCATGATCGGCCTCGAGACCTCGCTGTCGCTCGTACTCACCGAGCTGGTCAACACGGGCAAGATGAGCATGGGCCGTATGGTCGAGCTCATGGCCATCAAGCCGCGTGAGATCCTGGGCCTCGACCAGGTTCAGGTCAAGGCGGGCTCCGTTGCCGACCTGACCGTGTTCGACGCGTCCGCCACCTGGACGGTTGGCGAGGACGGTTACGAGTCGCGCGCCGAGAACTCCGGTTTCGCCGGCCGAACGCTTACCGGTCGTGCCACCGATGTGTTTGTCGGCGGTAAGCAGACGCTCGCCGACGGCTGCATCTGCTAGCATAGCCTTATCGCTTTTGTGCGCGGTGCCCTTGCGGTGCCGCGCTTTCTGTTCGTTTTGACCATGCAACCGCATGGGGGATTGGAGCGTCTATGCCCACACCTTCCACTGCACGCATGCACGACTTCGAGGTCGTCTCGAACCAGGAGATCGCCGATGGCATCTTCTCGCTCGTCATCTCGGCCCCCAAGCTTGCAAGTGCGCTCAAGCCCGGTCAGTTTGTGAACATCGCCGTACCCGGCGATGCGTCCTCGCTGCTTCGCGTGCCCCTGAGCTACTACCGCGCCGACGCCGAGGCCGGCACCGTCGAGCTGTGGTACGCCGTCGTGGGCGACGATACCCGTCGTTTGTCCCAGATGGGCCCTGGCTCCACCTCTAACCTGCTGGGCCCCGGTGGCCGTGGCTGGATGGTACCCGAGGGCACCAGGAAGGCCCTGCTCGTCGCCGGTGGCATCGGTGTTCCGCCCGTGCTGTGCCTTGCCGACAAGCTTGCCGAGCAGGGTGTGGCCGTCGACGTGTGCCTGGGCTTTGGCACCGCGTCCAAGGCCGTGGGTGTCGATGAGTTCCGCGCGCTGGGCGCCACGGTCAACGTTTGCACCGACGACGGCTCGCTCGGCACGCACGGTTTTTGCACCGACCCGGCAGCCGAGCTGCTCGGCGAGGGCGGCTACGACTACGTAGCCAGCTGCGGTCCCGCCGTCATGATGAAGAAAGTCGCCGCCGCTGCCGCTGAGGCCAGTGTGTACTGTGAGGTGTCGCTCGAGCGCATGATGAGCTGTGGCTTTGGCGCCTGCAACACCTGCAATGTCGAGACGGTTGACGGTATGAAGGGCGCCTGCATGTGCGGCCCCGTGTTCGATGCTTCCAAGGTGGTGGTCTTCTAGTGGGTACCGTGAACATGGCCGTCGATTTCGGCGGCGTCAAGATGCAGAACCCCATCAACACCGCAGCCGGTACCTTTGGCTACGGTTGGCAGTTCCAGAACTTCTTTGATGTTTCCCAGCTGGGCGCCATCACCACCAAGGGTTGCGCAGCCGAGCCCTGGCCCGGCAATCCCGCGCCCCGCATGGCCGAGATCCCCGGCGGTATGATCAACTCCGTGGGCCTTCAGAACCCCGGCGTGGCCGCCTTTGCCCGCGAGTCCGGCCCGTGGCTCGAGCAACTGTCCAAGGACGGTTGCCAGGTCATCTGTCAGGTTGCCGGCCACTCCGTTGACGAGTTTGTGCGCGCGCTCGAGATGTATGTCGAGCTATGCCCCTGGGCTGCCGGCTACGAGATCAACGTGAGCTGCCCCAACATCGCCGCCGGCGGTGCCGCCATGGGCTCTACGCCCGAGGGCGCCTCTTCCGTTATGGCTGCCTGCCGCAAGGTGACCGATAAGCCGCTGTTCGTGAAGATGGCGCCGGTCAACGTCGCCGAGATCGCCAAGGCCCTCGAAGCCGCCGGCGCCGACGGCCTTTCGGTCATTAACTCCATCCAGGGCATGGCCATCGACGTCCATACCCGCAAGTCCCGCGTGGCAAAGCCCAAGGGCGGCCTTTCGGGCCCGCTGTGCCACCACATCGCCGTGCGCATGGTCTGGGAGGTCGCCCAGGCCGTCGATATCCCCATCAACGGTGTCGGCGGTGTCATGACTGGCGAGGATGCGGCTGAGTTTATCCTGGCCGGCGCCACCTGCGTGTCGGTCGGCATGGCCAACTTCGTCGATCCGTGTGCTTCGCTTAAGATCGCGCATGAGCTCGAGGCCTGGGCCGAGTCCCAGGGCGTAAAGGACATCAACGAGCTGGTAGGTGCTTTCGAATGCTAGAGACCGATGCCCGCGACCGCGTAATCGTCGCCCTCGACTGCGATCGTGAGCGTGCGCTCGAGCTCGCCCACGAGCTTTCGGGCCATGCCGCCTGGCTTAAGGTTGGTATGACGCTCTATTACGCTGAGGGCCCCGAGATCGTCAAGACCTTTAAGGACCTGGGCTTTAAGGTCTTCCTTGACCTTAAGTTCCATGATATTCCGCATCAGGTTCGCGGTGCCGCCCGTTCGGCCTCGCTTGCCGGTGCCGACCTGCTCTCGGTTCACGGCTTGGGTTCGGGCGCCATGCTCGCTGCCTGCCGCGAGGGTGCCGAGGAGGCGCGCGAGGACCGCGCCAAGCTCGTCGCCATCACCGTGCTCACGAGCATGAATCAGGATGCCTTGAGCGAGATCGGCGTCGAGTCGCCCGTGGCCGAGGAGGCCGCCCGCCTGGCAAAGCTCGCTCAGGCCAACGGCATCGATGGCATTGTGTGCTCGCCGATGGAAGCTCACGACATGCGTGAGCTGCTGGGCCCTGATGCCCTGATCGTGACTCCGGGTGTGCGTCCGGTGGGTGCCGCCCTTGGTGACCAGTCCCGCGTGGCGACGCCTTCCCAGGCTATCGAGCGCGGTGCGAGCCACATTGTGGTGGGCCGTCCCATCACCGGCGCCGACGATCCGGTTGCCGCCTTTGACGCCATCGTCGCCGAGCTGGTCGAAAACGTCGCCTAAAAGATTCCCCTAAGTCACCACTTTTGGGTCTCATTAGCACAAAATAGCCCCTGTGCCTGCGTAAACTTTCCCATCCTTTGTGTGGAATCGCAGGTCAGGGGCTTAACTTTGGGCGCAGTATATTGCACTTTTTGCGGGTATCGTCTAACCTATGGAGCCGCGATTGGGCATTTTGTACGTTCTACGTGCTAAAATGCCAATTATTGAATCAGATATAACCCAACTATTTGGAGGTACGAATGGCACTCCCTCAGCTTACCGATGAGCAGCGTAAGCAGGCTCTTGAGAAGGCTGCTGCCGCACGTCACGCCCGCGCTGAGCTTCGCGAGCAGATCAAGAAGGGCGAGAAGTCCCTCGAGTCCGTGCTCAACTCCGATGACCCCATCGCTTCCCGCATGAAGGTTTCCACCCTCATCGAGTCTCTTCCTGGTTATGGCAAGGCCAAGGCCGCCAAGATCATGGAGGAGCTTGGTATCTCCGCTACCCGTCGCGTCCAGGGCCTCGGCGTCCGTCAGCGCGAGCAGCTCCTCGAGCAGCTGACCAAATAAGTGAGCGCTCAGGATTCCAAGCTCTTTGTGATTTCTGGACCGTCAGGCGCAGGGAAGGGTACGCTCGTCACTCGTGTGCGCGAGCGCCGCTCGAACCTGGGCCTGACGGTTTCGGCTACCACGCGAGCACCACGCAAAGGTGAGGTCGACGGCGTCAACTACTTTTTTCTGACGCGCGAGGAGTTCGACCGCCGCGTGGCAAACGGTGAGTTTGTTGAGTGGGCCGAGGTCCACGGTAACTGCTACGGCACGTTGGTGAGCGAGGTCACATCCAAGCTCGCCTCTGGCGCATCTCTGATTTTGGAGATCGATGTCCAGGGCGCCCTGCAGGTGAAGGAGCGTTTCCCCGAGGCCGTGTTGATCTTTATCAAGCCGCCTTCGCTTGAGGTACTCCGCGAGCGCCTGGTCGGTCGCGGTACCGAGACGCCCGAGACGATTGAGCTGCGTATGGCAAACGCCGCCGATGAGCTTGCCCTTGCCGACCGCTACGACGACGTCGTGGTTAATGACGATCTCGACCGCGCGACCGATGAGCTCGTTCGCGTTCTCGATATGCATGAAAGGATCTGAGGTCCGTGTCCGTTGTAAAGCCTTGCATTGACGATCTTCTGGAGAAGACCGATCACAACCGCTTCCTGCTCGCTTCGCTTGCCTCCAAGCGCGCCTGCGACATCAATAGCATGCTGCGTGGCCAGCACAACCGCGTGCTTGCCGTCCAGGATGTCGATGACATCACCATCGGGCTTTCCGGTGCCGACACCATCTCGATGGCTATGGACGAGATTGTCGACGGCGACATCTCTTACGACGAGGCCCGTTACGAGAAGGCGCTCGGCCACAAGGTTGCTGAAGCCTAAATGGCGGCTCGCGTCTGCCTGGTCCACTATCACGAGGTTGGACTGAAGGGTAAGAACCGCGCACATTTTGAGCATATCCTCATGGACAACATCAAGGCGGCCTTGGCCGCCTTTTCCGTGAATGCCGTGTCTCGAATTTCCGGTTATATCCTCGTGACCTTTAACGAGCATCAGGCCGACGAGGCGGCGCGTGTCATTCGCACCGTTCCCGGCGTTGCTCGCGTGTCTTTGGCGTATCATACCAATCGCGACCCTCAGGAGTACTGTGCCGCCGCCGTGAAGGCGCTGCGCGAGTTTGGTTCCTTCGATTCGTTTAAGGTGCACGCCAAGCGCTCCAATACCGACTATGAGCTCACCTCGATTGACATCAACCGTCAGGTGGGCGAGGTGTTGTGTGAGGCCTTCCCCGATAAAAAGGTTCAAATGCACGACCCCGATGCGATGGTGCACGTACTGGTGGTCCAGGGTAGCGTTTATGTGTACGCGCGCTCCGAGCGCGGCGTGGGCGGTCTGCCGGTGGGATCTGCCGGCAAGGTCGTGACGCTGCTGTCGTCGGGCATCGATTCTCCGGTAGCGACCTGGATGCTCGCGCGTCGCGGCGCGGTGTGCGTGCCGGTACATTTCTCCGGTCGTCCGCAGACGCCCGACACGAGCGAGTATTTGGTGCAGGACATCATCCGTGCGCTTGAGCCGGGTGTCCAGATCGGCCGCCTGTACGTGGTGCCGTTTGGCGACTGCCAGCGTGAGATTTCGGTCACCTGTCCCAGCAACCTGCGCGTGATCATGTATCGCCGCATTATGTATTCGGTTGCCGAGCGCATTGCACACATCGAGGGCGCCAAGGCCATCGTGACGGGCGAATCGCTTGGACAGGTTGCCTCCCAAACGCTTGAGAATATCATGGCCGTCAACGAGGCCGTGAAGATCCCCGTGTTCCGTCCTCTCATCGGTTCGGACAAGCAGGAGATCATTGCGCGTGCCGAGGAGATCGGTACGTTCGATATCTCGACTGAGGCCGCTCCCGACTGCTGCACGCTGTTTATGCCGCGTCGTCCCGAGACGCACGCTAAACTCGATGCCGTGCATGAGGCCTGGGAGTTGTTCGATCACGAGGAGATGATCGAGCGCCTACTCAAGCAGACCGAGTACATCGACTTCGAAAGCAACACGTATAAGGCCCCTAAGACCTTAAAACGCAAACATTCGGAGCTTGCTCCGCGTGAGATTTACCAAGATCACGAGTAAATTTGTGCATAGACCGACGATGCGCCTGCATCGTCGGTCTTTTGCTATCTGGGCTTTTTGCGGCTAAGTGTTCATTTGCTGACGTGTGCCTGAATAAATGGACAGATTTGTGCAAGGTTTTGGTCGGTATTTGGTTTGACCGCTAAAACCGGTTTTGGAGCGTGGCTGTTGCAGGGCTCCTTTCCTGACACGATGTTGTTGGGAGGTTTTGCTATGGCGCAGCGCGAACAACACGAACGGGTCAAACGGATGGACCGCTTGGCGGACAAGCTGCTCGGTCATAAGGCAGTGGTGATGGCGATACTGGTCGTCATTGCGATGGCGAGTGGACTGGCGATGGCGAACCTTAGCGGCGGTGCCGGCGGCGTGTCGTTTGAGCACACTGATGGTTTGGGCTCGTTGGTGGAGCCGGGATCCGGCGATGCCTCGAGCGGAAAGATATCCGAAGGCTCTTCGCCTAAGGCGTCTGCCGCGGCAGAGGTCTATGTCGATGTTGATGGCGCCGTTGTGTCGCCCGGTGTATATCGCCTCAAGGACGGCGCGCGGGTGGCTCAGGCGATTGATGCCGCCGGCGGGCTGGCGCCCGAGGCGGACGTTACGGGGCTCAATCGGGCATCCAAGGTCGTCGATGGACAGAAGATTCACGTTCCAACGGTAGGGGAGCAGCAGGCGTCCATTGCGGAAGCCGATGTTGATGGTGGGGCTTCCGCGTCATCGGGCGTGAGTGGCGCAACAGGTCTAGTAAACATCAATACGGCAAGCGCGGCAGAGTTGCAGACGCTCTCGGGCATCGGTCCCTCCATGGCCCAGTCGATTATCGATGAACGGACAAAGAACGGTGCTTTTGCCTCGGTTGACGATCTGATGCGTGTGTCGGGAATCGGCGAGAAGAAGCTTGCCAAAATCAAAGATTGCATCTGCGTATGAGTGCGACCGAGCGCGAGCGTGTGATGCCTCCGCGGCCCCTGCTTCCGTGGACGATGGCCTTGTGTGCCGGCATGTGCATGAGCTGCGCCTTGGTGCTTAACGTGGCCGCTGATGCGCTGCTGAGGGAGCGGGCGCCGGCGGTCGGGCTGCTATGGGCCATTCCCGTTGCGGCGGCGGTATTCGTTGTGCTGGCTCAATCTTGTGCGCGGCTTGCCCCTTTGAAGCGGTGGCTGTATGCCGCGTCCGTCGGTCTCATAGCGGGTGCGGTCGTTTCGGCGTGGTGGGCCGTGGGTGCGCTCAACGCCTCGAAGACGCTCGACGGTCGAGCGGCAAGCAGTCTCGAGTTTGTCGTGCAGGGTGACCCATCCATAAATGACGACGTGTATTCCTATAC
>CAUHIY010000055.1:0-11851 GCA_959606405.1 uncultured Collinsella sp. | reverse complement strand
ACCAACGGCCTTCTGCTCCGGAGGCAGACGCTCTAATCCCCTGAGCTAATAGGGCGAACGACTGGCATTATACCCAAGTGCGCCACGGGCTATCAAAATAAAAGAAAAAGCTTTGCAATTCCGAGGAAGACGCGGCGCAACGGCCCACTTTAGAAGGCAAAAGCGAGTCAGATAGTATAAACTCTCATGCACCATATATACACGGCTCGCGATGCGGGCCGTTTTTGCAAAAGTTATCCATCGAGGTGAGAGGCACACCATGATTGCAATTTTAAAGCAGAGCGCCAGCGACGAGGCTGTCGGCCATATCGTCAGCTGGATTGAGAAAAAGGGCCTGAAGACCGATGTCTCGCGCGGCGAGAACGAGACGATCATCGGCCTGGTGGGCGATACGACCAAGATCGACCCGTTCCTGCTCGAGTCCATGGATGTCGTCGAGCGCGTGCAGCGCGTCTCCGAGCCGTTCAAGCGCGCAAACCGCAAGTTCCACCCCGGGGACTCCGTCATCGACTGCGGCCACGGCGTCAAGATCGGCGGCGACCAGTTCCAGGTCATCGCCGGCCCGTGCTCCGTCGAGGGCGAGAACCTCATCCGCATCGCCCGCCGCGTGAAGGCCGCCGGTGCCACGATGCTGCGCGGCGGTGCCTACAAGCCCCGCACCTCCCCCTACGCCTACCAGGGCATGGGCCCCGCCGGCCTCGACCTGCTGTGCGAGGCGTCTGCCGAGCTCGACATGCCGATCGTCACCGAGATCATGGATCCACGCGACGTGCAGGTCTTCTTGGACAAGAAGATTGACGTCATGCAGATCGGCGCCCGCAACGCCCAGAACTTCCCCCTGCTCAAGGAGGTCGGCAAGACCCAGACCCCGATTCTGCTCAAGCGCGGTATGTCCGGCACGATCGACGAGCTGCTTATGGCAGCCGAGTACATCATGAGCGAGGGCAACGACAACGTCATCCTGTGCGAGCGCGGCATCCGCACCTTCGAGACCCGCACCCGTAACACCTTCGACCTCAACGCCGTGCCGGTGCTGCACCACCTGTCGCACCTGCCCGTCGTCGCCGACCCCAGCCACGCCACCGGCTACACCCGCTACGTCGAACCCATGGCGCTCGCCGCGACCGCCTGCGGTGCCAACGGCCTGGAGATCGAGGTCCACGACGAGCCGAGCCGCGCCTGGTCCGACGGCGCCCAGGCCCTCACCCCCGATCAGTTCGACGACACCATGCGCCGCATCCGAGCCATCCGCGAGGTTGTCTGCCAAGAGACCATGGAGTAGCCCATGGGTACGGTGAGAAACGCGCGCGTTAACCAGGGCGGCCCCAAGTGCGCCGGCATCGTCGGCCTTGGCCTCATCGGCGGTAGCTTTGCCCGCGGCTATGCACAGGCGGGCGTCCGCGTGCTGGCCTGGGACCCCGATGACGATGTCATGACGGCCGCCAGCATGGGCACTGTCGCCGGAGAGCTCAACGACAAGACACTCGGCGAATGCGACATCATCGTCCTGGCTTGCTACCCCGAGGCATGCATCGAGTGGCTCGAGACGCACGCCAAGGCGCTCGCCGACGCCACCGACACCGACGCCATCATGGGCCCCGTGGTAATCGACACGGTGGGCGTCAAGGGCATCGTGTGCGAACGCGCCTTTGAGCTTGCCCGTGAGCACGGCTTTTACTTTGTGGGCGCACACCCCATGGCGGGCACGCAGTACTCGGGCTACGCACACTCCCGCGCCGACCTGTTCCAGGGCGCGCCACTCGTGCTCGTGCCGCCCGCGGTGGACGATGCGCTCAAACTGGAGCTTTTGGGCCAGGTGCGCGAGATGGTGCGCCCCTTGGGCTTTGGCAAGTTCAGCGTGACCAGCGCCGCCGAGCACGACCGCGTCATCGCCTTCACGAGCCAGCTTGCGCACGTGGTGTCCAACGCCTACGTCAAAAGCCCCACCGCCCAGGTCCACCACGGCTTTTCGGCCGGTAGCTACCGCGATCTCACCCGCGTGGCGCACCTCAACCCGCAAATGTGGTCCGAGCTCATGATCGACGACGCCGACGCGCTTGCCTTCGAGATCGACCATCTGATCGACTCGCTTGGCACCTACAGCCGCGCCCTTAAGGACCGCGACCAGCGCTATCTGGAGAATCTCCTTGCCGAGGGCGACCGCATTAAGCGCGCACTCGACGACGAGGCCTCCCACTAGACCACCTATCACGCCAGGTCGAAAGGACCGAAGCTTATGGCGATTACCATCGATATCGACACTGCACGCCCCTACCGGGTGCATGTTGGCACGTTTTTGCTGGAGCAGGCGGGACCGCTCGTGCGCGCCACTGCCGGCGGCACCAAGGCCGTCATCGTGACGGACACCAACGTGGGCCCGCTCTACCAGATGCCCGTTAAGCAGAGCCTGGAGGCGTCAGGCTACGAAGTGAGCATCTGCACCTTCGAGGCCGGCGAGGCCCATAAGCGCGCCGAAACCTATGTTGCCATTTTGGAGTTTGTGGCCGAACACGAGCTTTCGCGCTCCGATGTGATCGTGGCACTCGGCGGCGGCGTCGTGGGCGACGTGGCGGGCTTTGTGGCCGCCACCTACATGCGCGGCTGCAAGTTTGTGCAGATCCCGACGAGCCTGCTCGCTATGGTGGATTCGTCGGTGGGCGGCAAGACCGCCATCGACCTGGCTGCCGGCAAGAACTTGGCCGGCGCCTTTTGGCAGCCGAGCGTGGTTATCGCCGACGTGGGGTGCCTAGCCACCCTCACGCCCGAGCAGTTCGCCGACGGCTGCGGCGAGGTCATCAAGCACGCCGTGATCGCCGACCCGGAGCTTTTCGCCGAGCTGGAGAAGACCCCGCTCACGCTGGAGCTGCTCAACCGCGATGTGGCCCGCGTAGCGCTCATCATCGCCCGCAATATCGACATCAAGCGCGCCGTGGTCGTTGCCGACGAGCGCGAGACCAACCAGCGCAAGCTCCTCAACTTTGGACACAGCGCCGGACACGCCGTCGAGGCCTGCGAGCACTTTGAGCTCGGACACGGCAACTGCGTGTCGATCGGCATGGGCATCATCACGCGCGCCGCGGCTCTGCACGGCATTTGCGATGCTGCACTGCCCGGTCGTATCGAGGAGCTCTGCGCCCGCCATGGCCTCAAGACCCGCTGCGACCTAGATGCCGATGCCGTTTTTGCCGAGGCGCTCCACGACAAGAAGCGCGCGGGCGACACCATCGACCTGGTGATTCCGCACGGCATCGGCCGCTGCAGCATCGACCGCACGCCGCTTTCCACTTTCCACGAACTCATTGCCGAGGGCCTCGGCCAGAAGGGAGACGCATTCGCATGCTAGCCCGCATCACCCCGTCCCCGCTTAAGGGCACCGTTCCCGCCATCGCGTCCAAGTCGATGGCGCATCGCCTGATCATCTGCGCCGCGCTTGCCAACGGCGAGACGCACGTTACCTGCAACACCACCTGCGCCGACATCGAGGCTACGGTGCGTTGCCTTACGGCACTGGGCGCTCGCATCGAGACCGTCGAGGATGGCTTCCAGGTCCATCCCACTATGAAGAGTATTGAGTTTGGCCTGCTCAAGGCACTTGCCGGCGGAACGCTTGACTGCGGCGAAAGCGGCTCCACGCTCCGCTTTATGTTGCCCGTCGCCTGCGCGCTGGGCGCAGAAGCAACTTTTGTGGGCCAGGGACGCCTGGGCGCCCGCCCGCTCTCCCCGCTCTCCGATGAGATCATTGCCGCCGGCTGCGACCTGCAGGGTCTGGGCGGTTTTCCGCTCAAGACGAGCGGCCGCATGCGCCCGGGCACCTTTGTGCTGCCGGGCAACGTAAGCTCGCAGTACATCTCGGGCCTGCTGCTGGCAGCCCCGTTGCTCGCCCAGCCCTCCTGCGTGCAGGTGACCGGCCTCATTGAGAGCCGCCCCTACATCAACCTGACGATCCAGGCCATGAAGGCCTTTGGCGTCGAGGTCAACGTCGAGCGTATTCCGGCCAAGGACGGCCAGCCCGAGGTCACGAACTTCCGCGTGAGCAGCGGCTCGTACCGCACGCCCGGCAGCGTAGCCGTCGAGGGCGACTGGTCCAACGCCGCCTTTTGGCTGTGCGCCGGCGCCATCGGCACCGACCCCATCACCGTCGAGGGCGTGTCGCTGAGCTCCGCACAGGGCGACCGCAACGTGCTTGCCGCGCTTTCGCGCTTTGGTGCCCGCATCGTGCGCTCCACCAACGCCGCCACCGTGCAGTCCGACAAGCTCGCCGGCTTTGAGATGAGCGCCCACGACATTCCCGACCTGGTACCCGTTATCTCGGCCGTGGCCTCGCTGGCTCAGGGCCGCACGTTCATCCGTGACTGTGCGCGCCTGCGCATCAAGGAATCTGACCGTCTGGTCACCACCACCCGCGAGCTCTCCGCGCTGGGCGCACAGGTGCGCATCGCCGGTGACGACCTCATCATCAAGGGTGTCGATGCCTTCACCGGCGGCGAGGTCGATTCGCACAACGACCACCGCATCGCCATGATGGCCGCCATCGCTGCGAGCCGTGCCACCGGCGAGGTCGTGATCCACGGCGCCGAGGCCGTCAACAAGTCCTATCCCGATTTCTTCGACCACTACCGCCTGCTGGGCGGCAAAATCACACTCGAGGAGGAATAGCATGTCCTCGACCTTTGGCAACGTCTTGCACTTAAGCATCTTCGGCCAATCGCACTCCCCCGCTATCGGCTGCTCGCTCGATGGCATCCCGGCGGGCATCGCCGTGGACCAGGAGGAGCTGCAGGCCTTCCTCGACCGTCGCGCCCCCGGACGCGACGAGACCGCGACCAAACGACGCGAGGCTGACGCAGCCCACATCATCGCCGGTGTTGTCGATGGACATACCACCGGCGCGCCCATCGCCGCGATTATCGAGAACACCAACACGCGCTCCAAGGATTACTCCGAGCTGCGCCGCAAACCCCGCCCCGGGCACGCAGATTTCCCTGCGCGCGTGAAGTATCACAACATGCACGACGTCGCCGGCGGCGGACACTTCTCCGGTCGTCTGACGGCTCCCTTGTGCATCGCCGGCGGCATTGCGCTGCAGGCACTTGAGGCCCACGGCATTCAGGTCATGGCGCACGTCGCGCAAATCGGCGGCATCTCCGACCTGCCGATGGACGATATGGTCTATCGCGAGGCCGACCGCAAGGCGATCCTTACGAACGATCTGCCGTGCATTGACGCCGCCGCAGCCGGCCGCATGCGCGAGGAGATCCTAGCCGCGCGCGACGAACTCGACAGCATCGGCGGCATCGTGGAGTGCGGCATTTACGGGCTTCCCGCGGGCATCGGCGACCCCATGTTCGACGGTATCGAGAACCGCATCGCACAGATCGCCTTTGGCATCCCCGCCGTAAAGGGCGTGGAGTTTGGCATGGGCTTTGCCGTCGCCGCCATGCGCGGCAGCGAGAACAACGATCCGTATCGCATCGATGCAGAGTCGGGCGAGATCGAGGTTGAATCCAACAACGCCGGCGGCATCCTGGGCGGTATTTCGACCGGCGCGCCCGTCATGTGGCGCATGGCCGTAAAGCCGACGCCCTCAATTGGCCGCGAGCAACAGACTGTAGACATGGACGCCATGGAAAATGCCGAGCTCTCGGTCCACGGCCGCCACGATCCCTGCATCGTCCCCCGAGCCGTCCCCGTAGCCGAAGCAGCCGCCGCCCTCGCGATTTGGGACGCTCTCCTCGAGGACGCAGGCCAGCTCTAACCCGACTCACCTGAGTTGCCCGTCAACTCTGCCATTACGCGAAAGGGGTCCCCATGGACCTTGCTGACATCCGCCGGGCCATCGACGGCATCGACACCACGCTCCTCAACAGCTTTGTCGAGCGCATGGACATTGCCACCGAGGTCGCCAAATCAAAGATCGAGATGGGCAAGGCCGTCTTTGACCCCGCCCGCGAGCGCTCCAAGCTCAACAACCTCGCCAGCCGCGCGCCCGAGCGCTACGAGGCACAGACCATCGCCCTGTTTCGTCTCCTCATGAGCATGAGCAAGGCCGAGCAGCAGCGCTACATCAACGAGCTCAAGGGCATCACCGTCTCGCAAAAGGCCCACGCCACGGCCGTAGCCTTCGACACGCCCTTCCCCCAGACTGCCAGCGTCGCCTGCCAGGGCGTGGAAGGTGCCTATAGCCAGATCGCCGCGTGCAAACTCTTCGACGTGCCCGACATCGCGTTTTTCGAGACCTTCGAAGGCGTCATGCGCGCTGTGCGTGACGGCTTCTGCGAGTTTGGCGTGCTGCCCATCGAGAACTCCACAGCCGGATCGGTCAACGCCGTCTACGACCTGCTCGCCCAGTTCGACTTCCACATCGTGCGCTCGCTTCGCCTCAAGATCGACCACAACCTGCTCGTCAAGCCCGGCACCAAGCTCGCGGACATACGCGAGGTCTACAGCCACGGCCAGGCCATCGCGCAGTGCGCCAGCTTTATCGAGGCGCACGACCTGCACGCCACCAAGTACCCAAACACGGCCATGTCGGCCGAGATGGTCGCCAACTCCGAGCGCACCGACGTCGCCGCCATCGCCTCGCGCAGCTGCGCGGCACTCTATGGCCTGGAGATGCTGGAGCCCAACATCCAGGACTCGGACAACAACTACACGCGCTTTGTCGTCATCAGCCGCGAGCCGCGCGTCTACCCCGGCGCCAACCGCACCTCGCTCATGATCACCACGGCCAACGAGCCGGGCGCGCTCTATCGCGTACTCGAGCGCTTCTACGCGCTCAATATCAACCTCATCAAGCTCGAGAGCCGCCCCATCCCCGGCCGCGACTTTGAGTTTATGTTCTACTTTGATCTGGACTGCCCCTTTGGCAGCAAGGCTCTCGACGACCTGCTCGATTCCATCGACGACGTGTGCGAGAACTTCACCTACTTTGGCAGCTACACGGAGGTACTCTAGATGATCGATCCCGCTGCAACCCGTCCCTACGGCGTGCTGGGCCGCGTGCTGGGCCACAGCTACACCCCGACCATCTACAAAGAGCTCGCGGGGCTCGAGTACGTGCGATTTGAGCGCGAGCCCGAGGACCTCCAGGCCTTTATGACCGGCGACGAATGGGAGGGCACCAACGTGACCATCCCCTACAAGCGCGCCGTCATGGAATACCTGGACGAGCTGAGTCCGCTGGCCGAGCGCATGGGCAACGTCAACACGATCACGCGTCTGCCCGATGGCCGTCTGCGCGGCGACAACACTGACTACTTTGGCTTCCAATGCCTGGTCGAAGAGCTGGGCGTAAAGGTTGCCGGTAAGAAGGTCCTCGTGCTCGGTGCCACCGGCGGCGCCGGCACCACGGCAAGTATGGTGCTGGGAGACATGGGCGCCATCGTCGTACCCGTGGGTCGCACGAGCGAGGTCAACTACGACAATATCGCGCAGCAGTCCGACGCCTCCCTACTCGTCAACTGCACGCCCGCCGGCATGTTCCCCCATTGCCCCGACGCGCCTTGCACGCTCGAAGGCCTCGATGCGCTCGAGGGCGTCATCGACATTGTCTACAACCCCGCCCGCACGGGCCTGATGCTCGAGGCCGAGCGCCGCGGCATCCCCTGCATCGGCGGCCTGCTTATGCTTGTTGCCCAGGCGGCACAAGCTGTCGAGCGCTATACCGGCAAAGCCACCCCGCGCGAGAGGATCCTGGACGTAACGGAGCGCCTGTCACGCCGCGAACAGAACATCGCGCTGATCGGCATGCCGGGCTCGGGCAAGACCCGCGTGGGCGAGCAGATCGCCCAGCTCACGGGCCGCGAGCACATCGATCTCGATCGCGCCCTCGAGGAGCGCCTTGGCATGCCCTGCGCCGACTTTATCATCAAGTGCGGCGAGGCGGCCTTCCGCGAGCAGGAGACGGCAGCGCTGGCCGACATCTCCAAGCGCAGCGGCTTGGTGCTCTCCACCGGCGGCGGCGTGGTTACGCGCGACGAGAACTACCCTCTGCTGCACCAAAACAGCCAAATCGTGATGCTCAACCGCAAGCTCGACGAGCTCGCCCACAAGGGCCGCCCCATCACCGCGCGCGACGGCATCGACAAGCTGGCCGAGCAGCGTATGCCGCGCTACCGCGCCTGGGCCGACTACATCATCGACTCACGCGACTGCGCCGCCAACACCGCCCATGCCCTCCTCGACACCCTCCCACCCGCTCTCTAACCAAAACCACCACAAAGGGGGCAGGCACCTTTGTGGTGGTTTTTCAACTGCAAAGGAAGCAACCATGAAAGCACTCGTCATTAACGGCCCCAACCTCAACATGCTCGGCATTCGCGAGCCAGGCATCTACGGCAGCGACAACTACGATCGCTTAGTGCAGATCTGCCAGGAAGCGGGTGCCGCACAGGGCTTCGACGAGGTCGAGGTCTTCCAGTCTAACCACGAGGGCAGCATCGTCGACAAGATCCAGGAGGCTTACGGAAAGGTCGACGGCATCGTCATCAACCCGGCCGCCTACACGCACACAAGCGTGGCCATCCTGGACGCGCTCAAAGCCGTCGCCATCCCGGCTGTGGAGGTCCACATTAGCGCAGTCGAGACCCGCGAAGACTTCCGCCAGGTGAGCTACGCCCGTCTGGCCTGCTTCGCCACCATCACCGGAGAGGGCCTGAAGGGCTACGCCCACGCGTTGGAGCTGCTGAAAGAGCATCTCGAAAAGTAAAATGCCAACCCCAACAAACAGCAGCGGCTTGCTCGCGCTCGGCTCCAGCAACACACAAGATGAAAAAAGCCCAGACCACCTAGCGGTCCGGGCTTAATAAACGATGGTGCTCCATGGCGGATTCGAACCGTCGACCTTGGGATTAGAAGTCCCCTGCTCTATCCAACTGAGCTAATGGAGCAAATAACCGCACGCCCAAGCAAGCGCAAGCCTGTCAGGCGCAAGTAATTATAACCTAGTTGAACTGCTCGCGATACGCCTTGCAGACCTCATCGACCGGGCCGTCCATGCGAAGGTCACCCTTCTCGATCCAAACGGCACGCTGGCAGATGCGCTCAACCTGCTCCATGGAGTGCGAAACGAACAGAACCGTCACGTCACCGCTCTGGATAAAGTGCTGGATGCGGGCCTCGCACTTCTGCTGGAAGAACACATCACCGACGGACAGCGTCTCGTCAACGATCAGAATATCGGGCTCGGTAATCGTCGCGATTGCAAAGGCGATACGCGCCACCATGCCCGAGGAGAAGTTCTTAAGCGGCATATCGACAAAGTTCTGCAGCTCAGCGAACTCGATAATGCCGTCAAAGTTGGCGTCGATGAACTCCTTGGTATAGCCGAGCAGGGCACCGTTCAGATAGATGTTCTCGCGGGCGGTCAGCTCGGGGTCAAAGCCGGCACCAAGCTCAATCAGAGGCGCAATATTACCGTGCACCTTAACGCTGCCCTCGCTAGGCTCAAGCACGCCAGCGATAATCTTGAGCATCGTAGACTTGCCGGAGCCATTGGTGCCGACCAGACCCACGACCTCGCCACGATGAATATCAAACGAGATATGCTTGAGCGCCCTAAACTCCTCAAAGAACAGCTCGTGCTTGGCAAGCTTGATGAAGTACTCCTTGAGGTTGGTCAGCGACTCGGACGCCATGTTAAAGATCATGGTGACGTCGTCGACCTCGACAGCCAGAGGCTGCTCGCTGTAATCAACAACAGATTCAGTCATCACAGCACTCCTTAGATGTAGAGGATGAACTTGCGCTCGGACTTATGGAACACGGTATAGCCAATAACAAGCGCAAGAACCGCCCAAGCAACGCACATACCAAACGTCATAAGCGAGGGCGTAGTCTGGAACAGGAAGATATCGCGCATAAACTGCAGGTAGTTATACATGGGGTTCGCATAGACCAGAATGCGCACGAGATGCGGCATTTGCGCAACGAAGTCGGTCGTCCAGAAAATAGGCGTGATGTAAGTCCACGCCGTAATGACGACGCTCCACAGATGCATGACATCGCGGAAGAAGACCGTGAGGGCGGAGAGCATCATGCCCAGGCCCATGCAGAAGCACATAAGCAGCAGTAGGCAGACCGGCAGCAGAATCAGGTGCCAAGAAGGCATAACGTGGAACCACAGCATAACGATGGCAACGGCGACCAGCGAGAAGGCA
Organism: uncultured Collinsella sp.; assembly: GCA_959606405.1. GTDB lineage: Bacteria > Actinomycetota > Coriobacteriia > Coriobacteriales > Coriobacteriaceae > Collinsella. The sequence goes on along the minus strand of CAUHIY010000055.1, from coordinate 1,694 downwards.
AAGTTAACCAGCGAGAAGAGCACCTTCTGTACTGGGAAGACCCAGCGGTGCACCTTAACCTTCTTGAGCAGCGGGGCAGCACCCACGATCGACGTCAGGGCCTGGTTCGTAGACTCGGACATGACGGCAAAGGTGACGTTACCCACGATCAAGTACAGCGGGTACATCTCGGGCGTAATTGAGCCATTGCGGCCCTGGGCGAAAATCGTCGAGAACACGATGGCCATGACGATCATCATCAGCAGCGGGTTGAGCACCGACCATGCGACGCCCAGAACGCTACGGCGATACTTGATCTTAAAATCCTTGGTAACCAGCTGACGAAGGATAAACGCGTCCTTCTCAAATTCGTTCTTAGCAAACGTCGCAGGCAGACTGCGAGTTTCTTGTTGCTTTGTCTGATCCGACACGGATGCAACTCCTTTACTCGTAATCGTTGACAAACGAACAGTATAGACCCGACGGCCATGCAAACGATTCGCGCAACAAAACTGGAGAACTAACCCACATCTTAGGATGCCAGGCCCAAACGGCTATACTTTCTAGGATTGAATGTATAAGGAGCATTAAGTGAATTCTGAATCCATCGCCGTCATCATCCCTTGCTACAACGAAGCGCTCACGATCGGCAAAGTCATCGACGACTTTCACCGCGAGCTTCCGCAGGCGACGGTCTATGTCTATGACAACAACTCGTCGGACGATACCTCACGCATTGCCACCGAGCACGGCGCCACAGTCCGCTTTGAGCCCCGTCAGGGAAAGGGCAACGTGTGCCGCCAGATGTTTCGCGATATCGACGCCGATTGCTACCTGATGGTCGACGGAGACGACACCTACCCCGCCGAGGCGGCCAAGGCCCTCTGCGAGCCCATCCTTAACGGCACGGCCGACATGACCGTAGGCGATCGCCTTTCCAACGGCACCTACGCCGAGGAGAACAAGCGTGCCTTCCACGGCTTTGGCAATAATCTGGTCCGCGCCATGATCAAGTGGATCTATGGCTACAGCTTCGATGACGTCATGACAGGCTACCGCGCCATGAGCCGCCCGTTCGTTAAAACCTTCCCAGTGCTTTCCGAGGGCTTTCAGATCGAAACCGAGCTCTCGATCCACGCCGTCGACCACCGCTGGCGCATCAAAGATGTGCCCATCGAGTACCGCGACCGTCCCGAGGGTTCCGAGTCCAAACTCAACACCGTGAGCGACGGCATTAAAGTCGTTGCGATGATCGGCACGCTGTTCAAGGACTACCGCCCGCTGAAGTTCTTCAGCCTCGTTGCGCTTCTGTTCGCGGTATTCGGCCTCGCCCTGGGCATGCCCATCGTTGTCGAGTATTTCCAGACCGGCCTCGTCCCGCGCTTCCCCACCGCTATGCTCGCCGCCTCGTTTATGTTCCTGTGCGGCCTGAGCCTTGCGACCGGCTTCATCCTAGATTCTGTAGCAAAGGTCGAAAAAAAGCAGTGGGAGGTCAACGTGTACAGCAAATACGCCCACGATGACCAGCCCGGCAGGTCCGCCACCACGCCAAGCGAGTGAAAGATCTTCCGCAAAATACTATTGGCACCACTGCGCAGATAGCCATCAACAAGAAAAGCCGCCGTTAAAGAACGGCGGCCTTTACCCTCGCAATATAAATAGCGACTAGAGCGTCTTGAGGTACTCCCCCAGCTCTTCCTCCCAGTCGGGCATGT
>CAUHIY010000054.1:0-11888 GCA_959606405.1 uncultured Collinsella sp. | reverse complement strand
CTCCTTCAGCCGGGAGAGGCAGCGGTCCAGAAACCCGCTCCTGGCTTGCGCGGCAAGGAGTCCGTCGCAGAAGCGGTCGCCACGAACGCACCACGTGATGCATGCACGTATCAGGTCAATGTCCCCATGGTCGATGTTGCAACTGTCTATGCCTTCCGAGGTGTCGATGCTATGGCGTTCGAGCGTCTCGAAGTAGCTGGTGTCCGCGAACCCGTCCAGTTCATAGAAATCGTCGACGAAATCCTCGAGTCCGAGCGTCCCGCCCCCAAGCTCGACATTCATGTTTCTGTCCGACAGCTTGCCAGCGTATTTGGTTAGTCTTTCGAACATGTTCGCTCCTTAGCTCAAAAGTCCGTTGTCGCCCAGGTAGTCCACGAAGGCATCGATGATCTGTGCCGTGCGAGTCGCGATGTCTATTTCGGTGAAGTCTCCCATGACTTGTGTCAGGCGCTTGAGTTCCGCGATCTTTGTTCCGGCTTTGCGCTTGCCATTGCCGTCGGTGTATCCCTCATAGTACTTGCGTTTATCGCAGAATCTGTAGTCGGCCGCGCGGATGTTTACACGCTTCTCGAGCAGCGCCTTGTTACCCAGCGCCTCTAGGTTGGATTGGTCGACGAGCGGGTCTACCTCGTTGCGCTTCTTGGCATAGATGTGCTCAATTTCGAGCGTGGTGTCTAGGTCCATGAGTGGTTGATCTGGGTCTGCGTACGCCCACCAAGTGAGCATGGACTTCGTTACAGGCCTGCCGTTGGTGAACACGTAGGTTCGGAATCGCTCAGCAATATTTGCGCGATTGAAGTGGTGGTTGGGAAACTCCACCGGGCGGTGCTCCACGATGTTGATCATCTCGGGATACACTGGCGAACGCAGCGCATTCACGCCGGGACGCTCAATGGCGTAGGCGAGAACGAATGCCGTGATCTTGTTTAGAAAGCCGTAGAGTGCCTCGTCATCGAGGGCACTTTTGCTGTCGCGGTTGGCGAGGAACCAGACGCTTAGCAGATAGGTCCACATGCCGTTGGGGGCGTAGTTCAGCACGAAGAGCCTGCGGAGCACGCGCTCGCTGAACCCTTCCTGCGCGTCGACGCGTTTCCAGAAGCCGAGCAGCGCCTCGAGATCGTCGAGCGTGGCGTCCTCCTTGAGCATGGCGTAGCCATCGGCACCGAAGAAGTCGCGCAACGATGCGGTGGTCGTGTCGCGGATGCCTTTCTTCGCGCGGCGGTAGTACATATAGCGCGCAAATAGCTCATCGGTTGGTGTACCGCGCATGGGCCGGAAGATGGCGTTCGCTCCCTCCTCGAGCCCCTTCCAGCGACGGATGAACTCATCCTTGCGCCCCGTGTCGGAATAATGCTTGTAGAACTGGCTCTTGAAGATGTCGGCATCCGAGAGAGGCAGCCCTCGGTCGTTTAGAGTCGAGAAGATGCGTAGCGCGGTGTCCTGCGACTCCGCTTCAATGGGCAACAGTATTACATTGTTGATGACGCGTGTGGCCATGTAGACGGTGTAGGTGGGCCACTCGCTCACCAGTTGTTCAATTTTCCTCTGGAAGAAAGCGAAGTTGCGGGCATAAGCGCTCTTCCAGCCATCGCCTACGTTGCCCTCTCGTAAAATCTCGAGGAATTCATTCTTGTCGTTGTCCGATGCAACCTCGGAGTCGATCTTGAGGCGCTCCATGTCGGGCTCGTCGAACTCGTCGGTTTTCCATACACAACGGGCGATTGCCTCGCGCATCTTCACAGACTGCTTATCCTTCATGTTGGTGAACTTGTCGTAGAACGCGCGGAGCAGCAGCATGATGGTGGTGAGGCGCTGCTGGCCGTCAATGATCTCAAGTTGGCCAGAGAGGTTCTTAAAGGTGACGATGGGCCCTAGAAAGTATTCGTCGTTTTCGCTGTCGAAACGCTCGTAGTCATCGCCTGGAAAAGCGAACGAGAACAGGTCATCCCACAGCGTTGCGCATTCATCCTCGCCCCAGGCGTAGGGCCTCTGGTAGTCGGGGATGAGGAAGTCTGACCGCTTATCGGTGAGAAGATCGCGAATCGATCGCTGGTCGATGTTGAGCTTGGACATGAGCTGTACCTTCCGCGCAGGAACAATCAAGATGACACGGATTATATCGCCGAAGTCGTCATTCGCTCCATTGCTGAGAGCTATTGAATCTAGCAACCTCTGGCCAACCCTTACGGTTTCATGTCGTGATCCATATCGGCGCCGATCAATGCCCGTGATGCTTCTGCTTGCACCTTCTTTGGAGAGCGCGAACGAGAGATGCGGTCTACAGACGACTGAATAGCTCCATTCGTTTTGGTTACAAGAAAACATGCTGCGCGCCTGCAGCATGAAGGAGAGGGAATCCTATGAAAATCGTTGTATTGAGCGGTAGCCCGCGCAAGGGCGCCAATACCGACACTATGGTCGAGGCGTTTGCCGAGACTGCGCGTGAGGGCGGCAATACGGTCGAGGTCGTCCGCGTTGCCAGCAAAAAGATTGCGGGCTGCTTGGGATGCCAGTACTGCTTCACCCATGAGGGCGTCTGCGTGCAGAAGGATGACATGGCCGGTGTGATCGAGTCGCTGAAAGACGCAGATATGGTCGTCTTCGCCTCGCCTATCTACTGGTTCGATATCACCGCGCAGGAAAAGGCCGCCATCGACCGTCTGTACGCCTTCGGCGCTACGGGCTTCCCGTTCACTAAGACGGCCCTTTTGCTCGATAGCCACAGCGAGGGCGTCTATGATGCGGCGATCGCTATGTACAAGTCAACCTGCGCGTACTGCAAATGGGAGGACCAGGGCATTGTTACCATCAGCGGTATGACCGAGCGCGACAGCATGGCCTCCTCGCCTAAGCTGGAAGAGGTACGAGAGCTCGCTCGTAAGCTGGCGTGAGAGTGCACTTCTGCGAGCAAATGGTAAAAGAAAGGGCCCCAGAGTGCAGCTAATCGCGCCCCGGGGCCCTTTCTTTTACGGATTTGTGGCGGTACGACTCCCGCGGGTTTAACCAATCGCGTTAATCAAACAGACTCGGCATGTCGTTTTCTTTCATGAGGGCGCCGGCAGAGGGCAGGCTCTGCGCGGTGAACTTCTCGGCCGAGACGCCGGCGCCGAGGATTTCCTCGGTTGTGCCGACGGTGGTGACCGAGCGGCCCTTCTTGGCCGTAAAGGCCTGGACGCCCTGCGTGTTGGTGGTCGTCTTGGTCTTGAGCAGCGACGTGTTGAAGTTCATCAGGCGGTAGTCGCTCGAGACCAGCGCGAGGTCGCGGTCTTCCTTGAGTACCTGCGCATACAGCAGCTTGCTGCCGCCGTAGATGGCGTTCTTGAGGCGCTTTCGGTTGGTCTTGGTAACGTATCCAGAAAGCGCGACACGCACCACGCGGCCGTTCTCAAAGACGAACAGCACGTCGGCCTTGTAGTCCTCGGGGTCGATGGCCCAGATGACGCTCTCGTCGGGTTCCATCTCGAGATCGGTCGGAAGGTACGAGCCCAGCTGGGCCGACTTGGTATCCTCAAACGCCGCGACCTTGCACTTGTACACCTGGCTCTTGTTGGTAAAGACCAGCAGCTCGTGCGTGTTGGAGGACGGGAACTCGATAAAGGGTTTGTCGCCGTCCTTGTACTTGAGCGTGGTCGCCTTCTTGAGCACGCGGTCCGTCATCTTCTTGAGGTAGCCATCGCGCGAAAGCATGATGGTAACCGGGTACTCCTCGACCTCGGGCTCCAAGCTTACCTCGATAACCTCATGGGGCTCGATCCTGCCCGTGCGGCGCGGCATCACGTACTTCTTGTTGACCGCTGCCAGCTCGTCGCTGATGACCTTCTTGATGTTGTCCTCGCTGGAGAGGATCTCCTCAAGCTCGGCAATCTCGCCCTCGAGCTTGGCAATGTCCTTGGTGCGGTTGAGGATGTACTCCTCGTTGATGTTGCGGAGCTTGAGCTCGGCGACAAACTCGGCCTGGGTCTCGTCGATGTCGAAACCCTTCATAAGGTTGGGTACAACCTCTGCCTCGAGCTTAGTGCCGCGGATGATGGCGATGGCCTTGTCGATGTCGAGCAGAATTGCCTCAAGGCCGTGCAGCAGGTGCAGACGCTCGGACTTTTTGCCCAGGTCAAAGTTAATGCGGCGACGCGTGGACTCAATACGCCACTTGACCCACTCGTGCAGGATCTGGCGCACGCCCATAACACGGGGATAGCCGTCGACGAGCACGTTGAAGTTGCACGAGAACGAATCCTGCAGCGTGGTCGAGCGATAGAGCTTGGCCATGAGCTTGTCGGGGTCGACACCGCGCTTAAGGTCGATGGCGATGCGCAAGCCCGAGAGGTCGGTCTCGTCGCGGATGTCAGCGATCTCTTTGACCTTGCCCTCCTTGGAGAGCTTGACGATGCGCTCGATGATGACATCGGTCTTGGTGGTGTAGGGAATCTCGTACACCTCGATGATGCGCTCTTCGGGAATCCAGCGCCAGCGGGAGCGAATCTGGAAGCTGCCAAGGCCGGTCTCGACGATCTTCTCCATCTCTTCGCGGCGGTAGATAATCTCGCCGCCGGTCGAGAAATCGGGCATGGGCATGTACTCGAGCAGGTCGCAGTCGGGGTCCTTCAGGTAGTGCATCGTGGCGGTGCAGACCTCGTTGAGGTTGAAACCGCAGATGTCGGACGCCATGGCGACGCCGATGCCCTTATTGGCCGAGACAAGGATGTTGGGGAACGTGGTGGGCAGCAGACGCGGCTCCTTCATGGCGCCGTCGTAGCTGTCGACGAAGTCGACCGGGTCCTTGTCGATGTCCTTGAAGATCTCGGCGCTGATGGGGGAGAGCTTGGCCTCGGTGTAACGCGAGGCGGCGTAGCTCAGGTCGCCCGAATAGTACTTGCCAAAGTTGCCCTTCGACTCCACGAAGGGGGCAAGCAGCGCTTCGTTGCCCGTCGCCAGGCGCACCATCGTTTCGTAGATCGCGGCATCGCCGTGCGGGTTGAGCTTCATGGTCTGGCCCACGATGTTGGCGCTCTTCTGGCGCTCGCCCTTGAGCAGACCCATCTTGTACATGGTGTAGAGCAGCTTGCGATGCGAGGGCTTAAAGCCATCAATCTCGGGGAATGCGCGCGAGACATTGACGCTCATGGCGTAGGGCATGTAGTTGACCTCGAGCGTCTGCGTGATCGGCTGGTCGGTGACCTCGGAGTGCAGGCCGATGACGTTCTCGGCGTTGACCTGCTTTTTCTTTGGCTGGTTCTTCGTCTTCTTCTGTGCCACGATTTCCTCTTGAACTATTTGTGGGCCGTCGTTATCGATTTGCTGCTATTGCAGGTCCAGCTGGTCCAGGTATTCCTTGCCGTGCTCGGAGATATGGCGCTTGCGGCCCGCCTCGTCGTTGCCCAGCAGCAGGTTGAACATGGTTTCCATCTTGGTGACGTCCTCGGGCTCCACCTTGATCAGGCGACGCGTCTCGGGGTTCATAGTGGTGAGCCACATCATGTCCGGGTCGTTCTCACCAAGACCCTTGGAACGGTTGATGGAGCACTTCTGGTCGCCGATCTCCTTGAGGATGCCGTTCTTCTCGAGCTCGGTGTAGGCAAAGTAGGTCTTCTCTTTGCAGTTGATCTCGTAGAGCGGCGACTCGGCGATATACACGTAGCCCTCGTCGATAAGCGTGGGCACCAGGCGGTAGAGCATGGTGAGTACGAGCGTGCGGATGTGATAACCGTCGACGTCGGCGTCCGTACAGATGATGACCTTGTTCCAGTTGAGGTTGTCCAGGTCGAAGGCGCCAAGGTTCTTGATACGCTTGTCCTTGATCTCCACACCGCAGCCCAGCACGCGCATGAGGTCCATGATGATGTCGGACTTAAAGATGCGCGGATAATCTTCCTTTAGGCAGTTGAGGATCTTGCCGCGGACGGGCATAACACCCTGGAACTCGGCATCACGCGAGGTGCGGATGGCGCCTGCTGCCGAGTCGCCCTCTACGATGTAGATCTCGCGACGGTCCTTGTCCTTGGAGCGGCAGTCGATGAACTTCTGCACGCGGTTGGCCATGTCGGTCTTCTGCTGCAGATTGGTCTTGATGCTCTGGCGCGTCTTCTCGGCGTTCTCGCGCGAACGCTTGTTGATGAGCACCTGCTCCATGATCTTGTTGGCAGCGTCTTTGTTCTCGATCAAGTAGGTCGAGAGGCGCTCCTTAAAGAAGGCAGTCATGGCCTGCTGGATAAAGCGGTTGTTGATGGCCTTCTTGGTCTGGTTTTCGTAGGACGTCTGGGTGGAGAAGCAGTTAGTCACCAGAACCAGGCAGTCCTGGACGTCCTGCCATTTGATGCCGCTCTCGTTTTTGTTGTACTTGCCCTGTTGCTTGATGTAGGCATCGATGGCGCTGGTCAGAGCGCTACGGGCCGCCTTCTCGGGCGAACCGCCGTTCTCGAGCCAGGAGGAGTTGTGGTAGTACTCCTGCATCATGAAGGTGCGCGAGAAGCACATGCACGCGGTGATCTTAAGGTTGTAGTCGGGCAGGTCCTCGCGGTCGCGACCGCGGCGGTCGGCCTCGATAAAGAAGGGCTCGGTGAGGTGGTCGGCACCGACCTTCTCGAGCACGTAGTCCTCGATGCCCTTGGGGTAGCAAAAGTCCTCTTCGGAAAACTCGCCATCGTCGCCCTCAATGCGCAGGCGGAAGGTCACGTTGGCGTTGACCACGGCCTGACGGCGCATGGTCTCGCGATACCAATCGTGGGGGATGCTGATGGAGGTGAAGACCTCAAGATCGGGGCGCCACTTGATGGTGGTGCCGGTGCGGTCCTCATCGCTGGGCTCAATCTCGAGTGCCTTCTTTTTGGCGCCGACGACCTTGCCCTTCTTAAAGTGCAGAGAGTACTTGTTACCGTCGCGCCAAACCGTGACGTCCATGTATTCGGAGGCGTACTGGGTCGCGCACGAGCCCAGGCCGTTGGTGCCGAGCGAGAAGTCGTAGTCGCCGCCCTGGTTGTTGTTGTACTTGCCGCCGGCGTAAAGCTCGCAAAAGACGAGTTCCCAGTTAAAGCGCTTCTCGGAGGGGTTCCAGTCGAGCGGGCAGCCACGGCCGTTGTCCTCTACCTGGATGGAGCCATCGCGAAAGGCGGTAAGGGTGATGAGCTTGCCGTAGCCCTGGCGCGCCTCGTCAACGGCGTTGGACAGGATCTCGAAGGCGGCATGCGCGCAACCGTCGAGTCCGTCCGAGCCAAAGATGACGGCAGGGCGCAGGCGTACGCGCTCCTCGTCCTTGAGCTGGCGGATACTGTCGTTACCATAGTTTGCGGTGTTTTTTGCCATACTCGCTCTCTCGGTGCTCCTTTTGCTGCGTTTAAGTCATATAGATAGTCAAGGTAGCATAGCCCAGGCCGTGGGCGATTCCACCTAACACGAAATCCATCGAACAATCGTTCGGAGTTCGATGGAGATTCGTTTACTCGGACAAAACCGAGTCGGTTCTGTCCGAGTAAGTTTGAAGGCGGCTGGAGGCGCCCTATCTTGTTTGCGGATGGATCGAATCGAACATTGGGACAAGCGTCTCGTTTTATGGGCCACGGGCGTGCGTGTGCGAGTCCCTTTGGCCCATAAGGAACGCTGGCGGGTCGTTATTTGGGCCGTGGGTCACTTCGCCGGCGTCGTGTTTCGTCATACGCTCATAGTGGAAGCCGATGCCACGGGGTCGACTTGGGACTCGGGCAACGGATGAGCTGCAAGCCGAAAGGAGCGGTGAGGATGATGAAGCCCATGACGAAGAAGCTGCTGTTAGGAATTCCCACCGTGACGCTTTCGGCCGTGCTGGCATGTACGGCGGCCGGCTGCGGCGGTAATGCGCCGAGTGGCTCGGGCGGGAGCGCACCTGTGCAGGAGAAGGCCGAGAAGCCCAAGGCCTATGAGTCGCAGACGGTCGAGGTGGCAGGCATTACCTATGAGTCGGTGGCTCACGGTACGTTCTATCGCGGTGATGCCAAGAAGCAGGACGGCTTTTACCTGCACATCAAGATTACCAACAACAACACAAAGAACAGGACGTTCAGTTCCTTTAACGTGCATGCTGCCCAGGGCGATCTTGAGGCAGGCGACCCGTTGTTTACTTCCGGCAAGGCGGCCGTGCTCGACTACGTTGCAAGCGAGGCTCCCGATGAGCTTCACGAGGGCATCGATCTTTCCAAGAGGCCAGATATCGGCCCGGGCGAGACCGTTGAGTACGTGTATTTCTGGGCCCCCAAGACGGCGTACTACGGGCCCATCACTGTCGAGTTCGTAGACGCTTACGCCCCCGCCAAGAATCATGAGGCCATGCATTTTGACACCACGGGATGCGAGACCAAGGAGTTCAAGGCGGCCGGCGGCGTGGCCGATTCTGGTGACGCGGCCAATATGACCGGCATCGCTTGCGCATCGTACAGTATCGAGGCCGCCGATGGGTACACGCTGGATTCGTCCAACGAAGAGCACGAAAAGGCAAACTTCTTCCACGACGAGACTGGAGGACGCCTGAACATCAGCATCTTCCCGCGCTCGCCGGAGGAGGAAGTTGCAAGCCTGGAGCAGATCTATGAAGGCAAGGAAACGACAACCGACCAGGTCGAGTACAACGGCATAACGTGGCTGCGCTTTACCGGTCCCGACAACGGCCATACGCTATTTGCGACGGCTCCCGCGACGGGCGAGACCGTCCGCGTGTCGATTGGCTGGAAGATCGACTGGGATGCCGCCGTGCCCATGATGGAGGCACTGAAGCTCAAGTAACGCCGCGATTCTTACGTCAGGCGACCCAGGGCTGGCTCCGAGTTATCGGGGCCAGCCCCTTTTGGTGTTCGATGAGCCGAGTCGGCGTCTCACACAAAAGTAACTAGGAGCTAGCGAGGCCTATCCGAATTGACCTCATTGGCGGTGTCTTTTTCGAGCGCCGTGCGGCGGACGCTGTAGGCGACAAGGCCGGCACCAGCTGCGGCGAGTGCTGCTGCGGCTGCGGTTAGGGGGACGTTGCTGTCGCCCGTGCCGGCGAGCGCGCCCGCTTTTCTGGAGCGCTTGTTATTGCCGTGATCCTTGCCGCTGCCAGAGCCACTGCCGCCACCGGAGCTGCTTCCGTCGGAACCACCTCCACTCGAGCCACCATCGCCGTCTACCGTCATTGGGGCGTCGTGAAGTCCTGTCGTATCCGCGCTGTCGCATACGCCGACCTGAACTTCTGAGCGTTCGCATGCCGCGTCGGGCACATGAAGCTCGTGCAGAACGGCACTCAGCGCCGAGTTTGCGCCCGGTCGGATCTCCTCGAGCGTTACGGGATCGAGCGCCACCAGATTACGCGCCTTCGCATACAGCGTGACGCGTTTGCCCACTTCGTCGCTCCAGCTCTCGGGGATGGCGAAGCTCATGCGGAACTGTGCCGTGCAACCCGGTGCCAGCACGGCGTTGCCGTTGTCGGCTACCAGCGGGTGCGTTGCAAAACGTGCGCCCAGCGTCTCGAGCGCGTACTTTACGTGTGCCATGTCGTTGGCCGAAGCGTCTTCGGCAAGCTCTGGATCGTAGATCGAAGCCATGCGTGCGTTCGCTCCGAATCCGATGGATGCGCTGGAGAACGGCTGGCTGGAGCCCTCTCGGTACAGATCGATTGTGCCGGCAGTCAGCAAAGTGTTGCCGTCGTTTCGCACCGTGACCATGAAGGATTCGCCTGCTGCTCCGGGCACCACCGCGCCCGAGGTAGCGACCGCGCCCGTCGGAGTGGCACACGCCACCAGAGGCACTTCGATGCCGTGCAGCTCTGCCTCGCTCTTCTCCGCGCTCACAATGTGCGTGGCGAGCGCGGAGAGCATGCCTCCCGACGTCAAAAATGTCGTTATCTGATCGACGGGATGGTCCAGCTCGCACATCACGAACGGCTCCGTGAACAGATCGCCTGCCAAGGTGCTGGCGAAGATGCGGAAGTGCTTGCCCATTACTGCTACCGGGTTGCCTTCTTCGTCGTAGGTTTGCCCCACCTTGCCATCGGTGTTCTCTACATAGAGCGCGCACCTGCCGTTGTTGCTTACGCTAAACGATGCCGGGCCACAGCCTGCGGCACCCACGGGCTGCGTTGCAAATGCCGATGCGCCTCGCGTCCAAGTAATATGCTGCAGCTGCTCGTTGACGGTGGCCAAAAAGCCCGAATGTTGTGGCCACGGCACCGCATGGGGCACCGTGGCGTCTGGTGGCATAACGCCCCAGCCCGCAATGGACTGGCCGATCACGGCGTACGATGCGCAGCCGCAACCGTCTGCGGTCTCGTACGCAACGGGCACCACCATTTTGCCGTTGATATTCTCGGGCTCGCTCAGCTCGATACTCGACGGTGCTTGCGGAAAGCGAAGAACTTGGCGGAACGTCAGGCTGTCGCCCAAATCATCCGACCACAGGGTAAAGCATTCCAGCGCAACCTCGGCCTCGCTGCCGAGCGCCTTCTCTGCGGTGGTTCCGCGGCGGTGGAGGTAGGCACCCGACAGGCGTCCGTCGACCAGCGTCTTGCCTACCGTGATGCGCGGGCACTGCAGGCAATGGTAGCCATCCTCTTGCAGGCGGCCGCGCGAGATGCTGCGCCATGACGTGTGCGATATCACGCGAACTCCGTCGTTGCTTATGCGCAGGCGCACAACGGACAGTATGCCGGCTGTGCTTGCCGTATCGAAAAGGGTGTTATCGCCGGCGGGGCGCTCGCCCGAGACCAGCAGCACGTAGGCGTCCTGGTTTTCCCTCCCGTCTGTATATTCCACCACGTCGAAGTCGTAATCGAATATGCCGTCGCGCTCCACGTCGCCCTCGCCAAACCCAAGGGGAAAGTCCACGGGCGTGGGAGCGGACCACGTGCCGTTTGCCTTTGTGTGCACCACCAGGCGCGAGCGGCCATTGTCGCCGTAGCGCACCGAGGCGATACGGAACAGGCATTCTACGCCGGCAATCATTGCCAGCTTCATGTGAGCTGCGCTGAGCACGCCAGCAAACAGCACGTTGTCGCTCGAGGGTTTGATGCCGCCACGCTCGTCCTCCGACACGCCGGTAGAATTGGCGTTGGGGTCCGCAACGGCGTTCGTTGCCTGACCGATGTAGGTGTACTCATACATCGGCGCGGCGTTTTCGTCGTTCTCTATCAGTGCGTGGACGAAATGCTCGATCTGTCCCGTGTCGTCGCTTTCTGCATCCGCCTCGAGCTCAATGCGCGTGACCGACCGGTCCCAATCGCGTACGGTAGGCGCGACATTCCTTGCAGTGGCTTTAACCTCGGCGCGCGCGAGCAGCTCGGCGTTGGTGACAATGGTGGCCGATGCGATAAATTGCGGAACGCCGCCCGCCTCGGCGTTGCCGGCTGAGCCGAAGCAGGCATCTAGTGTATAGGGCGTATCTCCACCCAATGCGAGCTCAGAGCGCTGGAGTACATACTGGTCGCCGTTGTTCACCGACATATTCCACGAATCGAGGAGTGTGGGCCACGACCCCGACCAAGCCTTGGTGGTCCACTTGAACATCACGAACTGGAGTATCACATCGACATCGACGTCTGCACCTACGCGCAGTCGCGGAAGCTGGTGTCCATCAGCCTTCTCGTACCCAATGAACAGCGTGAGGGATGCGGCGCCGCGCACGGCAGACGAAGCGACGCCTGCAACGCCGGCGCCAAAGGTGACGGCAAGCCCGATCTGGATGGTGAACGAGCCCGAGGTGTTTGAATAGTCGAGCGATATGTTTTTGAAAAACGCCGCGCCGCTACCGTGCGTGTGGGCGCCCACGGCGAGCGCCAGTTTTGCCAGCACCCAGGGGTTGACGTTTAGGAAAAACGGCACCGGTCCTAGGGTAAACTGCTCGGTCCAATTGAGGTCGGTTCTTACCTGGAAGAGGGCCTTAATATTGCCGTATGCGGG
>CAUHIY010000053.1:0-11899 GCA_959606405.1 uncultured Collinsella sp. | reverse complement strand
AAAACACCTTGCCAAATAGGAGCGTCAGGACGCAAAGAGGCTCCGCCGCGCGAAGCGCGCAGCGGAGCCTCTTTGCATGTCCGAGGACGTTTTGGAAAGTAACCCAAAGCGGCCCGGCGATCCTGCGGGAGTTAAACCCCTTTAGAACTTGTCGTGGAAGGTACGCGCAATGACCTCGTCCTGCTGCTCCTTGGTGAGCGTGTGGAAGTTCACGGCATAGCCGGAAACGCGGATGGTCAGCTGCGGGTACTTCTCGGGGTGAGCCTGAGCGTCAAGCAGCGTCTCACGGTTGAAGACGTTGATGTTCAGGTGGTGGCCACCCTTCTCGGCGTAAGCGTCGAGCATGTGGACCAGGTTATCGGCCTGAGTCTCGGAAACTTCAGAAACCTTCATAATGTGTCTCCTTCGATTGATAGGCGCCGGCCGAGACCGGCGCGCTAATCAGTAATCGTTATTGTTAGTATAGCACTAACAATAGTTACTCGCCCAGCTGATCAAGGTCGATATCGCCAAAGAACACCTGGTCCTCCTTGCCGAGCGCACTCGGGATGATGGAGAAGGTGTTGGAGATGCCGTCCTGAGCATCGCGGAACGGGAGCTTGGAAACCGAAGACAGCGAAGCGATGGCGCCGTGGCTATCGCGCTTGTGCATGGGGTTAGCACCCGGGGCGAACGGCTGGCCAGCCTTGCGGCCGTCGGGCGTGGAGCCGGTCTTCTTACCGTACACGACGTTGGAGGTAATGGTCAGAACCGAGGTCGTGGGCACGGAGTTGCGGTAGGTGTCGTTCATGCGGATGTACTCCATGAACTGGTGCACAACGTCGTGAGCGATCTGGTCGACGCGGTCGTCGTCGTTACCGTACTTGGGGAACTCGCCCTCGGTCTCGAAGTCGACGATGATGCCGTTCTCGTCACGGACGGGGTGGACCTTGGCGTACTTGATGGCGGACAGGGAGTCAGCCACGACGGAAAGGCCAGCGATGCCCGTAGCGAACCAGCGGTGCACGTGCTTGTCGTGCAGAGCCATCTGGATACGCTCGTAGCAATACTTGTCGTGCATGTAGTGAATGATGTTCAGCGAGTTGACGTACACGCCAGCGAGCCACTTCATCATGTCGTTGTACTTGGCCACAACGTCGTCGTAATCGAGCGTATCGCCCTCGACGGCGCGATACTTGGGGCCGACCTGCTTCTTGGAGACCTCGTCAACACCACCGTTGAGCGCGTAGAGCAGGCACTTGGCCAGGTTGGCACGGGCGCCGAAGAACTGCATCTCCTTGCCGATGCGCATGGAGGACACGCAGCAGGCGATGCCGTAGTCGTCGCCGTGGTAAACGCGCATGAGGTCGTCGTTCTCGTACTGGATCGAGGAGCTGGCGACGGAAGTCTTGGCGCAGAACTTCTTGAAGTTCTCGGGCAGACGGGTCGACCACAGAACGGTCATGTTGGGCTCGGGGCTGGTACCCATGTTCTCGAGCGTGTGCAGGTAGCGGTAGCTCATCTTGGTAACGAGCGTACGGCCGTCAACACCCATGCCGCCGATGGACTCGGTGACCCACTGCGGGTCGCCGGTGAACAGGGCCTGGTACTCGGGAGTACGGGCGAACTTGACCATGCGGAGCTTCATGATGAAGTGATCCACGAACTCCTGGATCTGCTCCTCGGTGAAGGTACCGTTGGCAAGGTCGCGCTCAGCATAGATGTCGATGAACGTAGAGGTACGGCCGATGGACATAGCGGCGCCGTTCTGCTCCTTGACGGCAGCGAGGTAGGCGAAGTACATCCACTGGATGGCCTCCTGCGTGTTGGTAGCAGGGTTGGAAATGTCGAAACCATAGGTCTCGGCCATCATCTTGAGCTCGCCGAGGGCGCGGATCTGCTCCTGCAGCTCCTCGCGATCGCGGATGTTGTCGGCGGTCATGACCGTCGGGGTGGAAGCCTTCTGGGCCTCCTTGTCCTTGATCAGGTAGTCGACGCCGTACAGGGCAACACGACGGTAGTCGCCGATGATGCGGCCGCGGCCATAGCCATCGGGCAGACCAGTGATGATGTGAGCCGAGCGGCAAGCACGCATCTCGGGGGTGTAGACATCGAAGACGCCAGCGTTGTGGGTCTTGCGCTCGAAGGTGTAGCGCTCGACAACGTTCTCGTCGACCTTATAGCCGTGCTGGCTGGCAGCCTGGCAAGCGATGCGGATACCGCCGTTGACGTGCAGCGCGCGCTTGAGCGGCTTGTCGGTCTGGAGGCCGACGATGGTCTCCTTCTCGCGGTGGGCGTTATCGATGTAGCCAGCGGGGTGGCTCACGATACCCGTGACGGTCTTGGTGTCCATATCGAGGACACCGCCCTGCTCGCGCTCCTTAAGCAGCAGGTCGAGAACCTCGCCCCACAGCTCCTTGGTACGCTCGGTCGGGCCGGCGAGGAACGACTCGTCGCCCTCGTAGGGGGTGTAGTTCTTCTGGATGAAGTCTCGGACGTCAACCTCTCCCGTCCAAATGCCTTCCTTGAAGCCTTCCCATGCCTCCTGCATTGTGTAACCACGCTCCTAGTTACGTGTAATGCGGCGCTCTCTCACACCGCTGCTTATTGAATTCTTGAATGTTCGGCTTGCACTACCGGCTTCTTCCGTTCTTCACCACACATTGGTGCAGGGAAAACGTTTGTCCACCTTGGAACTACAACCCAAAACCCAAGATTTCACCCGTTTGAGAAGGATAACATAGCGACCCTCTCCATCTGGGCTGTTATATGTTTCTTTTTTTATATCATAATGGCGTTTTTTACAAACCCGCAGGAAATGCGAGCGCGAACAACTACCGTTCACCGATTTCTTTGGTATTTTTCCTTGCCTTTGTACGACGTTCACTCTAGCTGTTATGTCAGCTTTATCAGGGTAAAGTACCCCAGAGACCCTTCAGAAACTGAAGGGCGGCCACGGGATTTCCCCCGGGGCCGCCCTATGGCGTGGCTAGTTATTTAGCTTTGATTGCCGTTTGGCATTAGGCGGCTGCGGAAGCCTTGTCGGTCGTTGCCTTGCTGTTGCTCTGCTGGCCCTCAAAATGCTTGTAGCACCAGCTGGTGACCAGCGGGGTCAATATAGCCGTCACGATTGCGCAGGCAGCAACCTGTGCCGTAGCCGTCGCGAGCGCGGCGCCACCGTACATGGCCCCGTTGACGCTTGCCATGGCAGCAGGCGTAGCCACATTGGCTCCGGCGCAGCTCGAAATGGCCGCACCTGCGACACCCGTACCGCCTGTGAGCTTATCGACCGCGATAACGGGAATTGCAAAGACCACCGAGCAGATCACGCCGAGCAGAATACCGGGAAGACCACCATTAATGAGCTGGCCAAAGGTCATGGTCGAGCCCATGGCAAAGAAGACGAGCACGATGACGGCGGAAAGTGCCGGTGCCATCATCTTCTTAAAGCTGGGGAAGACGTTGCCCAGGATAATACCGACGACGATCGGCAGGATGGCGCCCACGAGCGACCAGCCAATCGGAGCCTGACCGGCGGCGCCGAGCACGATCATAGTAACCGGAGGGCCGACAACGAGCGTGGTGATGGCGACGGCGCCACGCTCGGCCTCGTTGCCCATGGTGCCCATCAGTCCAGCGTACATAGCGTTGTTGGCACCCGTGCAAGCGGCCAGCATCACCATGGCAGAGATGCCAAACAAGTTGTCGTTGAACACATAAAGGATGAGCAGCGACACGGCAACGGCCACGATTTGCTTGACGGCGATGATGATGGCACCGCGGGCAGCGGCGGCAGGAGCACTCTTAAACGAAATCGTCGTACCGACGATAAGCAAAAAAGCGCCCACGAGCGGGCCTGCACCCTGCTGGGTCATGCCAAGCGTAAAGCTGCCGAGCGTTTTGAACAGATCGGGGAATAGCGTGTTGAGCAGGCAGCCCAGCAGAAGCGGCACCAAAATATTGGCACCCGGGATGGAGGACATCTTAAAGAACGGCTCCTTTGCCGCCGGCGCCTCCACCACAGTCGATTCACTCATTTATATCTCCTTTTGATGCGTGTGGCACGCGGTCGCACGCTCCTGTGCCAGAAAGAAGGCGACGGTCCCGAGTCGCAGGAGCCGTCGCCGAATTAACGTCGCGGGGTATTACCCGTCCAGAACGATGCCACCGTCGCAGTCACCGATCTCGCCGTTCACGAAGCTGGCGAGGTCGGAGGCAAAGAAGAGCACCATCTGCGCAGGCTCGCTGGCCTGGGCGGCACGGCCCAGAGGAATACCGTTGATGATGCGCTGAGAGTTCTCGTCAGAGAGAATCGAGGTCATATCGGTCAACGTGAGCGACGGGCACACAGCGTTGCAGCGAACGCCGAACTTGCCGCCTTCCTTGGCGACTGCCTTGGTCAGACCGTTAACACCGGCCTTGGAGCTGGCGTAGGCGGCTGTGCCGAGCAGGCCGCCACCGATTTTGCCCGCAACGGAACTCACGTTGACGATAGTGCCGGCATGGGCCGCCTTAAAGTGCGGGTACACGGCGTTCATCATAGTGAAGGTACCGTTGAGGTTGATGTCGATGGTGCGACGCCACTCGGTGTCATCGATCTCGTCGAACTTCTTGGTGCTGATGACGCCAGCGCAGTTAATCAAGATATTGGTTTGCGGCAGGTCCGTAAAAATCTGCTCGACGGTCTCGCGCGCCTTGGGCGCATCGGCGACATCGAGCTGATAGAACTTGTTGCCCTCGCCAAGCTCGGCCACTGCGGCCTCGCCCTTAGCAGCGTTCCTTGCGATGAGCGCGACATGTCCGCCGCCCGCGACGATGCCCTTGGCGATCTCGAGGCCAATGCCCTGAGTGCCGCCCGTGACAATCGCGGTCTTGCCCGTGAAGTCAAATGCCATGACTCCATCCCCCTTTATGTAAGGTGTCTCCTTGCGGGAAGTTGGAGCATCGCACGTGGCGCTTATATGAGTCCCAGTCGTCATGGTGGTGACAACCCCTCGCCTAACCGCGGGCATAATAGTTCTTTGAAACGCTTCAGCAATTGAATGATTTTAAGTCTTAATGAGCTCTTAATATTGCCCACTGTATGAGGCCCGCGTATGGGGGTATCATCTTCCAGCGAAAATAGTTTCTAGTGTTAGGGGTTTTCGGTGGAAGATACCGATTTCCGTGAGCTTGGGCGTCAGCTCCTTACCGAGTTCGGCAGCATGCATCAGCGCATTTCGCGCTTTGCGGACAAAGCCCTCGGCGGCGAGATGGCCGTCATGCGCGCCCTCATACTCGCCGGCGGTTCGCTCACGCCGAGCGAACTCGCTGATCGCGCCTGGGTCTCGAGTGCCCGCATCGCCAATATCCTACGCGCTCTCGAAGCCAAGGGCTGGGTCGAGCGCGAGCACTCAAAGACCGACCGTCGTCGCGTACACGTCACGGTGACCGACAAAGGATTCCAGGATCTCGAAATCAAACGTCGGGAATTCGAGAACCGCACTGCGGCTTTCCTCGAGCAGCTCGGCGAAACAGATACCCAAGAGATGGTCCGCCTTCTAAGACGTGCCAACGAAATTATCGACCGCAATCAAGAAAGGAGAGATGCCGAGTGAGGATTCTCAAGCTCTTTAAAAAACATGTCCTGGCACTGTTTGCAGCTATCGTACTTATCGTAATCAGCTGCAACGCCGATCTGGCACTGCCTACCTATATGAGCGACATCGTCGACGTGGGCGTGCAGCAAGGCGGCATCGCCTCGCCCGTGCCCGACACCATTCGCGCCGAATCGCTCGACGACCTCGAACTCTTTATGAGCGCCAAGGACGCCAAGGCTGTGGAGGCCGTGTTTAGCAAGGCAGACAAAAACGGGATTCGCACGTACAAGGGCACCGAGGACGAGCGCGCCGACGGCAGCAAGCTCGCTGACATTATGAGCCTGCCCGAGACCGTCGTCCTTTCGCTCAACCAAGGCATCGACGCCAACTCCATGGGCGACATGATGGGCTCGTCCAGCGAGAAAGACAACAACGCCGCCCAGGCCATGCCCACCCCCGAGCAAATGGCAGCGATGACGCCCGAGCAGCTCGCCGAGATGCAGCAGAAGGCCGCAGCGGCGCAGAACATGCAAAAGCAGATTGATGCCGACGGCGGTAAGATCACCATGAAGAGCCTGCGTCTGGGCGTTGAAGGCGGCCTAATCGACCAGGGCAAGCTCGTCGAGGGTGCCAACCAAATGGCGGACAAAATGGGCTCCATGTCGGGCTCCATTGTGACCCAACGCGCCGTGAGCTATGTGCAGGACGAGTACAAGGCGCAGGGCATCGACCCCGCCGACGTGCAGAACGCCTACCTGAGCCGCATGGCGACCACGATGTTTGGGCTGTGCCTGGTGTCGCTCGTCGCCACCATCCTGACCGGTGCCGTGGCGTCGCGCACCGCCTGCTCCATCGCCCGCGACCTGCGCCGCGAGACCTTCAACAAGGTTATGCACTTCTCGCCAGCCGAGGTGGGCAAATTTAGCCAGGCCTCGCTCATTACCCGCTGCACCAACGACATTCAGCAGATCCAGATGGCCGCAACCCTGTTTATCCGCATGTGCCTACTGGCACCCGTCATGGGCATCGTCGCCGTCATGCGCGTCCTGGCCAACCACACCGGTCTGGAGTGGACCATCGCCGTGGCCATCATCGCGGTCTCGGCCGTCGTCGGCGTGCTTATGGGCCTCACCATGCCCAAGTTCAAAAAGATGCAGAGCTTCGTGGACCGCGTGAACCTTACCGCCCGCGAGCTGCTCGACGGCCTTATGCCCATCCGCTCGTTCAACCGCGAGGAGCATGAGCTCGAGCGTTTTGACAAGGCTTCGCTCGACCTGATGACCACGCAGCTCTACACCAACCGCGCCATGAGCTTTATGATGCCGCTCATGATGCTGGTCATGAACTGCATCACCGTGCTCATCGTCTGGTTTGGCGCGCAGGGCGTGTCCGACGGCGTGATGCAGGTCGGCAACATGATGGCGTTCATCTCCTACACCATGCAGATCGTCATGGCGTTTATGATCCTCACCATGGTTTCGGTCATCCTGCCCCGTGCCGAAGTCGCAGCCGAGCGCGTGGAAGAGGTCATCACCTGCCCCACGAGCATCAACGACCCTGTCTCGCCCAAACTGCCCGCGGCCAATGCGCCGCGCGGTGAGCTCGCCTTCCGCGACGTGAGCTTCCAGTATCCCGATGCCCGCGCCGACGTCATCAGCGGCGTGAACTTCACCACACATGCCGGTCAGATGCTCGGCATCATCGGCTCCACGGGTTCGGGCAAGTCCACGCTCGTGCAGCTGATCCCGCGTCTGTACGACGTCACCGGCGGCAGCATTTCGCTTGACGGTATCGATGTGCGCGACATGACCCTTTCCGAGCTTCGCCGCCGCATTGGCTATATCCCGCAGCAGGGACGCCTGTTCTCGGGCACCGTCGAGAGCAACCTCAAGTTTGCCGGCGACATGGTGAGCGATGATGACATGCACCGGGCGGCACGCATCGCCCAGGCCGAGGACTTTATCGCCGAGCGCGAGGACGGCTACGACTCCCCCATCAGCCAGGGAGGCTCCAATGTCTCGGGCGGTCAGCGCCAGCGCTTGGCCATCGCCCGCGCATTGGCCAAAAAGCCCGAGGTTGTGGTGTTCGATGACTCGTTTAGCGCCCTCGACTACAAGACCGACGCGCGCCTGCGCGAAGAGCTGGCCAAAAACGTTACCGACGCCGCGCTCGTGGTCGTGGCCCAGCGCATCGCGACCATCATGCACGCCGACCAGATCATCGTGCTCGACGACGGCCACGTAGTGGGCACCGGCACGCACGAGGAGCTGCTGCATAGCTGCCCGGCGTACCTGGAGATTGCACAGTCGCAGCTTTCCGCCGAGGAGCTGGGGCTCACCCAAGAAGAAATTGCAGCCGTTATGGAAGGAGGCGAGCACTAATGGCAGACGAGACCAAGACTCAGATTCCCAAGCCCACCCGCCAGCGTGGTCCCATGGGCCGCATGGGTGGCATGCGCCGTGGCGAAAAGGCCAAGGACTTTAAGGGCACCATGAGGCAGCTGCTCGGCTATATCGGTCGACACAAGGTTGCCGTGCTTGCCGCCGTCGCCTTTGCCGTGTGCTCGGTCGTCTTTAACATTGTGGGACCCAAGGTGCTCGGCCAGGTTACGACCAAGCTGTTCGAAGGCCTGGTCGCCAAGGTCAACGGTACCGGCGATGTCGACTTTGCCTGGATCGCCAAGACGCTCGGCTTTTTGCTCTGCCTGTATCTGGCAAGCTCTGTTTGCAGCCTCATCCAGGGCTGGCTCATGACCGGCGTCACGCAAAAGATTTGTTATCGCATGCGCAAGGAGATCGCCGCCAAGATCGCCGTCGTGCCGATGAGCTACTTCAACGGTCACAGCAAGGGCGATGTGCTCAGCCGTATCACCAACGACGTCGATACGCTCGGCCAGTCACTCAACCAGAGCGTGACGCAGCTCATCACGTCGGTGACGCAGATTATCGGCGTGCTCGTCATGATGCTGTCGATCAGCCTGCCGCTCACCGGCGTCACCGTGCTCACGCTGCCGGCTGCCGCAATTATCCTGACCGTGATGATTCACTTCTCGCAGCCGTACTTCCGCGAGCAGCAGCAGGTCCTGGGCGCCGTCAACGGCATTATCGAAGAGGATTTTGCCGGCCAGAACGTTATTCAGGTGTTCGACCGCGCCGAGGCCTCGATCGAAGAGTTCGACCATCAAAACGACCGCCTCTTTATTAGTGGCTGGCGTTCGCAGTTCCTGTCGGGCCTGATGATGCCGCTTATGAGCCTGGTGGGCAACATGGGCTACGTGGGCGTCGTCGTGGTGGGCGCACAGCTCGCGCTGACCGGCAATGCCACGCCCGGCGACATCCAGAGCTTTATCCAGTACGTTCGCAACTTTACGCAACCCGTGCAGCAGCTGGGCAACGTGAGCAACACGATGCAGTCGATGGCCGCTGCCACCGAGCGCGTCTTTGAGTTCCTGGCCGCGCCCGAGGAGGAGCAGAAGGCCGACGCGCAGATTCCCGAGAAGCGCCCCGGCCACGTTGAGTTTGACCATGTCAAGTTTGGCTATACGCCCGACAAGACCATCATCCACGACTTTAGCTGCGAGGCGCAGCCCGGCCAGACCATCGCCATCGTCGGTCCTACCGGCGCCGGCAAGACCACGCTCATTAAGCTGCTGCAGCGCTTCTACGATGTGGACGGCGGTTCGCTGCGCGTCGAGGGTGTCGACGTGCGCGACTGGGACCGCGCGGCGCTGCGCGGCGAGTTTGCCATGGTGCTGCAGGATACCTGGCTGTTTAACGGCACCATCCGCGAGAACATCCGCTACGGACGCCCCGATGCAAGCGATGCCGAGGTCGAAGCCGCTGCACGCGCCGCACGCTGCGATCACTTTATCCATACGCTCGCCGGCGGCTACGACTTTATGATCAACGAGGAAGGCACCAACCTGTCGCAGGGCCAGCGCCAGCTCGTGACCATTGCCCGTGCCATTTTGGCCGACCGCCCGGCGCTGATTTTGGACGAGGCAACCTCCAACGTTGACACTCGTACCGAGGAGCTTATTCAGCGTGCCATGGATGCGCTGATGCAGGGCCGTACCAGCTTTGTCATCGCGCACCGCCTGTCCACGATCCGCAACGCCGACGTAATCTTGGTAATTCGCGACGGCGACATCGTCGAGAAGGGCACACACGACGAGCTACTCGCCCAGGGTGGCTTCTACGCCGACCTGTATAACTCGCAGTTCGACGAGGCGGCGTAACAACCGGCGGCAAACAACCGCAATGCCCAGAAAACGGGGGCGCAGGACAACCTGCGCCCCCGTTTTTGCTCTGCGACCCTCAAACCGCCTCCCCTGGGACCTGATTGACAGCCCCTTCGAGGCCCCGTGGGCAAATAATGGCAAATATGAGTACTGTTACCCTTTTAGTAACAGCCAAAACAGCCCCAAATGCCGTTTTCACGGCTTACACGCGTCCCTAAATTGATCAAACAGCCCTATAGCGGACTTATATGTGTTTGCGTTAATGAACATATTTTGCTGTTATGTCTATTATTTTGCGAAGCCAATATGCTACTAAGCTAGCAACCGTACTCATATTTGGCATTTTTTGCCCACAGGGTGTTTCCTGGGGAACCGACAATAGCCTTAGGGTCCCGCGCGACGCCACTCCCTCCCGGTATCCGCCGACGTTCCCCCATATAAAACCTGCCAAAATAAACCTGTCCCTTTTGGCAGGTTTCGGGGTGGCAAGGGCTTGCACTTTAGCGTGCGACAGCGGATAATGCCGAGCATTCGACAATACGCTTATTGCTCTTTCTATAGATTGAGGAGACCCCTATGGCCATGGAATTCAAACGCAGGCTGCCGATCCCCATGGAGATCCGCGAGGAAATGCCACTTTCTGCCGAGCTTACCGCCAAAAAGCAGGCATTTGACGCCGAGGTCGCCAAAGTCTTTACCGGCGAGGACGCACGTAAGGTGCTCATCATCGGCCCGTGCTCTGCCGACCGCGAGGATTCGGTGCTTGAGTATATGAACCGACTGGCCAAGACCGCCGAAGAGGTCAAGGACAAGCTCATCATCATTCCGCGCGTCTACACCAATAAGCCGCGCACCAAGGGCACCGGTTACAAGGGTCTTCTGCACAACCCCAACCCCGAGGCTCCCGACGACCTGCTCGAGGGCGTCAAGGCCATCCGCCATATGCACCTGCGCGTTATTGAGGAAACGGGCTTCTTCACCGCCGACGAGATGCTCTATCCGTCCAACTACCAATACCTCGTTGACCTGCTGAGCTATGTTGCCGTGGGCGCACGCTCGGTCGAGAACCAGGAGCATCGCCTGGTGTCGAGCGGCATTTCGGTACCCGTCGGCATGAAGAATCCCACTGCCGGCTCTACCACCGTTATGCTCAACTCCATTTACGCCGCGCAGGCGCACCAGAGCTTCATCTTCCGCAACTGGGAGGTCGAGTGCGACGGTAATCCGCTCGCGCACGCCGTTATGCGTGGCTACATCGGTCTCGATGGGCGCACCTACCCCAATTACCACTACGAGCACCTGGAGCGCCTGGCCGAGCGCTATACCGAGCACGCCGGCTATGCCAATCCGGCAGCGGTCATCGACTGCAACCATGACAACTCGGGCAAGCGTCCGCTGGAGCAGTATCGCATTTGCAAGGAGGTGCTCGACAGCTGCCGCCGCAACGAGTCCATCTCCAAGCTGGTCAAGGGCTTTATGATCGAGTCCTACCTGGAGGACGGCAACCAGCCGGTCGACGGCGGTGTCTTTGGCAAGTCGATCACCGACCCGTGCCTGGGCTGGGAAAAGACCGATTACCTCATCCACGAGATCGCGGAACGGGTGTAGGTTACGGCGTTTTACCAAACGCCGTAACGGCTCGACGCTGCGCGGGCCGCATTTGGACAATCTGACGTTCAACTTCAAGGGCGCGACCAGAAGGTCAGCGCCCTTTCGTTTCACGTCACCTTGTCTCAAATGCGACCCGCTCGCTGTCCGTCCTCTACCTGCGGCGTTATCTTGCTCCGGATGTGGCAGTTAGGGACGCTCCTTTTCTGCCGGCGGTTTGGGACACTCCTTGGGTAGTCGTTGGGGACGTCCCCAACGACTACCCGGGAGAGTTGCCTTCCCTCGTGGCGGTCTTCTAGCAGAAAAACCAAGTGAGTAGGCTTTTTGCAGAAGGCCGAGCACGCCCTAAAACGCCACAGCTCTGACCTGCAGTTTTATAGATCACTTGTCGCGATGTGCTCGGCAGGTTCAAAAAAGTCTACTCACTTGTATCTGAGACGATGGCGCGCATTTTTGTGGTGTAAGAGGGAGGGCCGCGTCAGCGCCCCTTGCG
>CAUHIY010000052.1:0-12153 GCA_959606405.1 uncultured Collinsella sp. | reverse complement strand
CCATTTCCTCGAGCGGGGCCAGTTGGGCATTGACGACCGACTCGTCGACGTCGGCGTACGAGGCGACCCAGCGATCAAGAATAAGGTTGAGCGCACCGCCCTCGGGGCGCGTTTTAGTCGATATGTTGCGGATGAGCTCACGGTAGGTGGCAAGGCCCTGTCCCTGGCCGCCCTGCAGGCGGCGCTCGGGGGATAGGTCGGCATCGGCCACGACGAATCCCTCGCCCATGGCGTGCGTGCGGATGGTCTGGAGCAAAAAGCTCTTGCCGGCTCCGTAGCGACCAACCAGAAAGCGGAAGCTCGCGCCGCCGTCGGCGATGAGACTCAGGTCGGTGAGCAGGGCGCGGATCTCGACCTCGCGCCCTACGGTGATGTAGGGAAGGCCGATGCGCGGGACCACGCCGCCCTTGAGCGAGTTGAGAATGACGGCGGCGACGCGCTTGGGCACGCGGGGTGCTGCGGATGCGGTATCACTCATAGTCTAGGTATCCTCTCACGTCTGCTTCGTAGTCCTCGATAATGTGCGGTCCTGCCGCGCCAAATTCAATTACGGTGTCACCCACCAGGTCAAAGAGCGCCTCATTGATGCTATCGACGAGCATGTCCTCGCTCTGGTCCGAGTGCGCCACTGCCGATGTCGCTTGCGCTGCGTTTTGCTCGAGCAGTGCGCGCAGATACGCGGTTGCGGCAGGCGCGAGTTCGGTTACGGTGCCAGCGGGTGCAGTCGATACGACCGCTGGCGTCGGTGCGAGGAGCGGTGCCACGACACCAAACTGTTCGGTGGATATGGTTGGCTCGTCGGTCTCGTCCTGCCGAATGGGTGCCGCGACCGCCTCGACAATCGCGTCGGCTACGGGCTCGGCTTCCGGTTGCCCTGAGTTCGCTGTCTCGACTTCCACGGGCGCGCTGTCCTCGCGCTCTTCATCGATTAAAAGCGCTTCGCGCGTTTGCGCAGCGGCGCTCCGAATGTGCCCCAGCTGAGTCAGGTCGATATCGATCTTGACGGGCTGGTGTGCGGCGTCCCACGAAAGCCATGCCACAATCTCGTCATCGATAATCTTGGCCAGATATTTGGGGACCTTTTCTTCCTTAAGGGGATGGGCGGGGTCCAGCGCCAGGCGCAGGCGTTGGTCGCAGGCGCGCATCATTTCACCGAGCTTGTTGCTCTTTTGCCTACTACCGTGGATACGCATACATTCCCAAAAGCCGTTTTGGCAACGGTAGATATGGATAGGATCCAAGCGGTATTCGCAGTCCTCGTGGCGCTCGGGCGCAAAGAATACGGCCGAGGCAAACATGGTGTAGGGCATGGCCGTCTCCTCCCCAAATAAACTCGCCACGATGCCGGTCTTTCGGTGCGTGTCATAGTAGCGCGCCATGCGGACATACACGGCGCATGCTACGTGGCGCAGATCGCGATGGTGGCTGCGATCGAGCCGCGAGTTATTTAGGTTGTACGTGGAGAGGGCGTTGATGGCGGCCATGAGTCGCTCCTCGCGCACCTCATCGGGCGGAAGGGGGAGCGTGGGCTCGGAGGTTTTGCGACGCTTAGGGGTCTGGCCGGACGGTGCCGGTGCTGGTACAAGGTCTCGTGCCGCGCGTCGCAGCTCGATAAGGGCGTTATCGAACATGACGGTTTTAGAGTCACGAAGCAGCTTGGGGTCGAGCCCGTGGAACACGGCGTAATCCTGCAGCCACACGCGCGCAAACCGGTCGATGCCGGGCTCGAAGGCGCGATAGACATCCCAAAAGGCCTTGATCTTGTTAAAACCTTCGAGCGGATCATCTACGCCAATGCCGCAGATCAGCTCATAGAGATACAGAAAGGCAAAGGACGTAGACGTTTCCTCGACGGTTCCGCGGCGCACTTGGGCACGCCAGGTAAAGTAGCCGCGCAACTGCCGGTCGCTCATGGCGTTGTAGGTGGGAAAGTACGACTTAAAGGTGCCGTTGTAGGGACAGTCGTCCTCAAAGTCGGCCATCAGCAGGCCCTGGCGGTAGAAAAGCTCGGCTTCCGAAAGCCAGCGACCCGCGCCGCCTTTGGGGTCATCCTGCCAGCGCGATATCTCGCGCATCTTGCGGTACTGGTCGGGAAGGAAATTCTGCATCTGACGACCGGTTTTGAGAATCGGCTCGTCAGCATAGACTTCGCTTGAGAAGCGGGCGGACTGATGGGTCCGGGCCTCGGCCATAATGCGCTCGATGAGCATCTTAATGTCCTGGTCGGCCACCGTCTCTCCTCTCCTAACGCAGCTTCGGTGACCTCATATCATAGCACAGCATCAAACAGGTGTTCGAGATACTGCTGCGTAGATAGATTTAGAACAGGAGGGCGTAGATGACGGCGATGACGACGGAGGGGAGCATATTGGCCGTGCGGAAGGTCTGAGGACGGATGAGGTTGACGCCGACGCAGAAGATAAGCATGGAGCCTACGAGCGAAAGGCTGTTGAGGGCTGCTGTGGTCATGATGGGGGAGAGCGCGCCGGCAAACAACGTGATCGTCCCCTGGAACACGGCGACGGGCAGGGCCGAGAAGATGCAGCCGCGTCCGAGCGAGGCCGTCATGGTGCAGACGATGATGCAGTCCAGTGCGCCCTTGAGGGCAAGCGTTGACCAGTCGCCGAGCAGGCCGTCCTGGATCGATCCCACAATGGCCATGGCGCCGATACACACGGTGAGTGAAGTCGAGACAAAAGCGTTGGTGAACTCGTTATCGCCCTCACTGCCAGTCTTGCGCTTGAGCCATTCGCCAAGGTTCTCGATGGCGGCTTCCAAGTTGACGGCCTCGCCGATGAGCGAGCCGAGGGCGAACGAGACAATGAGCATGGTGGTACCGGTGGTCGCCAGCGCCTCCCCATCGATAAGGAGCATCTTTTGCATGGTGCCGCCCAGGCCGATAAACAGGACGCACAGCCCCGATGCTTTCATGAGCGTGTCTTGAATGCGCGGTGTAATGAAGCGGCCGCCCGCTAATCCCAAAAGACCGCCCGCAACTAAAAGCACAACGTTGATGATTGTTCCCAAGCCCGGCATGAGCCCTCCCGTATTGATGCCAACGTGGCAATCGTAGCAGAGTGGAATGCGAGGTACATCGCGACTCATCTAATACGTTATATAAGTGGTATTAGGAATGGTGCGCAGCATTTAAGCCTCAGGTGGTTGTCGGGACATAGGGATAGTAGTCAAAGCGCAGCGTCATAAGCCGCTGTGGGGATTCAATAGCCGCGGCGATGATATTGGCATCGCGGGCACGATCAAACCCTACGAGTTCGATCTGATACGAGACGTCTTGCATAATGTCCAGACGTCGCCAGGCGAGGAGTGTGTCGCCATCGAATTCCAAGGTCTTGCCTCCGTCTGGGGCAACGGCGTATAGACGCAGCTTGGCGGTGGTTGCAGGTTCGACAACCGTGACCTTTTTAATTTCGTTTCGAGTATTCTTGGCGCCCAACAAGGTGAGCAGTGTTGGGGCCACGACCTCGCCCGATGGCAAAAAGACGACTTCGATGGATTCGGGAAATGCGATGATGGCCGACTTGCGGACGGGCTGATTGGCGGCGGCAACTTCGATGTTCGCAGCGTCGATGACCTCTGTGTGGTCGAGCGCGGCAAGCACGCAGCAGTTACCCTCATCAATTTCTTGAGGATCAGCAAGCCCCAGACTGTCCGCGAGCTCGGGGTCGTTTGGAACGGCAGCGGGCTCATTCGATGCTTCGAAAGAAGCTGGGACGCTGTTTGTCGGCGACGGCGTGTCGCCCGCACCTGCTTCTTTGTCCGCGCTCTCTTCTTGTATGGTTGCGTTGATGGGTTCGTCGTTTGAGGGGAGCGTCTTGGCGTCAAGCGCGGAGGGGAGAATTCCGATGGCTCCGGATCCGCTCCACTCCATTTCGAGAAGCGCCGGGTCGGCAAGAATGCGTTGCCTGCTTTGCGCGTGGACATCGATTTCAATAGGGCCTGCCTCTATCCCTCGTGTAAGGCTGAGTGATCCGGCTGGCTTCTCGAAATGAGCGTCTGTGTCTTTGGTGCTGACGGCGTAGAACAGCAGGGACGCTTCTCCCGCCGCGATGGCATCGGTGTCGGCTTTGGTCAGCCGCAACGATGCCGTGAATGAGAGGGTGGGCTGCGTGTCGTCTGCATTCGCGGCGGCGCAGCCCAGACATATACCGCCTCCTTTCTCAAAAAACGTACCGTCGAAGGCGACCTTCGCTCCGTTCGCCGAGTCATCGATCGAAGCGATGTCGATGCGCAGCTCTAAATTGCATGGATCGCCATCTGCGTCGAGCACAACCGAGCGCCACGTGCAGACGGCGTACCCCGCCTGGGAGCCGTTTGCCTTGTTCGAACGATTGATATCCACGACTATCGAACCGTCCGTATTACGACGAAGGCATCCCGAGGTTGAGATTGCAGCCTGTGCGATCGAAAAACGCTTGCACGCAATGGTACTCGACGGATTTGGGGCGGAACTTAGGGCTGCTGGTAAGGAGTCTGCCATGACGGGAGTCGCCCAAGCGGCGACAGGCGTTCCGGTTGCGAGCGCGCCGCAAAGTGCGACGACGGGCAAAAGGTTCTTCGATGCCATGGGGTCTCCTTAGCTAATTTAGTGCGGCCTGTCCGTGTTTCGTTTCTGGCTGCGTTTGATGTGCAGACCGAGGCCGGCGGTTCCCGCGCCTGCTGCTGTGGCGCCTGCTGCCAAGAGCCATCGTCTGTCGCCTGTCTGCGCCAACGGTTCCTCGCGGTCGCGGCGGTCGAGCTCCGAGAGGTCGACCGTCACTTGTGTGGCGGCCTGCGCCTGTTCTTGCTGGGCAAAGGCCATGGCTGGCCCAAACGCCAAGATGCCGATGGCGGCGGCCAGGGCGACGGCCTTATGCCGTGTGCGCACCGGGCTCGACCGTCCAGGTGATCGTTGCAACCTGATCGCCTTCGCCGGTTACGTGGAAGATGTCGCGCGTGACGCGGGCGACGTTTCCGCTTGTCTTGAGCTTGATTTTGTCCGTGCCGCCGGCAATGCCCTGGTAGCCCATGTCGAAGGCTGCATTCTTGGAAAGATCGAGGCCCGTCCCCTGCATTGCGGCGCTGGCGTTCTGGAGCGCGCCGTCGGGGCCGACCTTAAAGTCGATGGAGTTCTGCGCGGTTCCGGCCTTGGCGTCGGCGGCAATGGTCCAGGTGTTCATGGCGTCGATCTTCATGTTGGTGACATGGATGCCGTAGGCCGAATGATTGTCGATGGTGGTCGCGTCTTCTGAGGGGCCCTGAAGCGTGCCGTCGGCCTTGGCGACGAAGGGAATAACCGTCGGAACTTTGAACTCAACGTTGTCGATCTCGGTCCTGACCATTACTTTCGTGGTTCCAACGCGCCCGGCCGCCATAGCTGGCGTCGGGGCAGAGCCCATTGCGAGCGCGAGCGCGAGCCCTGCGCCCACGACGAGCGCTCTGGCTCCGTTCATGTTCCTGGTGATGTCCATGGTCGTTCCTTTCTATTCGCCGCGGGCCGTCCCCGCGATGATTGGACGAATGCTGGTGAATTGCGTGCGGTGCCGCGTCGGCCGGAAAAGCTAGTTCTCGGCTTGCTCAACCCGCACCTTGACACGTGTCGGATTGCCGTGGCTGTCGAGGGTCTTGGCATCGAGTGCCTGGATCTCGATGTACGCCTCGCCTTCTTTGATGTCGCCAGCGGGGCACGTCTCGATTGTCTTGCCGGTCTCGACCACACCGGATTCGTACATGGTCTCGTCGTTTTGGATGACGCGGAATCGCTGGGGAAATTTATTGTCTTGGACGTTTTGCACGTTGACGCGCAGCTTGCCGTCCTCCTGCAGCTGAGCGACCGGCGCGACCGAAATCGTCATCATGTTGTCGCGGACGATAGCGTCGAGCTCATCTTGGATTTCCTGACGCGTTTTGCCCTCGGCCGTCGTAACCGAAGCGCCCGCCTCGGGTACGGGCTGCGACTGCCAAGCGTATAGTCCTACGGCGACAAGGGCGCAGACGATGGCCAAACAGGCAACGATGAGCTTCTTGCGACGACCCAGGCCTACAAAGTGGGGTGGCCTCTTCGCGCTCATGCGGCATCCTTGGTGGTATAGACGCGCGCAAAGGTGGACGGGTCCGCTCCAAAGAGCATGTGAAGCATCAGACGGCGCGAGTAGACGAGCTCGTCGAAGTCGGGAGGGAGCTCGATGTCGTGGATATGCGCGATGTGGTGGGCGAGCGCCGAGAACGACTCGGGGTCGCAGATCACATCGGTGGTAACGTGGTAGACCGTCGTATCGGGGAATGCCTCTTCGTCGAAAGGTAGGAGATGGGGATCGTCGTCGACTTCGATGGCGATGCCGTACTGGGGCCAGTAATATGCCATGGGAACCTCCCTGCTTCTGGGCCAAAACTTCTATCGGTTTTGGCTGTCGACGCCGACCGTATCAGCCGCTACTTGACCAATTTCTGACCAAATGCTTGACGGATTGGCGTCTCCGCAGGTAGAAGGCGGCAAAAAATACTCCAACTTTTTTCGAGCGTCAATCGCGCGGTCGGCGACGGCGGGGCCATAAGTGTCAAAAGCATCGTCTGCCGAGGAAATCAAGCCGCTCGCCGAATTGCACGAACGTAAAAATCGCCAATTATGGAGACGGTCTCGAACACGTCGACGAAACGATGCGGTAACATCTCCCTGCAAACACTGTAGTTAGCTAAAGGGGGAGTTCGCGTGTCTGCAACCATCAAACCCTTCACCGACGAGTTCGAAGAGTATGGTCGCGATGAGTCTCGCGCATCGGGCGAGGCCTCGAGCATCTCGTTTCCGACAACGGAAAACGAGGTCCGTGCCATTTTGGAAAAGCTCCATGCCGAGCGTGTTCCGGTAACGGTTCAGGGCGCCCGAACCGGCCTTGCCGCCGGCGCCGTGCCCCACGGCGGGCATATCCTCAATACTTCCCGTATGAATCGCTATTTGGGCCTTCGCCGCGATGAACAAGGCCAATTTCTGCTGCGCGTGGAGCCGGGCGTTGTGCTCTCGGAGCTGCGCAAGCAGCTGAGCAAGAAGGTGCTGCCGACCGCTGGTTGGGACCAGGCATCGCTTGAGGCCTACGAGGAGCTCCAAGAGGCTCCCGAGCAGTTTTTTCCCACCGATCCCACCGAGGCGTCTGCCTGTCTGGGCGGCATGGCGGCATGTAACGCCTCCGGTGCCCGCAGCTACGCCTACGGCCCCATGCGCCCACATATCACGGGACTCCACGTCGTGTTGGCTGATGGCGATTTGCTTGAGCTTCGGCGCGGCGAGGCTTTTGCCCAGGGCCGCCACCTGTCGCTCGTGACGGCAGCGGGCCGTACACTCGAGCTCGATCTTCCCGGCTATACCATGCCCAAGACAAAAAATGCTTCGGGCTATTTCGTTGCTGACGATATGGATGCCATCGATCTGTTTATCGGTGCGTGTGGCACAATCGGCGTCATCACCGAACTCGAGATTGCCCTGCAGGTGGCACCCGCGGTCGTTTGGGGCGTGAGCTGCTTCTTCGACAGCGAAGACAAGGCCGTGTCCTTCACCGATTCTGTGCGTCCCGTCCTGTCCCATGCGGCTGCCATCGAGTACTTCGATGCTGGCGCCCTGGATATTCTACGTCGCCAGCGCGAGCAGTCGACGGCGTTTGCCTCGCTGCCTGCGCTCGACAAAGACGCCAAGGTCTGTGTCTACGTGGAGCTCGACTGCGACGACGAAGCCCAGGCGACTGAGGAGCTGTATCACTTGGGGTGGGTACTGGAGCTTGCGGGCGGCAGTGACGATGCGACATGGGTCGCGCGCACCGAGGTCGATCGCGAGTGCCAGCGGTTCTTCCGCCATGCGGTCCCCGAGAGCGTCAATATGCTTATCGACGAGCGTCGCCGCACGGATCCCACCATCACCAAACTGGGTTCGGACATGTCGGTGCCCAATGCACGCCTTGCCGATGTCGTGGCCCTCTATCGCCGCACACTGGCCGAAAGCGGGCTTGAATCTGCTGCCTGGGGGCACATCGGTAACAACCATCTGCATGTGAACATCCTGCCGCGCGATGCGCAGGACTACCGTCGCGGTGGCGAGCTGTTTGCCCAGTGGGCTGCGGAGGTAACGGCTATGGGCGGTGCCGTTTCTGCCGAGCACGGCGTCGGCAAGATCAAGGCGGGCTTCTTGGAGACGATGTACGGTCACGAGGCCATGGTCGAATCGGCTCGACTCAAGCTCCAGCTCGATCCTGATGGGCAGCTGGGTCGCGGTAACCTGTTTTCGGAGAAGCTCTTGGATGAGCTCGTCCAGAAAGGGGGCGCGTGAAGATGAGCGATTTCCATATGGTGGTGTGCGTCAAGGCGGTGCCGGGCAGCACCGAGGTCAAGATGGACCCCAAGACCAATACCATCGTGCGCGATGGCAAGCAGGCGGTCATTAATCCCTTTGATGCGAGCGCTTTGGAATGCGCGCTGGCGCTGAAGGACGACTTTATCGGCTTTGGCATGGATGTGCGCGTGACGGTGGTGTCGATGGGCATCCCCGCGACCGAGTCGCTGCTGCGCGACTGCATCGCCCGAGGCGCCGACGACGCGCTGCTGCTGACCGATCGCGCCTTTGCAGGTGCCGATACCCTGGCAACCACCTATGCTCTCAAATGCGGCATCGAGGCGCTCGACGAGGACTTCGACCTGCTCATCTGCGGCAAGATGGCGGTGGATGGCGATACGGCCCAGATTGGTCCCGAGCTTGCCGGTGCCTTTGAGATTCCCTGCGTGACCGACGTGAGTTGCGTGCAGAGCGCGGGCTTTACGAACTGTGGCTCGCTGGCGCTCATTCACGGATGCGATGCCGGCGAGGAGACGGTGTATCTGGAGATGCCGTGCGCGATGACGACTGCCAAGGAGATTGGCCAGTTGCGTATGCCGAGTATTGCCGGTATTCGCGCGGCAGAGGAGGCGGACGTGCGCGTGGTCAGTGCCGCCGACGTGAACGCCGACCCCGCGCGTTGCGGCCTTGCCGGGTCGCCGACACAGGTCGTGCGCTCGTTTGTGCCCGACCGTGACCAAACGTGCGAGACCGTTGAGGGGACGGCGTCCGAGCAGGCGGCAAAGCTTGCCAAGATTATCGAGGGGATGGCATAGATGAGCGGACTGATTATCGATAGCGAGGCCTGTATCGGCTGCGGTCGCTGCGTTCGCGCCTGTGCCTCGGGCGGCATCGTAGTGGAAGGCGAGCGACCCAACCGATGCGCCCACGTAACCGACGGCTGCATCCTGTGCGGTGGGTGCGTCGACGCCTGCCCCTTCAACGCTATCTCGATCGAGCGTGACGAGGCCGCTGGTGCGGTGGACCTTGATGCATATCGAGACATTTGGGTCTTCGTGCAGACTGACGAGCACGACGCCGTGGCTCCCGTGGCCTACGAGCTCATGGGCAAGGGGCGCGAGCTTGCCGATGCTCGCGGCTGCCGTCTGGTGGCATTGGTCGGCATGAGCCCCGAGGGCTCGCTCGGAGACCTGGAGCATCTGGTTTGCGCCGGCGCGGACGAGGTCCTAGTCTGTCGCGACGAGCGTTTGCGTCAGAGCGATGCCGAAGTCTACGCTCGCCTGATCTGTGATTTGGTAGCCGAGCGCAAGCCCGAGGCAATTCTGTACGGCGCGACCGCCTTTGGTCGCGAACTGGCACCCGGCGTTGCCGTGCGTTTGCAGACGGGTCTTACGGCCGACTGCACCGTGCTTTCGATGGATGCGGAGACGGGCCTACTGCAGCAGACGCGCCCGGCGTTTGGCGGCAACTTGATGGCCACCATCATTTGCCCCAACCACCGTCCGCAGATGGCAACGGTGCGCTCCGGTATCTTTAAGGCTCCCGACTTCGACTACGGCCGCTCCGGCACGATCACCCAGATATCACTTGCGGATGATGCTAAGGCTCGTGTCGAGATCTCGATTCCCGCCGAGGAGTGGGGACAGCAGCCCTCGATCGCCAATGCCGAGCGCCTGGTCGTGGTGGGTCGCGGCATTGGTTCCAAGAAAAACCTGCCGTTGATGCGAAGGCTCGCCGGGGCTCTGGGAGCCGAGCTTGGCTGCACGCGACCCGTCGTGGAGGCCGGCTGGTTGAAGTATCGCCATCAGATTGGCCAGACGGGCGTATCGGTTTCGCCCAAGCTTCTCGTGAGTATCGGTGTTTCGGGCGCCATCCAGCATCTTGCCGGCATCGGTGGGGCGGAGTGCATTATCGCCATCAACGAGGACCCGGATGCCCCCATTTTCGGTGCTGCCCAGTACAAAGTTGTTGGGGACGCCGTCGAGGTCGTCGAGGAGCTGCTGGCCCAGCTTGAGCGCTAGGCGCGCGCCAGCCAGTCGCGCATCTCGTCCTTTAGGCGGCTCCAAGTTGCCTGCGTGGCGGGGTCGGTAAAGGGCCGCGTAATGCCAAAGGGCGCGTCGAGCAGGCGGTGGATATCGCCCTGTTCGCGCGCCAGCGCGCGGCTTGCTGGATAGACGAGCTCAAACATAAAGCAGATAAGCCCCACCAAGAAGTCGGCGGGCTCATCGCGCTCATCGCGTGCGACGCAGCGGTGCTCGTCAAAGGCGGCAAGTGTCGGCGACGAGAAACGGCTGCCGAGAAACGTCTTCTCGTCCACCTTGAGGATAGTGTCGACGGTGCTGTCGGCGATGGTGCGCATAATGTCGATCTTGTCACCATCGCGCACGATATCGCAGAAGCTTCGCGTGCGCACGTCGAGCTGCGCGGGTAGACGGAAATCGCTGTGATAGGCAATGCTCGCTCGGATGAGCTCATCTTCTGCCGGGTCATCGATAAAGTCGCGGATGCTCGTTACGGCGGGTGCATCGGCGGGATTCTCGCCAAAGAGGACCTCGATGCCCAGCGCCGCATGGCTCATGCTCTCGGCGTCCTTAAAGGTGTCCCAGCGTCGCAGCTGCTCAAAGCGGCCCATATCGTGTAGGAGGCCGCAAAGCCATGCCAGGTCAATATCTTCTGACGACCAGCCCTGCTCGCGCGCTACGGCATCGCATGCCTCGGCCACGTGGTACGTATGCTCGATTTTGAGCGCGATGCGTGGGTTGGTGGCGTCGTAGGCATCGGTGTAGCTTTTGAAGGCCGCGCGAGCCCGGTCTCGATCGATAGCTGTCATAATGACTTCCTAAAAAGTTGTGTCTTTCGATCCGGTGGCAATTGTAGGTGAACTCGATTGCTGTCGGATGATGATTCTGCCGTATCGCTACATGCGGCTCGGAGACCTTGTCAGGATGAGAAGCGTATGGTGCTCAAAATCGTTAGAATCGTCTGGCCGGTGATGCTTACCTATGTTGCAATAGGCGCGCCGTGCGGAATGATCATGGGGCAGACGGGAATGGAGCCCTGGATGGTCTTTGCCCTGAGCAGCACGTTTGTGACGGGCAGCGGGCAGTTTATGATCTGCAACCTGTGGCTGGCGGGTGTGCCTGCAGTATCGATCGTCGCGAGCGTCGCCGCAATCTCCTCGCGTTTTGCGCTTTACTCGGCATCGATCGCGCCGCATCTGACGGGTGCCTCGAAGCGTCAGACGCTGGCTGTTGCCGCGACACTTACCGAGGAGGCATACGGCATCTCGCTTGCCAAGTTGGTTGAAGGGGAGGATTGGGGCCCGCGTGAGTCCTTCGTGCTCAACGTGATCCTTATCGCAACATGGGGCGTTTCGTGTACGACGGGCGCCATCGTCGGCGCCGTTGTCGATGTTCCCACCGCCATTGCGGCCTTTGTCTGCACCTCACTCTTTATCTGCCTGCTCTTTTCGCAGCGGCTGTCGCGCGGCAACGTTGTCGCGGCGGTTTCGGGCGCGGTGTCCGTCGCCGTATGCAAGTTTTTGGGCCTCACGAATATTGCCGTGCCGGCAAGCGTCGTGGCCGGCATTGCCATTGCGTTGGCGTGCGATGCTGTATTTGACGGAAGAGGTGCCCGCGATGCCCGTTAACGAGTTCTTGGTTCTGTGGCTGTCGTCGTGGGCTGCTATCGCGTTCTTTCGCATCGCGCCGGCGTTCGCCTTGCGCGGGCGGACCCTGTCGCCCCGCATTACCGAGGCCCTGGGCTATATCCCGCCCGCTGCCTTTGCCGCGCTGGTCGCCAACGACTTGGTGAGCTCCGGCGCGTTCGACGCGGGACTCTGG
>CAUHIY010000051.1:0-12627 GCA_959606405.1 uncultured Collinsella sp. | reverse complement strand
TTTTGCCATTATTTGGCCACGGCCTTTGTGACAGACGTGCTGGCGGGTTCGAATACCTCTGCGATGGGTCCAAAAACGAAAGGCCCCCATCGCTGGGAGCCTTTTCAATCAAGTGGTGGGCGATGAGGGATGTCCGCGTGCGGCTGGCGCCGCCCGCTTCCGCTTCGTCGCTCCGCTCCTCGCGTGCTGCGCTGGAAAACGCTTCGCGTTTCCTCAGCTCCGCACCCTGGCGGGTCCGAATCCCATGCACCGGGCCCAAACAAAAACGGTCCCCTTGCGAGGACCGTTTCCAATTCGGTGGTGGGCGATGAGGGATTCGAACCCCCAGCCTTGTGCGTGTAAAGCACCTGCGCTAACCGTTGCGCCAATCGCCCGTGCGGAGAGAGTATAGCAAAACAATCGCCTCATTCATCTCATATCCATTAAAGGTAACTGGCGCGTGTCGGCGCGGAGCTGATTCAGTTGAGATTGCCTGAACATTCCGCCCCTCTTTACGCCCTCGGGTATACTCAAAAGCTACTGATTCGATTTGATGCCCAGCAACAGCAGAGGGGATAGTATATGTGCGGTTTTGTTGGTTTTGTCGGTGGGACGGATAACCAATCCGAGGTGCTCACCAAGATGATGGACCGCATCGTCCATCGCGGTCCCGACATGGGCGGTCAGTTTATCGACGGCCGCGTTGCCCTGGGCTTCCGCCGCCTGTCGATCCTCGACCTGACCGAGGCCGGCGCTCAACCCATGGCCAACGAGGACGGCAGCGTCGTCATTGTCTTCAACGGCGAGATCTACAACTTCCAAGAACTCCGTTCCGAGCTCGAGGCCAAGGGCTACAAGTTCCACTGCGGCGCCGACACCGAGAGCCTCCTGCACGGCTACGAGGAGTGGGGCGAGGCCGTCCTCGATCGCCTGCGCGGTATGTACGCCTTCGTCATCTGGGACAAAAAGAAGAACAAGCTTTTTGGCGCCCGCGACATCTTTGGCATCAAGCCGCTTTACTACTATCCCATGGCCGATGCGGGCGACGGCGCTCCGGGCGTGCTCTTTGGTTCCGAGATCAAGAGCTTCCTGGACTACCCGCACTTCCACAAGGCGGTCAACAAAAAGGCTCTGCGTCCGTACATGACGCTGCAGTATTCGGCGACTGAGGAGACCTTCTTCGAGGGTGTCTACAAGCTGCCGCCGGCGCACTACTTTACCGTCGATATCCCGACCGGCAAGATGAACATCGAGCGCTACTGGGATTGCGATTACTCTGCCGTCGAGAAGCCGTTCGAAGAGTATGTCGACGAGCTGGACGAGGTCGTGCACGAGAGCGTCGAGGCCCATCGCATCGCCGATGTCAAGGTCGCGTCGTTCCTCTCCGGTGGCGTCGACTCCAGCTACATCGCCGCTTGCCTTATGCCCGACAAGACCTTCTCGGTGGGCTTTGACTACAAGAATTTCAACGAGACCAACTACGCCAAGGAGCTTTCCGATAAGCTCGGCGTCGAGAACGTTCGCAAGATGATCACCGCCGACGAGTTCTTCGGTGCGCTCGAGGACATCCAGTATCACATGGACGAGCCGCAGTCCAACCTGTCTTCCGTGCCGCTGTGGTTCTTGGCCGAGATGGCCCGCAAGGACGTTACCGTCGTGCTTTCGGGCGAAGGCGCCGACGAACTCTTTGGCGGCTACGCCTACTACGAGGATACGGTCCCGGTGCGTAAGTACAAAAAGATGGTTCCGCTGCCCATCCGTCGCGCGCTCGGTAACCTGGCGCTGCATATGCCGTACTTCAAGGGACATAACTTCCTGGTCAAGGGTGCCGAGATCCCCGAGAAGTCGTTCCTGGGACAGGCTCTGGTATGGCCGGAGCGCGAGGTCGACGGCGTGCTCAAGCCCGAGTACAACACCGGCGACGGCGCCTTCGAGCTTGCCGCTCCCATCTATGCGCGCGTGAAGGGTCAGCCCGAGCTGGTCAAGAAACAGTACCTGGACATGAACATGTGGCTCCCGGGCGACATTCTGCTCAAGGCCGACAAGATGTGCATGGCGCACTCGCTGGAGCTGCGCGTGCCCTTCCTGGACCGCAAAGTCATGGAGTTCGCCGAACACATTCCCGACCGTTACCGCATCAACGAGAACGGCAACAAACAGGTACTCCGCCACGCTGCCAACAAGTCGCTGCCCGATGAGTGGGCCACCCGTCCCAAGGTGGGCTTCCCGGTGCCGATTGTCTACTGGCTGCGCGAGCAAAAGTGGTACGACTATGTCAAGGAGTACTTCACCGCGCCGTGGGCAAGCGAGTTCTTCGATACCGACGAGCTCATGCACCTGCTCGATCTGCACTTTGCGGGCAAGGGCGATTTCCAGCGCAAGATCTATACGCCGCTCGTGTTCCTGGTGTGGTACAAGCGCTTCTTTATCGACGAGGACCAGCCCGCTGTTCAGGCTGCCTAGCCTCGGCTTACGAACGCCTGCGCGTAACGGCTCCTCCGGGAGCCGTTTTTGCGTGGGTGCGTTTCAGTTACTATAAAAACCGTCCCTGCCAAATGGCTGAGAAAGGTGAAAGATGCACCATTCGGATTCCGCGATCGTGACCACGGTCGATGCGCTTGCCAAGCTTCTCGATGTGTGCGGCGAGCTGCGCGCATCGGAGCAGGTTGACGAGCGTGCCGTGACCGGCTGCTCGTTTGATTCGCGCGCGGTCTCGGCAGGTGACGTGTTCTTCTGCAAAGGTGCTGCCTTTAAGCCCGCGTTTTTGCGCATGGCGCTCGATGCGGGTGCCGTCGCATTTGTGTGCGAGGAGTCGCTGGTCGAGTCTCTGGAGCCGCTGGCGCAGGAGAGCGGTGCTGCGATGCTGGTCGTGGACAGCGTTCGCACGGCCATGGCCTTGTTGCCGCCGGAGGTCTACGACCGTCCCGACCGCGACGTCAAGATCGTGGGCATCACCGGCACCAAGGGAAAGACCACGGCCGCTTTTATGCTCCAGTCCATCATCAAGGCGGCGGGCGAGTCCTGCGGCATGATCGGCTCGGTGAGTACCGACGATGGTATCGAGTGCTACGAGAGCACCAACACCACGCCCGAGGCTCCCGAGGTCTGGCGCCATATCGCCAACTGTCGCACGTCCGGTCGCCAGTCCATGGTCATGGAGGTCTCGAGCCAGGCGCTCAAGTACCAACGCGTCGAGAATCTGCCGTTTGACGTGGCGTGCTTCCTCAACATCGGCCGCGACCATATCTCGCCGATCGAACACCCCACGTTTGAGGATTATTTTGAGAGCAAACTCAGGATCTTTGACCAGGCAAAGACCGCCGTGGTGAATCTGGGCACCGAAGAGGTCGACCGCGTGCTGGAGGCAGCGTCGACGGCCGAGCGCTTGGTGACCGTTGGCGTCGAGCATCCCGAGGCAAGCCTGTGGGCGAGCGACGTACGCATGGTCGGCTTTAGCATCGAGTTCAACTTGCATGGCCTGTGTGCCGACGAGTCCGAGGCGGGGGAGAAGGTCCTGCTGGGCATCGCGGGAGACTTTAACGTGGAGAACGCGCTGGTCGCTATCGCCGCCGCGCGCGAGATCGGCATCGGTATCGAGGCCATCAAGAAGGGCCTCTCCAAACTGCGTGTGCCGGGCCGTATGGAGGTCGTGGAGTCGAAGGACGGCCGCGTGATTTGCGTCGTCGACTACGCGCACAACCAGCTTTCGTTCCGCTCGCTTTTCTCGTCGGTCAAGCGCGCGTTTCCCGCCAGCCCGGTTATCGCAGTGTTTGGCGCTGCCGGTGGCAAGGCACAGGAGCGCCGCGAGCAGCTTCCGCGCGAGGCCGCACCATATTCCGACCTGATGATCTTTGCCAACGAGGACCCGGCTCACGAGGACCCGATGAAGGTCTGTCGCGAGCTTGCCGAACATGTTCCCGACGATACGCCGAACAAGATCATCCTCGACCGCGAAGCCGCTGTGCATGCGGCGTTCAAGGCGGCGCGCGAGGAGTACGTCAACCCCGATGCTCCCACTATTGTCTTGCTGCTGGCAAAGGGTGACGAGGAGCTCATGCACGTGGGCGATGAGTTCGTGCCCATCGAGAGCGACCTTTCGCTGGCCAATCGCCTAATCGATGTTACCCAGTTTGACTAATGAACCATGATGGCGGCGGCGCCCTGAGTGCGCTGTCGCCATAAGCGTGTTCCCTCAATCAAAACATGCCGTCCAAGTCCAAACCCTTCTACGTAAACGGAGTAACCATGTCCCACAATACCCTGCCGACCGTCGCTGAGCTTTCGGGCGAGATGCGCGAGCGCTTGGCCAAGGTCAAATACGTCTTTACCGACCTGGATGCCACGATGCTTGCACCCGGCTCGTGCGTGCTGCGCGACAACGACGGCAACCCCTCGACCAAACTCGTCGAGGCCGTCGTGGCGCTCGCTCGTGCTGGCATTCAGGTGGTTCCCACCTCGGGCCGCAACCGTACCATGATCCACGAGGACGCGCGCGTGCTCGGCCTCAACTCCTACATTGGTGAGATGGGCGGCCTGGTTATGTACGACCTCAAGGCCAACGATTGGGAGTATCTGACCGGCGACATGCCTTACGACCCCGTCTGCGGCCTTACTCCGCACCAGGTGATCGAGCAGACCGGCGTGTGCGAGAAGATCCTTGCCCGCTGGCCGCACAAGATCGAGTATCACAACGACATGTCGACCGGCTACAAGTACCGCGAGGTCACCGTCGGCATGCGCGGCGATGTGCCCGACAATGAGGTCCAGGCCATCCTGGACGAGGCCGGCTGCGGCCTGGTGTGGGCCTGTAACGGTCACCTGACGCATCTGTCCAAGCCGACGACGCTCGAGCTCGATCGCGTCGAGGACGGTCGCGCATTCAACATCAACCCCGCGGGCCTCAACAAAGGCGTCGCCATTGCGCACTTCTGCGAGCACCTGGGGATCGAGCGCGAGGAGACGTTGGCGCTCGGCGATTCCGAGTCCGACTTCTACATGGCCGATCACGTGGGCACGTTCTGCCTGGTCGAGAATGGCCTGACGAGCGCCGGCGCGCCCGAGTTCCTGGCTGCTTGCGAGAACGCTTTCGTTACGCGTGGCAAAATTGTCGACGGTTGGGCGGCGACGGCAGAGCTGCTGGTCGCGGCGCGTTCGTAGCGCGCCGCCGCCGCACTTGGACATGTCTTTTCGAGAGAGACTGGTGAGGTAATGTCCGATATCGAGAATCCGGCAGGCGACACGCGCCCGATTGGCGTGTTCGATTCTGGTTTGGGCGGTCTGACGGTTGCGCGCGCCATCGCGACGGCGCTGCCGCACGAGTCCGTCTACTACTTTGGCGACACCAAGCGCTGCCCCTACGGCACGCGCACCGAGGATGAAGTGCGCTCGTTTGCGTTGCAGGCGGGTCGTTGGCTTTCGAAGCACGACGTCAAGATTATGGTCATCGCCTGCAACACGGCGACCGCTGCGGCCTTGCGTCTGGCCCAGCAGGTGCTCGACGTTCCCGTGATCGGTGTGATCGCGCCGGGTGCCCGTGCGGCAATCAACAGCACGCGTACGCGTCGCGTGGGCGTGCTCGCCACCAACCTCACTATTCGCTCGGGCGCCTATACGCGCGCCATTCAGGACCTGGATGCCGGCGTCGATGTATACGGCTGTCCAGCCTCGAGCTTTGTCGAGGTTGTCGAACACGAGCTCGCCTCGGGTGCACATCTGCAGGAACAGTGGCTTGAGAACGAGGACATCTTCGATACGCCTGCCGTGCGTGCGCTGGTGGGTGCCACGGTTGAGCCGCTGCGCGACCACGGCATCGATACCGTGGTGCTCGGCTGTACGCATTTTCCGCTGTTGGTGGGACCTATCCGCCATGCGCTGGGGCCTGGGGTGCGCGTCGTGAGTTCCGCCGAGGAGACCACGCGCGAGCTGACCGATATCCTCACGCGCCGCGAGCAGCTGGCGGGCGACGCCGCCGAGCCGCAGCATCGTTTTGCCACGACGGCCGATAACATTGCCGAGTTTGCGGTGGCGGGCAGCTTTATCTTTGGTCAGCCGCTCAAGAGCATCGAACATATCGATATCGATGAGCTGAAATAGATGTAAGGCAGCTGCCAGAGCCTTCGCCACATCTTTTGCCGAAAGGAAATTTCTATGGAGTACATGCAGGTCAACCGCGCCAACGGTCGCGCCGCCAACGAGTTGCGCCCCGTTAAGCTCACCCGTGGCGTCATGAAGCACGCTCACGGCTCGTGTCTGGCCGAGTTCGGTGACACGCGCGTGCTGTGCGCCGCCACTATCGAGGAGGGCGTGCCGGGCTGGCGAAAGGGAGCTAAGGCCGGCTGGGTGACCGCGGAATACGCCATGCTGCCGGCGTCGACCGGCAAGCGCTGCAAGCGCGAGCACGCCAACCGCAAGGGCCGCTCCATGGAGATCGAGCGCCTCATTGGCCGCAGCCTGCGTACCGTCGTCAACATGAAGGCGCTCGGCGAGTACACCGTCACCGTCGACTGCGATGTGATTCAGGCCGATGGCGGCACGCGTACAGCGAGCATCACCGGCGCCTGGGTGGCGCTGCACGACGCCCTCGCCATGTGGGTCGAGGCGGGCAAGATCGAGCGCATCCCGCTTATCGGCCAGGTGGCTGCCATCTCCATGGGCGTTGTCGACGGCAACACTCTGCTCGACTTGGATTATTCCGAGGACAGCCATGCCGAGGTCGACATGAACCTCGTCGCCACCGACACTGGTGAGATGATCGAGCTCCAGGGCACTGGCGAGCAGGCGCCCTTCGACCGCAAACGCCTCAACGCCCTGCTCGACCTGGGCGACAAGGGTATCGCCGAGCTCATCGAGCTCCAGCGCCAAGCCCTCGCCTAACCTACCAAAAAGGGACAGGTTTATTTTGGTAGGTTTTATCTGGGAAAACGTCGAAGTATAAGACTGCCGTTGATTGAGAGGGGAGAGAGGCCGAGGTCCTCGTCGTCCTCAACACGGCATTGCTATAGAGACAAGGAGGCCAGCTATGGCACTTGAGAAGATTGACATCGACACCCTCGACCCGGCGGCGACCATCGTCGTGGCAACCGGCAACGCCCATAAGCTCACCGAGATCGAGGTCATTTTGGGCAAGGTCATGCCCGAGGTATGCTTTGTGGCGCTCGGTCAGCTGGGCGATTTTGAGGACCCCGAGGAAAACGGCACGACGTTTTTGGAGAACGCCATCATCAAGGCGCAGGCTGCGGTCGAGGAGACGGGGCTCATGGCCATTGCCGACGATTCGGGCTTGGTCGTTGAT
Source organism: uncultured Collinsella sp. (assembly GCA_959606405.1). Lineage (GTDB taxonomy): Bacteria > Actinomycetota > Coriobacteriia > Coriobacteriales > Coriobacteriaceae > Collinsella. The sequence goes on along the minus strand of CAUHIY010000051.1, from coordinate 5,357 downwards.
GCCCTGGACGGCGAGCCGGGCGTGTATAGCGCGCGCTATGCGGGCGTGCATGGCGACGATGCCGCCAACAACGCCAAGCTGCTCGTTAACCTGGAAGGCGTGGCCGACGAGGATCGCACCGCGCGCTTTATGAGCGTCGTTGCACTCATCGACACGGACGGTTTGGTCACCTATGGTGAGGGCGCCTGCGAGGGCACTATCGCACACGAGGGGCGCGGCGATCACGGCTTTGGCTATGACCCGCTGTTCCTGCCGGTCGACACGCCGGGCAAGACCATGGCCGAGCTGACGGCGGACGAGAAGAACGCCATCAGCCATCGATTCCATGCGCTCGAGCACCTATCCGCCAAACTGACGGGCGAGGAGTAGGCCGTGCGCGCGGTGGTGCAGCGCGTGCTCAACGCCGGCGTGACGGTCGACGGCGAGTGCGTGGGTCGCATTGGACGCGGCTACCTGGTGCTGCTGGGTGTGGGCCATGGCGATACGCGTGCCGAGGCCGACAAGCTGTGGGGCAAGCTCCGCGGGCTGCGTATCAACGAGGATGAGAACGGCAAGACCAACCTGGCACTTGCCGATGTCGACGGCGAGGTACTCGTGGTGTCGCAGTTCACGCTGTTTGCCGACTGCCGCCACGGCCGCCGTCCGTCGTTTACGGATGCCGGCGCCCCCGATGTCGCCAACGAGCTCTACGAGTACTTCTTGACGCTTGTGCGCGAGGACGTTGAGCATGTGGCGCACGGTATCTTTGGCGCCGACATGAAGGTCGACCTGGTCAACGACGGCCCATTCACCATCGTCTTGGACACCGATAGTCTGTAAGTAATCAATTTGGGACCGGGTTTTTAGCTACTTGCGTATGGCCACAACAGGGTGCTATAGTATTAGAGTTTTGTCTATCTTAGGGGTATTATCCCCTTTTTGAATTGCACCTTCTGGAGGCCCTGTTCATGGAAGAGATGGAAGTCAATCACGTCGACGACATCCACGAGAAGCTGACCGATATGGTGGGCGATCGCGTCAAGGTTAAGGCCAACATGGGCCGTACCCGCGTCGTCGAGCGCATGGGCACCATCAAGAGCGTCCACCCGGCCGTCTTCATTGTCGAGGTCGACGAGCGTCGCGGCCGCAAGTCGCGTCAGTCCTACCAGTATATCGATGTGCTCACCGGTCAGGTCGAGCTGTTCGACCCCGAGAGCGGCGAGCACATCTTTACCCCGCTCGGCAATCAGCTCGAGGAGCATTAACGGTGACCGATCGGTCCCTGACTCTTTCCGCGCCGGCAAAGATTAACCTCTACCTGGGGGTTCATACCGAGCGCGATGACCGCGGCTACCACAGGGTCGATTCCCTGATGGCGGCCGTCGGTCTTTCCGATACCGTGACGGTCACGCCGTCGCAGGCGCTGACCGTCCAGACGGTTCCAGCATCAGATTTTCCCATGCAAAAGAATACGGCGTATCGGGCTGCGGTTGCTATGGCCGAGCATTATGGTCGCGAGGCAAACATCTGCGTGACGATTGAGAAGCGCATTCCATTGTGCGCCGGCTTGGGCGGCCCCTCGACGGATGCGGCCGCGGTCATTGTCGCCTTGGCAGAGCTCTGGGGCATTGATCGCACCGACCCGGCGCTCGACGACATTGCGCGGGGCATTGGTGCTGACGTCCCGTTCTTTTTGCACGCGAGTCCTGCGTTCTACGTAGGCGGGGGAGACGTGCTGGCAACTGAGTACCCCGCGCTGCCCGCGACGCCCGTCGTGCTGGTCAAGCCGCGCGAGGCAAGCGTTTCGACAATTGAAGCCTATCGACGTTTTGACGAGGCCCCGGTGCCTGCGGACGAGCCCGGCGCGATAGCTTCTGCCTTGCGTGCTGGTGATGCTGAGACGGCATATGCGCTCATCCATAACAACCTTGGTGTCATTTCCGCACAGATGGAGTCGCAGATTCAAACGGTCCTCGACTGGCTGCGTAAACAGGACGGAACCGTTGCTGTAGATGTGTGCGGATCGGGTGCCTGCTCGTTTGCCATTTGCGACACCGCTGCCACGGCCGAAAGGCTTGCCGATGCTGCCCAGCAAAATGGCTGGTGGGCCTGCGCGACTGAGCTTATTCCCAACACGGTTCAAATCGACGCGCCAAAGAAATAAAAATTTCTCTAGCACACGACGAAAATCTTTGTTACTATAGTCGAGCTAACGGGTTGTGGCTCAGTTTGGTAGAGCACTGCGTTCGGGACGCAGGGGTCGCTGGTTCAAATCCAGTCAACCCGACCAGAGCATGAGGAGGGACCGCTTCTTGCGGTCCCTTTTTTTAGCTAGTGTTGTGATACCGCGATACCCGCGGTATACTCATTCGAGCTTGTCTCGCTGTATTGTGGAGGTCTACATGTTTGGACTGAGGGCTCCTGAGCTCATCATTATTCTCGTCGTTGTCCTGATTATCTTCGGGCCCAAGAACCTGCCGAAGCTCGGCAAGTCCCTCGGCTCTACCGTCAAGAATATCCGCGAGGGTATGGAGGGCGACGATAAGGCCGAGACCAAGCAGGCCGAGGAGGTCGTGGTCGAGCAGTCCGAGGAGGACAAGGAGATCGCTGAGCTCGAGGCCAAGCTCGCTGCTGCCAAGAAGAAGCAGGCAGAGGACAGCGACGCGGACGCAGAGTAGTCCCATCCCTTTGGGGTGAGCACCTGACCGGCTTGCCCGCAGGCTAGCCGGTCTTTTTCGTTTTGTTGACAGTTGATTGTTTGATCAGAGTTGGGGAGATATCCGTATGGACGCAAGCCAGATCGTACTGACCGCTGAGGGCCGCCAGAAGCTCGTCGAGGAGCTCGCTTGGCGTGAGGGCGATTACGCCAAGGAGATCGTCGAGGACATCAAGGAAGCCCGCGCGTTCGGCGACCTTTCGGAGAACTCCGAGTACGACGCCGCTAAGGACAAGCAGGCCCAGAACGCCGCTCGTATTGCCGAGATCCAGGCCATCCTCGCCAACGCTCAGGTTGCTGCCACCACGGGCGACCTGACCGTCTCCATCGGTTCCACCGTTTCGCTGATTGATCCCAACGGCGAGGTCATGGAAGTCACGCTCGTCGGTACCACCGAGACCAACTCGCTCGAGCACAAGATCTCCAACGAGTCTCCGGTCGGTCACGCCATCATCGGTCACGGCGAGGGTGATTCCGTCGAGGTCGTTACGCCTTCCGGCAAGACTCGCGTCTACACCATCGCCAAGATCGCACGCTAGACCACGGTCCCGCGTAAAGGTATGTTTTCGCTCCCTGGGACCGAATCCTGGGGAGCGTTTTAGTTTGAGGAGCTAACTTATGGCAGAGAACCAGAACGCCGCCGATCAGGCATCGACGCTCAACGACGAGCGCGCCACCCGCCTGGCCAAGCGCGCCGCCCTGTTCGAGGCGGGCCAGAACCCCTATCCCGAGCACTCTGAGCTTGAGGACTACGTCGCCGATATCGAGGCTAAGTACGCCGAGCTTGCCGATGGCGAGGACACCGAGGACGTCGTGAAGATCGCTGGCCGTGTGGTCGCCAAGCGCGGTCAGGGCAAGATCATGTTCATCGTCGTGCGCGATGCGACTGCCGAGATTCAGCTGTTCTGCCGCATCAACGACATGGACGAGGCTGCCTGGAGTACGCTCAAGGCCCTCGACCTGGGCGACATCCTGGGCGTGACCGGCGTGGTCGTGCGCACCCAGCGTGGCCAGCTTTCCGTTGCCCCTAAGAGCGCGACCCTGCTTGCCAAGGCCGTTCGTCCGCTGCCCGAGAAGTTCCACGGTCTTTCCGATAAGGAGACCCGCTATCGCCAGCGCTATGTCGACCTGATCGCCAACGACGACGTTCGCGAGACCTTCCGTAAGCGTTCGCAGATTCTCTCCACCTTCCGTCGCTTTATGGAGTCCGACGGCTACATGGAGGTCGAGACCCCCATCCTGCAGACCATCCAAGGCGGCGCTACTGCCAAGCCGTTCATTACCCACTTCAACGCGCTCGATCAGGAGTGCTACCTGCGTATTGCCACCGAGCTGCACCTCAAGCGCTGCATCGTCGGTGGTTTTGAGCGCGTGTTCGAGATCGGCCGCATCTTCCGTAACGAGGGCATGGACCTTACCCACAACCCCGAGTTCACCACGATGGAGGCCTACCGTGCCTTCTCCGACCTCGAGGGCATGAAGGCACTCGCCCAAGGTGTCATCAAGGCTGCCAACAAGGCCATCGGCAACCCCGAGGTCATCGAGTACCAGGGCCAGACCATCGACCTTTCTGGTGAGTGGGCCAGCCGTCCCATGACCGACATCGTCTCCGACGTGCTCGGCAAGCAGGTCACCATCGACACGCCGGTCGAGGAGCTTGCTGCCGCCGCGCGCGAGAAGGGCCTGGAGATCAAGCCCGAGTGGACTGCTGGCAAGATCATCGCCGAGATTTACGATGAGCTGGGCGAGGACACCATCGTTAACCCGACGTTCGTGTGCGATTACCCCATCGAGGTCAGCCCGCTCGCCAAGCGTTTTGAGGACGACCCGCGTTTGACCCACCGCTTTGAGCTGGTCATCGCCGGCCACGAGTACGCCAACGCTTTCTCCGAGCTCAACGACCCGGTCGACCAGGCCGAGCGCTTTGCCGCCCAGATGGCCGAGAAGGCCGGCGGTGACGACGAGGCCATGGAGTACGACGAGGACTACGTGCGCGCCCTCGAGTACGGTATGCCTCCCGCGGGCGGCATTGGCATTGGTATCGACCGCGTGGTCATGCTGCTCACCAACCAGGCTTCTATCCGCGACGTGCTGCTGTTCCCGCACATGAAGCCCGAGAAGGGTTTCCAGTCCGGTGCCGCTGCCGCCAAGGCTGCCGAGGCCGGCAACGCCGCGAGCCCGTTCGTTACGTCGCTTAAGCCCACGCTCGATTACTCCAAGATCGCCGTTGAGCCGCTGTTTGAGGAGTTCGTCGACTTTGATACCTTCTCCAAGAGCGACTTCCGCGCTGTGAAGGTCAAGGCATGCGAGGCCGTCAAGAAGTCCAAGAAGCTGCTGAACTTTACGCTCGACGACGGTACCGGTACCGACCGCACCATCCTCTCCGGTATTCACGCTTATTACGAGCCCGAGGACCTGGTCGGCAAGACCTTGCTCGCCATTACCAACCTGCCTCCGCGCAAGATGATGGGTATTCCCAGCTGCGGCATGCTGATCAGCGCTGTCCACGAGGAGGAGGGCGAGGAGCGCCTCAACCTGATCCAGCTCGATGCCTCCATCCCTGCCGGCGCAAAGATGTACTAACTAGTTACGCGGTTCTACGAACCGCGTAACGGCTCGACGCTGCGCGGGCCGCATTTGGACAATCTGACGTTCAACTTCA
>CAUHIY010000050.1:0-12634 GCA_959606405.1 uncultured Collinsella sp. | reverse complement strand
CAGCCGGTCAGGCGCGCGGCGAGGCGGGCGTTCTGGCCCTCCTTGCCGATGGCGAGGGACAGCTGGTCGTCGGGCACGATGACGCCGGCGTAGGCCTTCTCCTCGTCGATGAGGACGCGGGTGACCTTAGCGGGCGAAAGGGCGTTGGCGACGTAGACGGCAGGATCGGCATCCCACAGGATGACGTCGACGCGCTCGCCACGGAGCTCGCCCACGACAGCGCGAACACGGCTGCCCTTGGGGCCGACGCAGGCACCCACGGGATCCAGGCGGTCGTCGAGCGAGTGGACGGCGACCTTGGAACGCTGGCCGGGCTCGCGGGCGATTGACTTGATCTGGACGGTGCCCTCATAGATCTCGGGCACCTCCTGCTCAAACAGACGACGCATGAGCTCGGGGTGGGTACGGGAGATGACAATCGGCGGACGGCTGTGCTCGCCACGAACCGGCTGCAGGTTGGAGTTGGGGTCGCGAACGTCAATGATCACGGCCTTGATATGCTGGTTGTGCAGGTAGCGCTCGCCCATTGGACGCTCGTTGCGCTCGTTCTCGTATCGACGCTGATCGAAGTGCGGCAGCTCGGCCTCGACGCCCTCACGGATCTTGACGATTGTGAAGTCGGGCGTGGACTGCAGCACGGTACCGCTGATGAGGTCACCGATGCGGCCGGAGAACTCCTCGTAAATCTGCTCGCGGGCGGAGTTACGCACGATGGCGTTAATCTCGGCCTTGGCGTGCTGGGCGGCGATGCGGCTCGTGTTCTTGGGGGTGACGTCGATCTCCTCGAACTCGGTGAAGTTGCCCTCCTCGTCCATGGAATCGTCGATCGGCTCCAAGCGGTAGACGTAGATCTTGCCGGTGGTGCGGTCGATGGTCACCTTGGCGCCCCACTCAAGATGCAGAATCTCGGCATAGCTCTTGGCGAGCGACTGCTCCAGGCGGTCGATCAGGTAGAGCTGGTCGATGTGCTTCTCCTGGCAAAGCTCCATCAGGGCGGACATCATGTCGGATGCTGCCATCTTACTTTCCTTCCTTCACGGGCTTGAAGTCGTAGGTGGGCTTCAACTTGCACTTTTTAACATCAGAATAATCGAGGGTGACGGACTCGCCGTCCTCGAGCTCGAGGGTCACGTTCGTCTCGGTCGCAGCGGCAATCTTGCCGGCGTACTTGCGCCGGCCCTCGGTGGCGGTGGAGGTGAGCTCGCAGTTCTCGCCCACAAAGCGGGCAAAGTCGCACGGGCGGCGCAGCGGGCGCGCCATACCCGGGCTCGACACCTCGAGCGTATAGCTCGAAGAGATGGGGTCGAGCTCCTCAATCACATCGCCGACCCACTTGGTGTTGGCCGTGACGTCGTTGAGCGACAGGCTCTGACCCTCGGCACCCTCGATACGCACGCGCACGCAGGGGGCCTTGGTGGCACCCACGAGCTCGACGTCGACGATGTCGACATCGTGCTGGGGAGCGACGGCCTCGAGCGCGTCGATAATCGCCTGCTCGGTCTTGGTCTTGACCATTGCGGCACCTCCATCCATACAAAAAAGAAGCGGGGCCGAAACCCCACTTCTTTCAATTACAACTTCATTTGCAAGAAAACTATACCAATAGCTGCGGAAACGTGCAAGCACAGTACGAATCTGCAGGTCAGCGTGCGCACAGCTTCTCCACAAGAATAGGACAATTGACCGAAGGCACCTAGGCAGATACATGCAAAACGAGGGTCGACCCGACCGGACCGTCCCTCGTTTATTGCATGTCATCTATGCGCGCAGCGCTTACTTGACCACCAGGTCGACCAGCTTGCCGGGCACGCAGATGGCCTTGACGACCGTCTTGCCCTCAAGCCACTTGGCAACGGCTTCCTCGGCGGCAGCCTGCATCTCCTCGTTGGAGGCGTCGCGGGCGACGTCGATGCGGCCACGGACCTTGCCGAGCACCTGGACCACGATCTGCACCGTGTCCTCGATGGACTCGGCCAGGTCGAACTCGGGCCAGGCGGCGGTGTAGGCGTTGCCATCGCAGCCGAGCGCCTCGTGCCACAGCTCGTCGGCCCAGAACGGGCAGATGGGGGCAAGGACGCTCACGATGTCCTTGGCCACGCCGTAGCACAGCGCCTTGTCGCGGGCGGTATCCTCGGTGGCGTTGAGGTAGGCGCTCGCCGCGTTGACGAGCTCCATGACGGCCGAGATCGCGGTGTTGAACTGGCCGCGATCGAAGTCCTCGGTGCACTTGGCGATGGTGCGGTGACGCTCGCGATAGAGCTTCATCGCAACCTCGTCGAGCGCGGACTTGTCGAAGGCCACGTTGGCGTCGCCGGACTGGACGAGCTGCCAAACGATACGCCAGGCGCGCTTAATGAAGCGGTTGGCACCCTCGACGGCCTTGGGATCCCAGTCGAAGTCCTTCTCGGGCGGGGCGATAAACAGGATCGCCAGACGCATGGTGTCGGCACCGTAGGGCTCGATAACCGAGCTCGGGGGCACGACGTTGCCCTTGGACTTGGACATGGTGTCGCCGTTCTCGTCCTTGACCATGCCCTGGCACAGCAGGTTGGTGAAGGGCTCATCGGCGTCGATCATGCCCAGGTCGCGCAGGACCTTGGTCCAGAAGCGGCTGTAGAGCAGGTGCAGGATGGCGTGCTCGATGCCGCCGATGTAGTTATCGACGGGCATCCAACGGTCGGCGGCCTCACGGGAGAAGGGCAGCTCGGTGTTGTGCGGATCGGTATAGCGCAGGTAATACCAGCTGGAGCAGGTAAAGGTGTCCATGGTATCGGTCTCGCGTTTGGCCGGGCGACCGCAGACCGGGCAGGTGGTCTCGTAGAACTCCTTGCACTCGGCGAGGGTTTCACCGGCGCCCAGGTCAAGGTTCTCGGGCAGCGTCACCGGTAGCTGGTCCTCGGGCACGGGCACAATGCCGCAGTGCTCGCAATGGATAGCCGGGATGGGGTTACCCCAATAGCGCTGGCGGCTGATGAGCCAGTCGCGCAGACGGAACTCGACCTTGCGACGACCACAGCCCATGGCCTCGAGGTCGGCCACGATGGCAGCCTCGCCCTCGGAGTGCTTACCGCCGCGCATGCCGGTGTACTTGCCGGACTGGACGAGCGTGCCCTCGGCAGCGTGAGCGCAATCCCAGTCGACGGTCTCGGCATGGAAGGTATCGATGGTCTCGCCGCTGGCCTCGACGGCAGCGCGATCGCCATCGTCCAGGATGATCGGCACGATCGGCAGGTCGTACTTGCGGGCAAACTCAAAGTCGCGCTGGTCGCCACAGGGAACGGCCATGACGGCACCGGTACCGTAGTCGGCAACAACATAATCGGCAACCCACACGGGGACCTTCTCGCCGTTGACGGGGTTTACCACATAGCGGCCCGTGAAGGCACCGTGCTTCTCGAGGGTGCCCTGGGCACGCTCGACGGCAGAGATATGCTTGGAGTCCTCGACGATCTTGGTCACGGCCTCCTCGTACTCCGTGCCCTCGACGAGCTCGTGCAGGCCGGCGTACTCGGGAGCCAGGACAAAGAAGGAGACGCCAAAGAGGGTGTCGGCACGCGTGGTGAAGACGGTGATCTTGCCCTCGTCGCCCTCGATGGGCTCGCCATCCTGGTCGCACAGGGTAAAGTCGACCTCGGCGCCCTCGGAGCGGCCGATCCAGTTGGCCTGCATCTGCTTGACGCGCTCGGGCCAGCCGGGGAGCTTCTCCAAGTCGTCGAGCAGCTCCTGGGAGTACTCGGTGATCTTGAAGTACCACTGCTCAAGGTCGCGCTTCTCGGGCTCGGTGCCGCAGCGCCAGCACTTGCCCTCGGTAACCTGCTCGTTAGCCAGAACGGTCTTGCAGGTGGGGCACCAGTTGACCGGGTTCTTCTTACGGTAGACCAGGCCCTTTTCCCACATCTTCTCAAAGATCCACTGGCCCCAACGGTAGTAGTCGGGACTGCAGGTCTTGACCATGCGATCCAGATCATAGGAGAAGCCCATGCGCTTCATCGTGGCGAGCGCCTGGTCCATGTTCTTATACGTCCAGGCGGCAGCCTGCGTGTTGTGCTTGATGGCGGCGTTCTCGGCGGGCAGGCCAAAAGCGTCAAAGCCGATGGGATGCAGCACGTCGTAGCCACGCATGCGGGCCTGACGGGCCATGGCATCGCCGATAGTGTAGTTGCGCGCGTGGCCCATGTGCAGGTCGCCCGACGGATACGGGAACATCTCGAGCACGTACTTCTTGGGCTTGCTGTCGTCGGTGTCGACGGCAAAGAGGTTGGAGTCCTCCCAGGCCTTCATCCACCTGGACTCAATGGCCTGCGCGTCGTAGACAGGAATCTCGTCCTTATGATCTGTGCAATCGCACATATCAGCTCCTTTAATCTTAGCTGGGGTCGGTCGGCTTAGCTTTATTCGCTACTGCGGACAGTCCCGCGCAAGACGAAGAGCACATTAAGTGCTCTTCTTTGCGTGCGGAACTTGTAGCGAACAAAGCCAAGCCGACCGACCCTAAGGTTAACTTGACTGATGATAGCAAATACGACAAGCGAGATGCCTGCGACTTGCGGGCATCTCGCTTTATCTAAATAACGTGGTTGTGAATCAACCGCTAATTGTTACCCGCCCAAGCATGATCGGGTTTTCCAAGTGCCGCAGATTGCCGTGAAAGAGGAGCGACGCGTACTTTGGTACGCGAGCGACGGTTTGAACGGCAAGGTGCGGTGCTTGGGAAAGCCGCTTAGCGATAGCTGACGCTTTGCTGGGAGTCCTTGACGACTACGTCGTGGGCGCCGCCTTCTACGATGGAGGTCGAGCTTACCAGCGTCAGGCGTGCCTTTTCCTGGAGCTCGGGGATTGAGAGGGCACCGCAGTTGCACATCGTGGACTTGACCTTGTAGAGCGTGCCGCCAACGCCGTCCTTGAGGGAACCTGCGTAGGGAACGTAGGAGTCGACGCCCTCGACGAAGCTGAGCTTCGCGGCGCCGCCCAGGTCGTAGCGCTGCCAGTTGCGGGCACGCGCAGAACCCTCGCCCCAGTACTCCTTCATGTACTGACCGTTAACGTTGACGCGCTCGGTCGGGCTCTCATCGAAGCGAGCGAAGTAGCGGCCCAGCATCATAAAGTCGGCACCCATGGCAAGGGCGAGCGTCATGTGGTAGTCGTAAACGATACCGCCGTCGGAACACACGGGCACGTAAACACCGGTCTCCTCGTAGTACTCGTCGCGAGCGCGGCAGACATCGATCAGCGCGGTGGCCTGGCCGCGACCGATACCCTTGGTCTCACGGGTGATGCAGATGGAACCGCCGCCGATACCGACCTTGATGAAGTCGGCACCGCAGTCTGCCAGGAAGCGGAAGCCCTCGGCGTCGACGACGTTACCGGCACCGACCTTGACGTCCTCGCCGTAGTTGGCGCGGATCCACTCGATGGTGCGCTTCTGCCACTCGCTGAAGCCCTCGGAAGAGTCGATGCACAGGACGTCGGCACCGGCCTCGATGAGCAGCGGCACGCGCTCGGCATAGTCGCGGGTGTTGATACCGGCGCCGACCATGTAGCGCTTGTCGTTATCGAGCAGCTCGTTTGGGTTGGTCTTGTGGCTGTCGTAGTCCTTACGGAAGACGATGCCCATGAGGTGATCATTGTCGTCGACGATGGGCAGGGCGTTGAGCTTGTTGTCCCAGATGACGTCGTTGGCAACCTTGAGGCTGATGTTCTTGTCGCCCACGATGAGCTGCTCACGCGGGGTCATGAACTCGGAGACCTTCGTCTGGTGGTCATCGCGACTGGGGCGATAGTCACGGCTGGTGACGATGCCCAGGAGCTTGCCCTTGGGAGTGCCGTCGTCAGTAACCGGCATGGTGGAGTGGCCGGTCTTCTCCTTGAGCTCAATGACCTGCTCCATGGTCATGTCGGGGGTCAGCGTGGAATCGGACTGAACGAAGCCGGCCTTGTGATCCTTGACGGCCTTGACCATAGCGGCCTCGGACTCGGCGCTCTGGGAACCGTAAATGAAGGACAGGCCACCCTCGGTAGCGAGCGCGACACCCATATCGACGCCCGAGACGGACTGCATGATGGCGGAAACCATGGGGATGTTCAGGGTGATTGCCGGCTTCTCACCGCGCTTAAAGCGGGTTAGCGGCGTCTTAAGAGAGACGTTGTTGGGGATGCACTGCGAGGACGAGTAACCAGGGACCAGCAGATACTCCGAAAACGTGTGGGACTCACCGGGAAAGAACGTAGCCATGTTTCTCCTTTTTCCATGCGACCGGTCGGCTGCAGGCCTCGTAGGACCCAGCCCAACCTTGGGCGCCCAATACTGGGGAAGTATCTTAACGCACTTTGACTGCTACAATGCATGATTTAAGAAGAGCACACGAGGGTTTGACGCAGGCTTTGCGTTTGCCCAGCAAACACTTTAGCGGGGAGACGTGGAGCACATGGAGTACAAGACGACGGCAAAGTTGGTCATTCAAGCGTGCGACAAGGATCTGCCGGGCGTGTTCGGCCACGGCTGCGTCTTGCTGCTGCAGGGTATTGCCCGCGAGCACTCGCTCAACCGCGCCGCCAAGAGCATGGGCATGGCGTATTCCAAGGCCTGGCGCATTGTGAACGAGGCGGAAGGACAGCTGGGCTGCAAGCTCATCGAGCGCGACGGCGCCCGCGGGTCCAGCCTCACCCCCGCCGGCGAGCGAGCCATAGCGGTCTACGAGGAGCTGCAGGCCGACATCAACAACGTCATTGCCACCAAAGCAAACGACCTCATCGCCAGCATCAAAGAGTAGCCAATTTGGGACGGGGCTTTTTAGCCGGTCGCCACCATAGATGATTTTTCTGGGACGGGGATTAAAAAATCATTAGGTACACAATGATTTTTTAATCCCCGTCCCAGAAAAATCATCGGAGGGCGTTGTCCAGGGTGGCGGCCACGATCAAGGGGTCGTCGGTGCCGGCGAAGAGGCGGACGGTGCTCCCCTGCTTGCCGCGTGGAGCCGAAAGGCGCGTCGTTGCGCCGCCGGCGGGCGATGTGCGAAACTCCCCGGACAAAGCATCGAACAGCTCGCCCGCACTACGCTCGATAAGATCAAATTCAACTGCCGGGCCAAAGCCGTGCTCGAGGATTCCCGTTGCAACAGCATGGTCGGGATGCGAGCTCAGCCCGGGATAGCGTACGTTGCGCACCATCTCGTTGGCGGCCAGATACTCGGCCAGCGCACGGGCGCGATCGAAATGCGCCTGCATGCGGACATCGAGCGAGTCCAGCCCGCGCTCCAGCACACCGGCCTCGTCAGCAGGCATATCAAGCTTGGCCAAGCCACAGCCCTCAAGCAGGGCATGCGCGCACTCGGCAGCAGCATCCACACGATGGCGCTTGAGCTGCGAGCGCGCGACCGATACTGCAACCAACTTGCGCGGAGCCTTGCCGGCGCACACGCGGTCGAGCGCCTCGAGCGACAGCACGGCACCCAGCCGCAGCGGATCGCAGCCAAAAGCCGACGCCACGGTGTTGTCAACAACCAGCAGCGCATGGGCCTCACGCGCCGCCCGACCCAGCGCACGCAGATCGGGCACACGCAGACCAAACCCGCCGATGGAGTTGACGAACCACCACAGGTGCGGCCCCTCGGCATCAAACGAAGCATCAAAGCCCTCGGACGCAGCGGCAAACGCCTCGGCGGACGACGAGCCCACCAGCGCGACATCGCAGCAATCAAAGCCGCTCGCAAACGCATCGACAAAGTCGTCCGCAAAGGCCACCAGGCGGTCACCGGGACGCACAATCCCCAGCTGCGACAGCCCTGCCGGCACATGCAGGGCCGCAACAAGACGCGCCTCACGCGCGCCGGCCCTTGCAGCCCAGGCCTCTTCTAGCTGTTGCACATCCACGTGGCACCGTCCCTTCATAAGCAAAAACCCACGATGCGGATGTTTCCCGCATCGTGGGCAACGGCTGCAGTATAGCGCCGATATGCGACGAATCGCCTAGATGTTGAGCGCGTGGTAGGTCACATTCGCGCCCGGAGCGTCAACGGTCACGCCATAGGCCTCGGGATAGATGCGCGTCGAAAACACGAGAGAGCCATCGTTCACAAACACCTCGACCGACGAGACATCACCAACAATGCGCACGTTACAAACCTCGTCGACGGGCTCCCAACGCACGGTACGACCGCAGCCGGCAGAAGCGCGACCCTCATCGATAAATCGCATCTCAAAGCGTGAGGGCAGGTTGCCCTCGGCGGGCACAAACGCCAGCTTCAGCCCGCCATCAACGGTCGCGGTAAATGCGCCGTCGACGTCGCCAACAACAACGTCAAAGCAGGTATCGCCGTCAACCTCCAACGAGCCCGCCCCCACACGCACCGAGGCATAATGGTGCTCAATCTCGCGCGCCGGCTGCTGCAGCACTACGCCGCCGGCACCGGCTGTAAGCTCACGCGGCACCGTCATGCAGTGCTGCCAGCCGCACGCCACGGTAGGCGCGTTGCCATAGGTCGGCTCATCGGGCATGCCCATCCAGCCGATTAGAATATGGCGACCGTCCTCGGCCGTGAACTCCTGCGGAGCATAGAAGTCAAAACCGGCGTCCCACAGACGGAAATCGCCCAGCTCATAGGCACCGTCACCACCAGTGATGTCGCCCGTTACAGGCATGTAGCCAGCGGCATACACATTGCCGCGGTCCCAACGACCGCCCTCGAGCCCCTGAGGCGAGAAGGACAGCCACTTCGCCGGTACACCGCCATCCGTCTCAATCTCCAGATACCCCGGGCACTCCCACATAAAGCCAAAACGCTCGGGCGTAGACACGCGGCTCTCGAGCTCCCAGCTCAGCATATCGGCCGAGCCATACACCAGGATCTCGCCCACATCGCGCCCGGCACCCTCGCCATGCATGGCGCAAAAACGGCTCTCGACGTGCGGCCCGTCAACTCGACGACGCGCGCCCAGCACCATGTGATAACGCCCATCATCATCGCGCCACACCTTGGGGTCACGCACGTGGCAGGTCAAATCCTCGGGATAATCCTCGGACGCCAGCACCACGCGCTTTTGGCTGAACTCCCGACCGGCAAGGCCATCAACGCTCTCGACATAAACAGTATCGGCGCGGCGGCCGGTATTGACGTAGTCGTACGTGCCGTCTGCATCGGAGAGTTTAACGTTGCCTGTGTACAGTACGCGAATGCGGCCGTCCTCGGCAAGCGCGGAGCCCGAATACACGCCGTGGCAATCGAACGGCTCGTCGGGCAGCAGCGGAGCGCCAACATATTCCCAGTTCATAAGGTCGCGGCTTGTGGCATGGCCCCACATCTTTACGCCACCGTTCACATCAAACGGGGCATACTGGAAGTACGCGTGAAACACGCCACCCACCTGGCAGAGACCGTTGGGGTCGTTGAGCCAACCCGCCGGCGGCATAATATGAAAGTGCTGGCCATACGCGCCATGACCGCACTCAGAGGCGGCGGCGTCTACTGCGGCAACCAGCTTTGCAAGGTCGCGACCAAGTGCATTAGACATATCAAAGTCCTAACGGATCGAAAGTTACAAGGCACCAGAGATCGGCACCAGATACGGGAAATGCCCGCGAGCATACAACCCGCGGGCACCCCTCAATCAAAAGCTCTTAGGCCTGCTCGGAAGCCTTGGGCTCGTCCTTGTACAGGACAAACGAGACGCCAAAGGAAACCAGCGCGGCGACCGCAAACATGATCGCGTACTGCACGGGCTGGGCCAGGCACAGCAGGATACCGAAGATACCGGTAACGCCGGTGCCGGAAGCAGCAAGCGAGGTGAGCGCGCAGACCAGGGCACCGCAGCCGCCGCCGATGCAGCCGGCGATGAAGGGCTTAAAGAAGCGAAGGTTCACACCAAAGATGGCAGGCTCGGTAATGCCCATGAAGGCGGACAGGGCCGAAGGGAGCGCCAGGCCCTTGATCTTGGCATCGCGGGTCTTAAAGGCAACAGCGAGCGCGGCGCCACCCTGGGCGATATTGGCAGCGCTGGCGATGGGCAGCCAATAGGTCACGCCGTACTGGGCGAGCTGGCCCAGGTCGATGGCGGTGTACATCTGGTGGATACCGGTAACGACCGTGGGGGCATAGAACAGGCCGACGATAAAGGAACCGATGCCGAAGGGCAGGGTCAGCAGGGCCTGGATCAGACCGAGGATGGCGTTCTCGGCCCAGACAAAGATGGGGCCGACGGCAACGAGCGTCACGAGCACGGTCACGAACACCGAGACGAGCGGGGTCACAAAGAGGTCGAACATCTCGGGAACGATCTTGTGCAGGCGCTTCTCGAGGAAGGCCAGAATGGCGCAGGCGATAACGATGGGGATAACGTGGCCCTGATAACCGACCCACTCAAAGCTGTAGACGCCGGGAATGACGGTGACCATGGTCTGCACGCCCTCGGAGGCAACCGTGTAGGCGCTCTGCAGCGAGGAGTTGATGAACGCACCGCCTACGACGGCACCAAGATACGGGTTGGCGCCAAAGGCCTTAGCGGCGGAGTAACCGATCAGGATCTGCAGAATGCCAAAGGACGTTCCCGAGACCAGGTCGGCGATCTTATAGATAAAGTTATTGGTGTCGAGCGCGATAAAGCCGTTGGAGGCCATAAAGTTGAGGGCGCTCATAATGCCCAGCAGCAGGCCCGAAGCCACGATGGCGGGGATGATGGGGACAAAGACGTCGCCGAGCACCTTAATGGCACGCATAAAGATGTTCTGCTGCTGCGCCGCGGCCTCCTTGACCTCGGCCTTGGTAGCAGCTTCGACGCCACTGAGTGCGATGAACTCCTCGTAGACCTTGTTGACGGTGCCGGTGCCAAAAATAATCTGCAGCTGGCCCTGGGCCTCAAAGACGCCCTTGGCGCCGTCGACGTTCTCGAGGGCTTCCTTGTCGACCTTGGCGTTATCGGCAATCACCAGGCGCAGACGCGTGGCGCAGTGTGCGGCCGAAACAACGTTGCCGGCGCCACCGATGTTGTCGAGCACCTCTTGGGCTGATTTGCGGTAGTCCATGACTTCCCTTTCCTCCAACGGGCGCATCTGCACCCGGCCATCTTTGACACTTACACTGTAATCGTTTTCAGTTTCATATGTCTGTAATCGTTTTCACAGTAGGGTGAACGGTAGGAAAAAGCCGGCGAATGGTAGTTTTGAGACAAAAACTGGGGACTCAAAGGCAGGCAGACGCGTCCAAGGACTAGACATTCATGAGCTGATGTCCAAGTTTGAGCGTCCGCAGGCCGCTCTCCCCCTCCTCGCCATCGAGCGCGTCGAGCAGCATATTGGTCGCCTCGACGCCACTGGTCAGGTAGCCATAATGCACGGTGGGAATGCCGCCCGTCAGCGCGCGCAAAAACGCGTTGTCGCCAAAACCGCTCACGCGACGCACGCCCTCGCCCACGCCGCGCAGCTCGTCAAAAGCGCGCAGGGCGCCGGCCGCCATAGTGTCGGTCGCGCACGCGATAAACGAAACATCGGGATCGACGGAGAGCAGTTCGCGCGCAGCGCGATAGCCCGAGTCGAGCGTAAATGACCCCTGGCGAATCAGGCTCGGATCAAGCACCGCGCCCGCGGCGCGCAAGCCGGCCTCAAAACCGCGACGACGGTCGAAACCGGCCGCGCGGTCCTCTTCGGAAACTCCAATGTAGGCGATCTTGCCGTCCACGCGACCCGCAAGCGCACGGCCCAGCTCAAAGGCAGCCTCGTAATCGTCGTGATAGACACACGCCGCGCCCTCGACATGCTGACCGATCAGCACAATGGGCACGCGGCACGAGTCAATCGCCCGACGGTGCTCGTCGGTGATCATGGTTGCCACCAGCACAATGCCATCAACCGGATGGTTTTGGAATAAATCGAGGTATTCGAGCTCGCGATCGGGCGCATTGTCGGTGTTGGCAAGCAGCATCTGGTAGCCACGGCGACCGAGCACCTGGCCAATGCCAGCGGTAATGCGGCTCACGGATTCCGAGTTGATCTTAGGCACGATGACGCCGATGAGCTTGGTGGAACCGGTGCGCAGCGCGCGAGCCTGGCTGGATCGCACGTATCCGGTCAACTCGATTGCCTGCTTAATGCGCTCGGCCTTGTCCGCCGAGATATATCCACCGTTGAGGTAGCGCGAGACGGCGGCGCTCGAAACGCCCGCAAGCTCGGCCACATCTTTCATCTTTACCACGAGCACCCCTGTCATTGAAATCGCTTTCACCATGATACCCGTGAAGACGGCATACGAACCAAATCGGCCCACCCAGGTCGAGCATACGCCAGCGAGCGGGCAGCTGCCGTGGCGAGGTGCCGCGAAAGAGGAGCGAAGCGTACTTTATGTACGCGAGCGACGGTTTGAGCGGCAGATCGCCCGGCAGATGCCCGCGCAGCGTCGAGCGGTCCGGCGTTTGTTAAAACGCGGGACAAAGTTAGCCGTGGTACTCGCCGTTGTACTGGATGAGCGTCAGGTCCTCCACGCCATCGAGCGCGCGAATGGCGTCCGCATAGGGCATGTCAACGCCGTCCGAGAACACCTCCACGGCCATCTCGACCTTGTCGCCGCGCATGGTCTTGGACTTGACGGTAAACTTGGTGCGCCCAAACGCGCGGACGATATCGTCGCCCGTGGTCAGGCCCGTATAG
>CAUHIY010000049.1:0-12688 GCA_959606405.1 uncultured Collinsella sp. | reverse complement strand
CTGTTTGGTTACTATAGAACGGCTGTTACGGAGAGCTGACCGAGAGGCCGAAGGTGCTCGCCTGCTAAGCGAGTATGCCCCAAAAGGGCATCTGGGGTTCGAATCCCCAGCTCTCCGCCAGTTTAACTTTAAAGAAGGGTCCCATCGGGGGCCCTTTTTTATTATCGAGAAAGGGCGCTGGGGATTCGAACCCGAGAGGGCACGGGCGTTAAGCAAACGCGAAAGCGTTTGTAGCCCGTGGGCGAAAAGCCGCCAGGCTTTGAAGCCGGAGGGCATGCGTAGCATGCCCGGACATCCCCAGCTCTCCGCCAGTATGAATTGAAAGAAGGGTCCCATTCAGGGCCCTTTTTTGATTAGGAGAATGTTAACTGGGGATTCGAACCCTCAAAAAAAGGAGGCATCCTTTCGGACACCTCCTTTCAGCGAGTGTATTGTTCTTCGATCTTACATCTCGGGCGCCTTGGCTACGGTCTCGCTCTCGGCTGTGAGCGGGCGGTTGTCGATGCGGCGGCCCAAGCGATCGAGCTTCACGAGCAGCCATTCAATGGGATTCGGCCCTGCACCTTCCTCGTCGGCAACTAGGTCCATGACGGCGATCTTGGTGCCGTCCTGCTTGAGCGTAACGCTGCCCACCTTGTCGCCCACATGCACCGTGCCCGAAAGATCGTCGTAGCTAACCTTTTCGGTCACCTCGCCAGCAAGGGAAAACACGGTCGCTTGCGCCGTGGGGTCGGCGAGCGTGGCGTCGATCGTCTTGTCCGTCCAATCTGTCTGGCTAATGCGTGCCATGAGCGGGTTGCCGTTGGCGGTCTTTTCCTGCGTGTTGGCGATCGCGACCGTGACCTTGTGGCCGTAGTACCAATTGGCAAGGGTTGCGGTATCGGTAAAGCGCTGGTCGGTGGTGGTGGAGTTCAAAACGACGGTGTAGATCTCGTCGCCGTCGCGGTTGTAGGCGCTCGTAAAGCAATAGCCCGCGTCGTCGGTGGTGCCGGTCTTGCCGCCGATGTTGCCATCTTGGCCCAGCAAATAGTTATGCGTGTCCATGGAATGCGAATGGTCGGCGCCGTCGGCGCCCGTGACCTCGATCCAGGAATCCTCGCTCGCTACGACCTCGCGGATCGTGTCGTTTTTCATGGCCTCCTGCATCATCAGCGCTACGTCGTGTGCGGTTGAGTGCATATCGCCAGCCCACTCATCAAAGTCCAGACCGTGTGGGTTCTCAAAGACCGTGCCGGTGCAGCCGAGCTTCTTAGCGCGCTCGTTCATGGCCTTCACAAATGTGGCCTCGGCGTCTTTGGTCTTAGGGTCGATCTTCTTGCCCACATATTCGGCGAGCACGATGGCGGCGTCGTTGCCCGAGGGAATCATCAGGCCGCGCAGTGCCTGCTCCACGGTAAGCTCGTCGCCTTCGAGCAAGCCGGCGGTCGAATTACCCACGGTGGCTGCGGCGTTGCTCACCGTGACCTTCTCGTCCATCTTGCAATTCTCGACGGTTAGGATTGCGGTCATGACCTTGGTGATCGAGGCAATCTTGACCTGCTCATCGGCGTCGCGGGCATAGTAGACGGTGCCGTCTTTGCCCATGACGAGGGCATTGGTCGCATCGATATCGGGCAGGTTTTCGGCCGTGATACCGCGCACATCGGCGGTTTTGCCGCAAACATTGTCGGTCGTGAGCACTTGGGCGCCGGCGACGGTGGGCACGCCAGCGGCAAGGGCGATAGCGCAGACAAAGCCGGCGGCAAGCTGGGCTGAGCGCTTTGCAAAAGGGGTGAGGGACTTCACGGATTTCGCTTTCGACGGGATGGTCTCTTCTGGAACTAGAGTATATCGTTTGCCGGCGTCGGCGATCATCGCGTGCGTGCGTGGCCCACATCCGCACCCGAACGGGCACAAGGGTGCTTAAGGCCGACTTAATCACCCACGCTTGTTGTGTGTGGCGTGCGTCGCCTCGGGCATAATGGAGCGCGAGAGGAGCACGCATGAACGAGCGCATTTTGGTAGTTGATGACGAAAAGGCCATCGCCGACTTGGTTGGTATCTACCTTACAAAAGAAGGCTTTGACGTACAGGTCGCCTATAGCGGGGCCGATGCTGCCAAGGCAATCTTGGAGCAGGAGTTCGATTTGGCGCTGCTGGATGTCATGCTGCCCGATATCGATGGATTTGAGCTGCTGCGTACGATCCGTTCCAGCCATACCTATCCTGTGATCATGCTGACGGCGCGCGATGCCCAGCAAGACAAGATCGAGGGCCTTTCGCTTGGTGCGGACGATTACGTGGTTAAGCCGTTCCGCCCGCTGGAGCTCATCGCGCGTGTGCACGCTCAGCTTCGCCGCTACACCAGCTACGGTAGCCGTGCGCAGGCGGCCGAGTCGCCGACCATTCAGCTCGACGGCTTGGAGATCAACCGCGATGCTCGTTCCGTAACGGTGGACGGTTCAACGGTACGCCTCACACCCACCGAGTATTCAATCTTGCTGTATCTGGTCGAGCATCGCGGCAGCGTGGTGGCCGTGGAGGACCTGTTCCGTGCGGTGTGGAACGAGGATTTTATGCCCGGCTCCAACAATACGGTGATGGTGCACATTCGCCACTTGCGTGAAAAGATTGGCGACGACGCACAAAAGCCGCGCTTTATCAAAAACGTCTGGGGCGTCGGCTACATAATCGAATAACGCTTTTCGCTTGTGAGGATCTTGATATGACAAAAGACGATAGACAAGCGTTCGAGGTGCCCGATCGACTCTTTGAATACGTGAGGTCGGTCGTCGACAACCGCGCGCTTGCAACGGTGCTGCTCTTTTTGCTGAGCCTGCTGCTGATTGGCATTGATAACATCGCTGGAATCTTGGCGGTGCTGCTTGTCGGCTTTTTGCTGATCGATCGATTTGAGATCGTGCGCCGCTGCATGGTGATTGGCGGCGCCGCGTGGGCCATGACGTTGGCGATTGGCGCCATGGCGCTCGGCGGCATCGAAGGGCCGGTGCTGTTCGATGCCGGCTTTGTATTCAACATGCTTGGCTTTGTGCTGGCGCTTGCCGCGTGCGTGCTGTTCTTGTGCGGCCGCGCCCTGTACTACCAGGGCTACGAACAGGGCGAGCAGCATGCCGATTGTGTGCTGGCCGCTCGTATTCAAGATCGCCTGATCGATCACCCCGACACCTGGGACAACATTGACGGCGACTTCTTGGAGGTCGAGGGCGCCCTTAACCGCGTGCGTGACCGTGGGCGCAAGGTGCAGCAAGCTCTGCGTGACGAGTCGCATCGCAAGGACGATTTGGTCACGTACTTGGCACATGACCTACGCACCCCGCTTGCCAGTGTGGTGGGCTATCTTTCGCTGCTGCAAGAGGCTCCTGAGCTGCCGGTTGAGCAACGTGCGCACTTTACGGGCGTGGCTCTCGACAAGGCGCACCGGCTCGATGCACTCATCGAAGAGTTCTTCGATATCACGCGCTTTGACTTCCACGATATCGTGCTCACGCGCGGCTATGTTGATCTGGGGTTGCTGCTGGCTCAGGTGGCTGACGAGTTCTATCCCATCCTCAACGAGCAGCATAAGGAAGCCCAAGTTGATATTCGCGAGGACCTGACGGTGCTCGTGGATGGCGACAAGATGGCTCGCGTGTTCAACAACATCATGAAAAACGCCGTTGCCTATAGCTATGAGGGCTCGACCATCACGATCGAGGCCAGACGCCGGGACGGCGGTGGCGTGCGCGTGCGCTTTATCAATCAGGGCGATCCCATCCCTGAGGCAAAGCTCAAGGTGATCTTTGAGAAGTTCTATCGCCTGGATGCGGCGCGTGCGACCAATCGCGGCGGCGCTGGACTGGGGCTTGCCATCGCCAAGGAGATCGTATGCGCGCACGGCGGTACCGTTGCATGTGAATCGACGCCCGAACACACGATATTCACCATCGAGCTGCCCGCCGCATAGCCAGTGTGCCCTTACAAACACTTGACAATGCGCTCACGTGCATATGAGCCGCGATTCCTACTATCGATACTGCTGAATTGATATCGATGTGGAGGTATGCGGTATGACGGCTGCTGCGGCTGTGGAGCCCACGGAGCTTGAAGAACTCATGAAAGCGCAGGCCGAGGCCGCGCACGAGCGCGAGGTTGGGGATGCGACTCGCCCCACGGCAGAGGATCTTGCCGCCTCGCCGACGCGCATCGATGTCGAGGGCCTCGACCTGTTCTATGGCGACCATCATGCGCTCAAGGACGTGAATATCAAGATCCGCGACAAGCAGATCACCTCGTTCATCGGGCCTTCGGGCTGCGGAAAGTCCACGTTGCTGCGCTGCTTTAACCGCATGAACGACGGCATCAAGGATTGCCGCATCGAGGGCAAGATTGCGCTCGATGGTCAAGATATCCTGGGCGATTACGACATCTGCCGTTTGCGCCAGCGCGTGGGCATGGTGTTCCAGCGCCCCAACCCGTTTCCCATGAGCATCTACGACAACGTCGCCTATGGGCCGCGCGGCATGGGCGTGCGCGATCGCGCTGTGCTGGATGGGCTGGTCGAGGATTCCCTTCGTCGCGCTGCGCTATGGGATGAGGTCAAGGACAAGCTCAAGGAGTCGGGCCTGGGTCTTTCGGGTGGACAGCAGCAGCGCCTGTGCATCGCCCGCGCACTTGCCGTGCAGCCCGACATTCTGCTGATGGACGAGCCGACCTCGGCACTCGACCCTGTGTCGACGCTGGTGGTGGAGCAGCTGGCCTGCGAGCTCAAAGAGACCTGCACGCTCGTGGTCGTTACGCACAATATGCAGCAGGCGGCGCGTATCTCCGATTCGGTCGCATTCTTTTTGCTGGGTGAGCTGGTGGAGCACGCGCCCACCGCGCAACTCTTCAAGAATCCGACCGATCCGCGCACGGCGGATTATTTGACGGGGCGTTTTGGCTGATACCATCTAGTAAAGGTACCTTTAGGGTTAAGATGCGGTCATGCCGGCCGCAAAGGGGTTCAACATGATCTATTACGTCGAGGACGATGACAACATCAGGGATTTGACGGTCTATGCACTGCGCAAGCAGGGGATTGAGGCCGAAGGCTTTTCGTGCGACGGTGAGTTTAAGGCTGCCGTGGCGCGACGGGTACCCGATGCCGTCCTGCTCGACATCATGCTGCCCGATACCGATGGCTTGGCGATTATGCGTCGACTGCGTGCCGATCGCCTGACGGCGACGGTGCCCATCATGATGCTTACCGCCAAGGATACCGAGCTCGACAAGGTGATGGCGCTCGATGGCGGTGCCGACGATTACCTGACTAAGCCGTTTTCGCTCATGGAGCTTGCGAGCCGCTGCCGCGCACTGCTGCGTCGCGGCGGCATGGTCAAGCAGGCGAGCGATGTGCTCAGCGTGGGCGACATCGTGCTCTCGCCCAGCCATCGCGAGGTGACCGTTGCCGGCGAGCCGCTTAAGCTCACCCTGCGCGAGTTCGACCTGCTCGAGTACCTCATGCGCAAGCCCGGCGTGGTTTTTACCCGCGAGTCGTTGCTGCAGAGCGTGTGGGGCTGGGACTTCGACGGCGGTTCGCGCACCGTTGACGTGCACGTGCAGACGCTTCGCCAAAAACTGGGCGAGCATGCCAGCGCCATCGAGACCGTGCGCGGCGTGGGCTACCGCTTGGCCGAGCCTTCTGCCGGTGATGGTGCCGAAGGTGACGACACCGCGGCCACCGCATCGGAGGAGTAACCCGTGGTCTTCGCCCCCCAGGGAAAACATACGCTGTCGCACCGCGTTTTTGTGACGATCTTTGTCTGCGCCATGGCGGTTATCGTGGCGTTTACGGTGCTGGGTGCGTTCTTTGTGCAAAACACCTTGGCGGATGCCACGAGTACCAATCTGGCGCAGGAAACCGAGCTCATTGCTGCCGCTCTCGACGAACAGCAGGAGCCCATCCCGTTCTTGCGTAGCCTTGATCGCGAGGACTTGCGAATCACGCTGATTAACAAGGATGGATCGGTTGCCTACGACAACGAGGCGTCGCCTTCCACACTGCCCAACCATGGCGATCGCCCCGAGGTCATCGAGGCCTTTGAGAGTGGTTCGGGTTCCGCGGAGCGCGCAAGCTCTACGCTCGACGAGATTATGCTGTATCGCGCCGTCGCCCTTGATAACGGCCAGGTTGTCCGCTTGGCGCAGGCCCAGCCTGGCGTTGCGGCGATTTTGCTGTCGATGGTGGCGCCGATGCTGCTTATCGCAGCAGCGGGTGCGGTACTCTCGTTTTTTATGGCGCGCCGCGAGTCCCGTGCCATCATCGCGCCTTTGCAAGAGGTGGATTTGGACCACCCACGCCGTAGCTATGAGCACGCCTATGCCGAGATGGTCCCCATGCTTGAGCGTATTGAGTCGCAGCGCCAGGAGCTCAAGCGCCAAATGGCGGTGCTGGCGGACAACGACCGTATGCGCCGCGAGTTCACGGCGAATATCACCCATGAGCTCAAGACGCCGCTTACGGCGATTTCGGGCTATGCCGAGCTCATCGCAAACGGCATGGTCGAGGGCGAGGGCGACCTGCGCAACTTTGGCGGTCGCATCTATCGTGAGGCGGGCCGCTTGGCAGCGCTTGTCAACGATATCCTTACGCTGTCTAACTTGGACGAGGCCGAGCGTGCAACTGAGGGCGAGGCGGTGCCCATTGGTTCCACGGAGCCTATTGAGCTCTCGCGTGCCATCTACGCGGTCGAGCAGCGTCTTGAACAGGTCGCCCGTCAGGCGAATGTGACGATAAGTCATGAGACCAAGCCTGTGGTCATCGAGGGCGTGTCGCGCTTGATTGACGAGCTCATCTATAATCTGGCAAGCAACGCCATCCGCTACAATCGACCCGGCGGTACGGTTACGCTGCAGTGCGGCACCAACGACGAAGGCCATCCGTTCCTTGCGGTCGCCGACACGGGAATCGGTATCGCGCCTGAAGAACAGGGCAAGGTATTTGAGCGGTTCTATCGCGTGGACAAGAGTAGGTCCAAGGCGCGCGGCGGAACCGGTCTGGGGCTTGCAATTGTCAAGCATGCAGCCCTGTATCATCACGCCACGCTCGATTTGTCGAGCGAGTTGGGCGTGGGAACCACCATTACGGTGACGTTTCCCATACGGCAGGACGAGCCATTCGCATAGCGATACAACATAGATATTGATGCAGACGCCGCATTTGACTTTCGGGTGCGGCGTTGTTGTACAATTTTACGATTGCTTCCGACATTTTTACAGGAGAGCCTGTTTCTTATGTATAGAGTTTGGTCTCGGTAAAAAGATGCGATAACATACGGACAGTTTTGTCAATCCGAACTGGGGAAATGAAAGGCAAGCTGCATGACCCTTCTCGAACTGTTCCAGCTGCTGAAGAAGCACCTTCAGCTGGTCATCACCCTTCCGGTGGTCTGCGCGATCGCCATGGGCATCGTGTCCTTCGTTGCGATGGACAACACCTATACCGCGACGACGAGCATGTACATTCTCGCCAAGACCGACGATAGCGGTCAGATGAGCTACAACGATCTCTCGGCGAGTCAGATGCTTTCCAACGATATCGCCACGCTGCTGGATAGTGATAGCGTTAAGAGCGGCGCAGCCAATGAACTGGGCCTCACCGATCTGGATGACTACAAGGTGTCTGTTTCCTCCGAGACCACCACGCGTGTCATTACGCTTTCGGTTACCGGCACCGATGCCAAGGAGACGGCTAAGGTCGCAAAGGCCATGGCCAGCTCGGTGAGTACGGTCGCTCAGAACGTCGGCGCTGCCCAGAGCATCAACGTTATCGACGAGGCTAAGACCCCCGAAGCCCCCAGCGGTCCCAAGCGTATGCTGTACGTTGCTGTCGCGTTCCTCGCGGGCATCTTTATCGCAGTTGCCTATGTCGTTTTGGCAGACATGCTCAACACCCGCATCCGCGGTGCCGAAGAGGCAGAAGAGCTCCTGGGCATTCCCGTTGTTGGCCGAATTCCGGCTATGAAAGGTGGTAAATAGGCATGGCTAAGGCAAAGAACACCGATAAACTCGTTGTACAGAATGCCGCCAAGACCCTTCTGGCCAACATCCGCTTTGCGAGCGTGGACGACCCCATTCGCACCATCACCGTTACCTCCTCGATTCCCAACGAGGGCAAGTCTACGGTTTCCATTAACCTTGCTCAGGCAATCGCCACGAGCGGCAAGTCCGTGCTTCTGGTCGAGGCCGATATGCGCCGCAGGTCCCTTTCCGATATGCTCGGCGTTCGTTCGCGCGGCGGACTCTATGCGGTCCTTTCCGAGCAGATCTCCATTGACCAGGCAATTGTCGAGACGGGTCAGAAGAACTTCTACTTCCTCGATGCCGAGCCGCATATTCCCAATCCTGCCGACATCATCGTCTCTCACCGCTTTGCCAAGCTGGTAAAGGCGCTGTCCGCCAAGTTCCAGTACGTCATCTTTGATGCTCCCCCGGTCGGCACCTTCATCGATGCTGCCGAGATTGCCAGCCTGACCGACGGCACGCTGTTCGTGGTGCGTGAGGATTTCACCAAGCGCGAGGAGGCGCTCAACGCCATCGGTCAGCTAAAAAAGTCCGAGAAGGTCAAGCTCATCGGTACCGTTATGAACTACTGCGAGACCGAGACCAGCGAGTACTACTACTCCTACTACACCAAGGACGGTAAGAAGGTGAAGAAGGGCTCCGACGATCAGGGGACTTCCAAAAAGGGCATCTTCACCAACCGAGCAAACGTTTAGTTGATTAAGGCTGACCTATGCGTGACATTCATTGCCATATCTTGCCGGGTGTAGACGACGGCGCCGCCGATCTCGATGAGAGCTTGGCGATGCTCGAGGCTGCCAAGCGGGCTGGTGTAACCAGAATTGTTTGCACTCCTCACTGCCGTGATCCCTATTTTGATTACGACAAGATGTGGGATGCCTTTGAGCTGCTGCGCGATAACGCTGACGGTTTTCCGCTCCAGATGGGCTTCGAGGTCAACCATCGAAAGCTCGTTGAGCTTGGTATCGATGCCGCGGAGCACTTGCATTTCGATGGGACCAACGAGTTTCTGCTCGAGCTTTCGACGCATGCCGATGCGTATGCGTTTAGAGAGTACGAGAACACGATTTACGATTTGCAGTGCCGTGGCTACCAGGTGATCATCGCTCATCCTGAGCGCTATCGTGCGGTTCAAAAGGATGTAAGCGTGGCGGAGCGCCTGGTCGATATGGGCTGCAAGCTGCAGGCTTCGGCGGACTTTATTGCCGGCGGTCGCTTTGGTCGCGAGAAAAAGCCGGCACAGCGCCTGTTCGATCAGAACCTGTACAGCTTCATCGCGAGCGATGCCCATAACGTGGGTCATTACGATTGCCTGGCGAAGGCTCGCGCGAAGTTTAGCGTGCGCGGAGCTCATTTTCGCTAAAATCTGTCCCTAACGTTCGCATTGAATGAAAGGGCAGCCATGGATATCCAACTTAAGACGGGATGCTTTGATGACGCGGCGTTGGTGCGCCGCGTCATTTTTATGGACGAGCAGGGCTACGAGAATGAGTTCGACGCTATCGACGAGGATCCGAACTGCATTCATGTGACGCTCTATGTAGACGGCGAGCTTGCCGGTTGCTCGCGCGTGTTTCCCGAAGAGCTTGAGCGCGCGGCTGACGCAGAGGCTCCGGTGTCGCCGGCGTGCGACTTGGACGAAGGTGTCGCGGCGGGGGAGACCTACATTATGGGGCGCGTGGCCGTGCTGCCGAGCATGCGCCGTCGCGGTTTGGCGAGCAAGATTGTCGAGGCCAGTGATACGTGCGCGCGTGATGCCGGCGCCAAGCTCATTAAGCTGCATGCTCAGGAATACGTGCTGCCGCTCTATGCCAAGGCGGGCTACACGCAGATTGCCCCGGTGGACTACGAAGACGAGGGCCAGCCTCATGCCTGGATGGCCAAGCGCGTAGATGGCAGATAGGAGCGTTCCTTTCCTGCCGGCAGTTTGGGACACTCCTTGGCAATTGGCGCATCAGAGCGCTCGGACATACAGTTTTTCGATTCCGTATGTATATATGCGCGTTAATGGGTTATAAAATCTAAGTCTGAACATAGCAGGTCTGCGATGCGGCTCGGGCGACCGAGCCGTTTTTGCGGACAGGGGTAGCGCGAAAGGACTGCACATGCGTCAATTTAAGACCGAGAGCAAAAAACTGCTCGACCTCATGATCAACTCCATCTACACCAATAAGGAAATCTTCCTGCGCGAGCTTATCTCTAATGCGAGCGACGCCGTCGACAAGCTCAACTTTAAGAGCCTGCAGGACCCGAGCGTCAAGATCGACCAGGGCGACCTGGCCATTCGCGTCTCCTTTGATAAAGATGCCCGCACCATTACCATCTCGGATAACGGCATTGGCATGACCGCCGAGGAGCTGGAGCGCAATCTGGGCACCATCGCCCATTCCGGCTCCGAGGAGTTTAAGACCGAGAACGCCGAGCAGCAGGGCTCCGATGTCGACATCATCGGTCAGTTTGGCGTGGGCTTCTACTCGGCTTTTATGGTCGCCAGCCATGTGAAGGTCGTCAGCCGCGCCTACGGCGAGGATGTCGCCCATGTGTGGGAATCCGACGGTCTTGAGGGCTACACCATCGAGGACGGCGAGCGCGCCGAGCACGGTACCGATGTCATCCTGACGCTGCGCGAGAACGAGAAGCTCGATGCCGACGGCGAGGCCGAGACCTACGATCGCTTCCTGACCGAGTGGGGTCTCAAGAGCCTGATTCAGCAGTACAGTAACTATGTGCGTTACCCGATCCAGATGATGGTGTCCAAGAGCCGCCAGAAACCCAAGCCCGAGGACGCCGGCGACGATTACAAGCCCGAGTACGAGGACTACCAGGAGCTCGAGACCGTCAATTCCATGACACCGATCTGGAAGAAGCACAGCTCCGATGTCGAGCAGAAGGACTACGACGAGTTCTACAAGTCCACGTTCCACGACTTTGACGATCCTGCGCGCACCATCAGCTTCCACGCCGAGGGCACGCTCGAGTATGACGCCCTGCTGTTTGTGCCGGGACGCGCGCCGTTCGATCTGTACAGCAAGGACTACGAGAAGGGTCTGGCGCTCTACAGCTCCAACGTCCTGATCATGGAGAAGTGCGACGACCTGCTGCCCGACTACTACAACTTTGTCCGCGGCGTCGTGGATTCCGCCGACGTGTCGCTCAACATCTCGCGCGAGACGCTGCAGCAGAACCGTCAGCTCAAGGCCATCGCCAAGCGTGTGGAAAAGAAGATTACCGCCGACCTTGAGGATATGCGTGACAACGACCGCGAGGCCTACGAGAAGTTCTTTGAGAACTTTGGCCGCGGTCTTAAGTACGGCATCTACTCGAGCTATGGCATGAAGGCCGATGAGCTCGCCGACCTGTTGCTGTTCTGGTCTGCCAAGGAACAGAAGATGATTACCCTGGCCGAGTATGCCAAGGGCATGCCTGAGGATCAGAAGGCCATCTACTACGCCGCCGGCGACTCGCGTGAGCGCTTGGCCAAGATGCCCGTGGTAAAGGGCGTGCTCGACCGCGGCTATGACGTGCTGCTGCTGACGCAGGATGTGGATGAGTTCACGTTCCAGGCTATGCGTGAGTACGTTGCCGCCGATATGCCCAAGATCTACGAGGACGATGCTGCCCGCGAGGCTGCCGAGAAGGCTGTGGCCGACGGTGCCGAGCCCGAGGTCGAGGATCGTCATCTAGAGCTCAAGAACGTTGCGACCGGTGATCTTGACCTGGCGACCGAGGACGAGAAGAAGGAGGCCGAGGACGCCACCAAGGAGAACGAGGACCTCTTTAGCGCTATGAAGGAGGCGCTCGGTGACAAGGTCGAGAAAGTCGCCGTCTCCGCGCGCCTGACCGATGCCCCCGCTTGTATCACCACCGAGGGCCCACTTTCGCTCGAGATGGAGAAGGTGCTCCAGAAGGGACCCGAGGGCGCGCCCGACGGCATGCCCAAGAGCCAACGCGTGCTCGAGCTCAACGCCAAGCACCCGGTCTTTGACAAGCTTGTCGCTGCCCAGAAGGCAGGCGACGCCGACAAGATCAAGCAGTACTCTGGTCTGCTCTACGATCAGGCCCTGCTGGTCGAGGGCATCCTCCCCGAGGACCCCGTTGCCTTCGCGGCGGCTGTTTGCAACTTGATGTAGTTAGGTAGTTACGCGGTTTTACCAAACCGCGTAACGGCTCGACGCTGCCCTCAGTTCCGCCGTTCTAACGAACGGCGGACCAGTCGACGCTGCGCGGGCGCCAGAGCGACAACTTGTCATTCAAAGAGGACGGCATGACCAGAAGGTCTATGCCGTCCTCTTTTCATGCCAATTTGTTCGCTCTGGCGCCCGCTCGCTGGCATTGCTAAAACATCGATGTTACCGTGGTCCAAACTAGTCGTTGGGGGCGTTCTTGTTTGACCAGTCGTTTAAGAACGTCCCCGATGACTATTTGAATTGCTAATTTGTGCGGGTTGTGGTTTTGTGACCTGCTGAAATTAAAGATACTGTACAACTGTACGTTAATTCGTCTTCGTAGTATATTGCTACCCGCAAAACTCAATACCATTGTGCTCTGAGACGCTAAAGCGCTTACGTACAATGGTTATCGATAGTACGATTCGATTCAACGACAGGATGGATGGTCCAAGCGTGAGTCTCGGCAGCAAACTATCCAA
>CAUHIY010000048.1:0-12859 GCA_959606405.1 uncultured Collinsella sp. | reverse complement strand
GATGCGGGGGTAAAACGTGTTAGCTCAAGCGTATAGAAATGTAAGCAACGTCAGGCCAGCGTAAGGACGACGGTGCCAGCTCCTTACAGCGCGAAGGCATCGATGTCGCCCCAGTGGCGGCGCAGCGTGATGGCGGCAGCGGGCTCGGTGTTGTCAAAGACGACCGACCACTGCGTGTTGCTGGTGATGTCTTCTGGATTGGGTTCTTGCGCCGCGGCGCGTAGGGCCTTCCAAGCGACTGCCTCGTCCTGGGCACCGACATGGGCGTCGAGGACATCGGCGATTGCGACGGCGCGCTCTTTACCATGCCCCAGCTCGCCATTCTTTTGGTTGAGCAGCACTTCGTTGCCATAGCAGGCGTAGAAGTTCGTAACCTGGCGAACAGGGGTCGCTTTGAAAGCGCGGTCCGGATCGCGCGGATCCCACTCTACTACGCGCGCGTCACCGGCGGCGTCGTTGATAAAGAAGTGGTAATCGCGTCCTGCCATGGCGTGCATGTCGTAGGCGGAAAGCAGGTCGACAGCTTCTTGCGTGGTGGCGGCACGGTCGAGCACCAGGCGGATGGCGAGCGAGGTATTGATGACGGGGCGTTGCGTGTCCTGGTCACAGGGCTGGGAATCCAGGGTGAGTACGGCAATGGACACGCCGCATTCGTTAACACCGTCGAGCTGGGCAAACGGGCCCATCAACGCCGCGGCGCGTCCGGTGACGGAGTCAAGCGGAGTGTTGGCGCCCAGGTTATTGAGGGCGGCAAAGCCGATGGAGGCATAGCCGCCGCGTGGGTGATTGCGCACCAGCAGCGCCGAGGTGTCGTCTTTAAAGTCGTAATTGCGACCGGTGCGCACGCGGCCTTCGGCATCTACGGCGACAAAAGCGCTGCAGGCAAACTGGGGCGCCTGGACATGTACCGGCACACCGGGCAGCACCTGCGCCACCACGGCATCGATGTAGGCCTGGTCGTCGCGCACGCCAGCGGCGATGATGCGATCAAGATCGTAGTCGTAGGCGATGTCGATTGCGTACAGGTCATAGCCATCCGCGTAGCCGGTCAGGCGTTTGAGCGACGCGGCGGACTTGATTTGCTTGTGATAAACGATACCGGTGGCAGCGGCAAGGCCGACGGCGACTCCCGCGACACCGCAGGCGATGGCAATGCTACGTGGCTTCATGACGGCTCCTCTCGTCCTGTTAGCGTAATTGTCGCAAAAGGAGTGCGGGCATGATGGCTCAACTTGGTGAGCGGCGCGGGATTAAACATGGAATGAAGAGCGCGGCGCTGGCGTGGCGGGGTATGCTGGAGGGAACCATCAACCCAGCGAAAGGGGAGAGCATGACGGATCAGGAAACGCCCGAGCGCGCGCATGTGACGGCCGACGATATCGAGGCCGCCAACGACCTTATCGACTTTATCGAGGCGTGCCCCAGCATGTTCCATACGGCGGCGACCATCATGGCCGAGCTCGACGAGGCGGGCTTTGCCTACCTGCCCGAGAATGCGGCGTGGGACATCGAGCCGGGCGGGCGTTATTACACGCAGCGCAACACCTCGAGCGTTGTTGCCTTTAAGGTGGGCGAGGACCTGGCCGCGACGTGGGGCGAGGACGGCGTTGCCGGCGACTACCATTTTCAGCTGACGGCGTCGCACAGTGACTCGCCGACGTTTAAGGTCAAGGCTGTGCCCGAGCTTGACGGCGCGGGCGAGACGCTGCGCCTGAACACCGAGGCATACGGCGGCATGATCGACTACACCTGGTTCGACCGCCCGCTGGCGCTCGCGGGCCGCGTACTGGTGCGCGAAGGCGAGCGTATTGAGAGCCGCCTGCTTGCCACCGAGCGCGAGGTTGCCATTATTCCGAGCCTTGCCATCCATATGAACCGTGGCGTTAACGAGGGCTTTGCGCCCAACCGCGCCGTCGACCTGTGCCCGCTCATCAGCGCCGGTGATCTTAAGCAGGGCGACTTTGATGCTCTGATCGCCGACGAGTTGGACGTTGAGCCCGAGCAGATTCTGGGTCGCGATCTGTTCCTGGTCAATCGTCAGGATGCGCGCATTTGGGGCTGGGCCGACGAGTTTATCTCGACGCCCAAGCTCGACGACCTGGCCTGCGCCTATACCTCGCTGCAGGCATTTTTGGGTGCTGAGAACGCGCGCGATATCTCGGTCTTCTGCTGCTTTGATAACGAGGAGGTTGGCTCCGAGACCAAGCAGGGCGCCATGTCGACGTTCTTGGCCGACGCGCTGCGCCGCATTAACGGCTCGCTGGGCTTTGACGACGAGTCGTATCATCGCGCCCTTGCCGCATCGATGCTCGTGAGCTGTGACAACGCGCATGCCGTGCACCCCAACCACGCCGAGAAGTGCGATGCGCGCAACCAGGTTGTGCTCAACGGCGGCATCGTCATCAAGGAAGCCGCCAACCAGCACTACTGCACCGATGCCTTTAGCCGTGCAGTGTTCCAGGCTATTTGCGATGACGCCGACGTGCCCACGCAGGCCTTCGCCAATAAGAGCGATATGGCGGGCGGTTCCACCCTCGGCAACCTGTCCAATATGCAGGCGAGCATGCATGCCGTGGACGTGGGCCTGCCGCAGCTGGCCATGCACTCAAGCTACGAGACCGGCGGCGTACGCGACGTAATGTACGCCATCCGCGCCCTCACCGCCTTCTACGAGCGCGACCTAACTATCAACGGCGCCGAAAGCGTGGAACTCTAAAATCTGTCAAAAAGGGACAGGTTCACTTTGGCAGGTTTTATCTGGGAAAATGCCGCAATGCCAACAGCTGGACAGAATTGTTATGACACCGCAGGTTGAGCAAACGTCAGCGAGCGATGTCCAGAGCGAACAAGTTGGCATGAAAAAGGTAAGGCATAGACCTTCTGGTCATGCCTTACCTTTTGAATGGCAAATTGTCGCTCTGGGCGGCGCGCAGCGTCGACCGGTCCGCCGTTCGTTAGAACGGCGGAACCCTAATGCTCGATCCAGCAGCGAAGCGTCTCGCTGGCCTGCAGGTGACGCAGGTTCTCCGCGGCGATGTCGACCACGTTGTTGAGGGTGGCGGCCAGATGGAACCAGCCGGAGACGTGCGGCGTGATGAGCATGTTGGGCGCATCCCACAGTGGGCTTGTTTCAGGCAACGGTTCGGGGTCGGTGACGTCGACCGCGGCGCCGGCGAGATGTCCCGACTCCAGGGCGGCAACCAAGTCGTCGGCGACCGCAAGGTCGCCGCGGCCGCCGTTGGCAAAGAAGGCGCCCGGTTTCATCGCGGCGAAGAACTCGGCGTTTGCCAGGCCGCGGGTCTCGGGTGTGCTGGGCATAAAGGATGCGACGATGTCAGCCTCGGCCAGGCGCTCGGACAGGGCATCCATACCGTCCATGTCCTCAAACACAATGGGGTAGACGAGCGGGTGGCGCTTGATGCCGCGGACGTGCGCACCCATGTTGCGGCAGAGCGTGGCAAAGTGGCCGCCAATGTCGCCCGCGCCCAGCACCAGCACATTGGCGTTTTTGAGCGAGGTGACCGGCCCCAAATCCTCCCAGCGATGCTCGCGCTGCAGGTCCTGGTAGCCGGGCAGGCGCTTCATCATGGAAAGGACCATGGCAAACATGTGCTCGCTCACGGCCTGACCGTAGGCGCCGATCGAGCAAGACAGCTTGGCTTCAGCCGGCACGGTGCCGGCGGCCAAGTAATCGTCATAGCCGGCGGTCTGCAATTGCAACAGCTGGAGATGCTCGCATGCGGTAAGCAAGGCAGGGTCTATGTTGCCCAAGATCACGTCGGCATCGGCGACCTGCTCGTGCGTGGCGGCGTCGGCGCTCGTGTAGATAAAGTCCTCGCCCGGAGCACTCGACTCAAGAATTGCGCGATGGCGGTCATTGACGGGCAGCAAAACCAGGATGTTCACTAGCGGTCCTCTCCGCTCGACTTGCCAAAAAGGGACAGGTTTATTTTGGCAGGTTTTATCAGGCAAAACGTTTAAATAAAACGCCGGATGCAAGACGAGCGTGCCCGTCAGCATCCGGCGTATCCACGGCTACCAGCTCAGCAGCTCGTAACCATCCTCGGTCACCACGAGTTGTACCTCGCACTGGGCCGAATCGCTGCCGTCCTTGGTACGCACGCACCAACCGTCGCCCTTGCTGATCTTGATGTCGGGCGCTCCGGCGTTGACCATGGGCTCGATGGTAAAGACCATGCCCGGAGCCATGATGGTGTCCACATCGGGCGCCTCGGTGGTAAAGCCCACAAACGGGTCCTCGTGGAACTCCTTACCGATGCCGTGTCCACCGTACTCGCGCACCACGCTAAAGCCGGCGTCCTCGACCGTCTTTTGCACGGCCTCGGCCATCACGGACAACGGCAGCCATGGCTTGACGGCTGTCAGGCCCGCCTCCACGCTGGCGCGGGTGACGTCGACCAGGCGCTGGCGCTCGGCCGAGACCTCGCCGATACAGAACATGCGGCTCGAGTCGCTAAAGTAACCGTCCAGGATCGTGGAGCAGTCCACGTTGATGATGTCGCCCTCGTGCAGCACATCCGCATCGCAGGGGATACCGTGGCAGACGACGTCGTTGATCGAGGTGCACACGCTCTTGGGATAGCCCTCGTAGTTGAGGTCGGCCGGCGTGCCGCCGTGCTCAACGGTGTAGTCGTAGATCATCTGGTCGATCTGGTTGGTGGTCATGCCCGCGGCGATGTGTTCGCCTACGTAATCGAGCACGCCCACGTTGATAGCGGCCGAGCGCTTGATGCCCTCGATATCGGCGGGTGTCTTGTAGAGCGTGCGAGGCAGAACCTCCCAGCCCTCTTCCCACAAGCGCTCGAGGCGCTCATCAAAGGCGCTATGGCATTTCTTGTATTTCTTGCCGCTGCCGCACCAGCAAGCGTCGTTGCGGCCAGGCACGGGTCCTTTGTCATACATGGCTAACTTCCTTTCATCCGCAGCTAGTATAGCCCACCCACGCGTCCATAAAAGTTGCGGTGATATAGTTCCGATTTAAGCGGTTTAACAGCATAAATAGGAACTATATCACCGCAACTGATGGAGCGGGATGGCGGGCACTAGCTGCTGCGTGGTTTTGCTAGTAGCTCACCTGGCAAGGGATGCCGAGGACGCGCACGCGCGCAGCAATGGCGTCGAGCACCTCGGGCGCCGCTTTGGCAAGGCCGGCGACCGGTGTCTCGCGCGCTACCGTGTAGATGGTCGCTTCTTGTGGGCGAATGCGCTCAAGCGCCGCGAGCCAGGGGGCAACGTACTCCTCGCCGGTGTTGTCGATGAGCTTGCCCTGATACTCGCCGGTCAAAAAGATCGTCTGGATAATAACGTGACCGTCAAAGCTTGCGAACGTTTCGATCTGGTGCTCGACGTCGTAGGGGCCAACAGGCTGGTCGAGCAGCTGGATAAACGTCGGGTCGACGGTATCGAGCTTGAGGATGTTGTCGTCGACCATCATGAGCGCGTCGTGCACCTGGGGGCGGTCGGCGCGCGTGCCGTTGGAGAGCACGGCGATCTTGGAGTTTGGGGCAAGCTCGTCGCGCAACGCGACGGCGCCGGCGATGGCCTGCGGAAACTCCGGTGCGGCAGTGGGCTCGCCGTTGCCTGCGAAGGTGATCACATCGGGGAGCTCGCCCTCGGCTGCCATCTCGCGCAGCTTTGCCTCGAGCGCGTCGAGTACCACGGCAGCTGTGTTGTACGGCTCATGACAGGGGCGCTCGGCGTTGAGGCCGTTTTCGCAGTAAATGCAGTCGAACGTGCAGATTTTGCCGCTGGCCGGCATCATGTTGACGCCGAGCGAGAGACCAAGGCGACGGCTGCGAACGGGCCCAAAGATGGGGCTGGCATTCAAAAACGTAGACATAGGCATATGCTCCTCAAGACAATTGTGCCTAAGCATAGCATCGGCTCCAAAGCAAGGTGCGGGCTCTTGCTTCACAAGTTTCGTTTTTTCACGTCGCTCATTATGCCGTGCCATGAAAAGCCTCGGGTCGGGTAAAGTTAATCTGTTAACAAGGCGTAAGGCAATGCGGGTCCATCCAACCGCACTGACGTGCAACTGGATGAGCATTGATGATGGGGGCGCAACATGGATTTTACGGTAGAGAATGCGGGCACCACGATTGCCTGTCGCGAATATGCCGGCTCGGATGTGTCGCCTGATACTCCTGCCTTGGTGTGCGTGCACGGCGCTTGTGTCGACGGCACATTTTTTGACGGTATCGCTTGTGAGCTCAGTCGCAACTACCGCGTAATTGCCTACGACCGCCGCGGCTGCGGTGACAGCAGCGATGCGGCAGACGACAGCTATGATCTTGCCGCTCAGGCCGCCGACCTGCAAGCCGTGATCGAACACGTTGGCGCTCCGACAAATGTGCTTGCGCACAGCGCCGGTACGTTGGTGGCGCTGGAGCTTCTTCGCACCGAGCCCCATCTCGTCGCCCGTGCGATTCTGCATGAGCCGGCTGTGTCGGCCGGAGGCGTCGGCATGGGCGCAGCTCCGGTTTTGCTCGATATGATTGCGGCTGGAAAGGTTTCAAGGGCGCTCCGGCTTTTCTTGGGAGCCCTTGGCGACTTGGACCCCGAGGCTCCCGGGACGACCGAAGCGGAAGTCAAACATGCCCTGCGCAATGGTCGTTGCTTTATGGCGAACGAATATGGAACAAATATGACTTACGTTCCCAATTGGGATAGTGTCTGCGCATCGAAGTCCGTTGCTGCTGTGCTTCTCGGCGAGCTTTCGCTCGGTACGCCCCGCGAGGCTGGTACGCGAGCGGCTGCCGAATATCTCGATTGCCCCCTTGTGACGATCCCGGGCGCGCATAACGGTTTGCGCGATCGCCCCGTTACGGCGGCAAACGCCGTTCGCGACGTCTTGGAGCGTTAGCACGCTCGATGACCTGCGGGGAGAGGGGCTGTTAGCGTTTCGTCATTGTTAACGAATGCGCCCATAACCGCGCGCCCGCGGCTCCATTACCGCCGTTTGTCAGGTCATAAAAATGTAACGATAATCGCGCGTTTGCCTTCAGCTGTTAGATGTTACCCTTGTACCAATTGATATGCACCGTTGCCGTGCGTAACGATAGGAAGGGCCCCATATGCTCAATAATCACGAGGTCAATCTAACCGACGAGGAGGCTGCCGCCGAGGTCGCCCGCGTCGCGAAGACCTACCCCGTGGTGCGTTTGCTGTCGGCCGATCAGATTAAGAGCGAGCCTAACTGCCTGCTCGCCGGCAATCGGTGCCCTTGTCTGCGTCAGTCGAGTCTTGAGGCCTTGGCAGATTCCGATGAGGTGTCGGAGCAGCTGCTCAATGATGGTACCGAGTACCGCGCTCGCCTGCGCCCTCTGAAGGTTGAGGGCGAGCCTCACGTCCTGCTGATGGTGCGTCCGATCGATGAGCAAGAGGCTGCAGAAGAGGACCTCGTCTACACCGATGTGCTGACGAGTGTGCGCAATCGCCGATATTACGAGGAAAAGCTCCGTAGCGCCCGCATGAATGCCGGCGTTGCGGTGATCGACCTTGATGATTTTAGGGTCTTCAACGATACGTGTGGCCGTCATGCCGGCGACCTTGCGCTCGGTGCTGTGGCGACAGCCATACGCAGCGGAATTCGTTCGACTGACGAGCTCGTACGCTATGGCTGCGACAAGTTTGTGGTCGTCATGCCCAATATTCCCTCCGATGACTTCACCCGTCGCCTGCATCAGGTGTCCGATGCCGTTCATGCCACGATTGTTCCGGGCCATGAGTACGTGAGCTTGACGGCATGTGTTGGTGGCGTTCGCATTCATGGCGAGACGGTCGATGAGGGCGTTGGCGGCGCTGTCCAGTTACTGAGCCGCGCTAAGGCAAAAGCCGGTACGGTCGTGACCGATGCCGATTCCATCGAAGCCTTCCAAAGCGAAAAGCCTTTGGTGCTTATTGTCGATGACTCCGAGATGAACCGAGCCATTCTCAACGAGATGCTCAAGGACGAGTATTGCATCCTCGAGGCCGCCAACGGTCGTACGGCGCTCGACATGGTCGACCGCTATGGCGATGAGTTGTCGCTCGTGCTGCTGGATATTGTCATGCCGGGTATAAGCGGCTTTGAGGTGCTGGCCGATCTGTCGCGCCGATCGGGTATCGACAATCTGCCTTTCATCATGATTTCGAGCGAAGATTCCGATGATATGGTTCTGCGCGCGTACGAGCTGGGCGCCTCGGACTATATCAACCGCCCGTTTGACTCCCGTGTCGTGCGCCGCCGTGTAAGCAACACCATCCGCCTATACGCCAAACAGCGCCGCCTGACGAGCCTGCTGTCCCAGCAGTACAACGAGCGCGTCAAGAACAGTCGCATGCTCATCGACATCATGGCCGGCGTCATGGAGCTTCGCAACGGCGAGAGCGGCAGGCACGTTACGAACATCGAGAAGCTGACCGAGCTGCTGCTTGGCTGTCTGGTCCAGCGTAGCGGCACGATCTTCCTCGACAATGAGGAACGCTCCACGATCGCCCTGGCTTCGGCGCTGCACGATATCGGCAAGATGTCGATTGACGATGCGATTCTCAACAAGCCCGGACGCCTTACGCCCGAGGAGTTCGAGATTATGAAGACGCATACCACGATCGGCGCCGACATGCTACGTGAGCTGGGTAGCCATCACGCCGGCAATGCGCTTATGGAATATGCGTACCAGATTGCGCGTTGGCACCACGAGCGCTGGGACGGCAAGGGTTACCCCGATGGCCTTAAGGGCGACGAAATTCCCATTGCCGCACAGGTGGTTTCGGTGGCCGACGTGTATGATGCGCTGACGAGCGTGCGCGTATACAAAGACGCT
Organism: uncultured Collinsella sp.; assembly: GCA_959606405.1. GTDB lineage: Bacteria > Actinomycetota > Coriobacteriia > Coriobacteriales > Coriobacteriaceae > Collinsella. Next base: position 4,034 of record CAUHIY010000048.1, on the reverse strand, counting down.
ATCCCGCACAAGGAGGCGATCCAAATGATCCTGGACGGTAAGTGCGGCACCTTTAACCCGCTGTTGCTCGACTGCCTGCTCGAGGTGCAAGACCGTATTGCCGAGACGTTGGCACGCCCCGCCGACGTTGTCGCGTTTCCCACGATTTAGTTTGAACAAAGGAGTTTTTAATCCATGATTTCCATGCGTGAGGCGTATGAGAAGATCGGCGCTAATTATGATGACGCGTGCGCTCGGCTGATGGGCGAGGAAATGCTTGCCCGCTTTGCCCTCAAGTTTTTGGATGACGAGAGCATGGACAAGCTGGAGGCCGCCATGGCGGCAGGAGACGCCGAAGGTGCGTTTATGGCAGCGCACACGCTCAAGGGCGTGAGCCAGAACCTGGGATTCGATAATCTGTACGAGCCGGCGGTCGTGGTGACCGAAGCGCTGCGCGGTGCCGATGCCGTTGACGGCGCCCGCGAGGGGATGCATGCGCTGCAGCAGCAATATGCGGCGACGATGTCGGCCCTGCGCGAAGCGGCCGAATAAGAGCTTGCGAGCCTTGATGACTATGAGAGTGGATAATCTCCCGTTTTAGGCCCGGTGGCGGCCTCAAAGTGGGAGATTATCCACTCTCGTTCGATATGTGTCCAAAAATCCACGCTCACCCCTCCGGGTTAGTAAATGGCCTATGCGCACTGGCGGGGCTTTCCGCATGCAATCAATATCGTTGTTCGATAAACTGTTCGAATAACGATAGAGTCGATGAGGGTGAGTGTATGTCTAACAGCGTTCAGCGTATGGCCAAGGCGGGCGAAAATATCAGGAAGCTTGGCTTTTGCATGGCAGCCGTTTTTGCAGGGATGCTCGTCGCTTTTGCCGCGTTGGTTGTTTACGTGATCTGGTATGCGGTTGCAAACGTTGCCTCTGTCGATTCTTTCGGCGTCGTGACGCTTCTCGATGGCGGGTGCATCGTTATCCCAAGCGGACTGTGCCTGGCACTCGTCGTGGGTATTTCGCTTGTCGTTCTGTGTGGGATCAGCCGTAACATCTCGCGAGGCGTCTCGCCCTTTACCAAGACGCATGTGCGGCTTATCCGTGTTCTTGCGCTTGCCTTTGCTGTTAACGCCGCGGTTTCGCTTATTGGTGCCTACGGATCGGTCAATCTTACCATTGGTGGGCTGGAGCTTTACGTCGTGCCTCATTCCTTCGTTATTGAGATTTGCCAAGGCGTTGCCTTTGATGCGGGGTCGCTTATCGGCGCGGCTGTCTGTCTGTGTATCTCGGTGATCTGGAGTTATGCCTCGCTGCTCCAAGAGCAGTCTGACGAGCTTGTGTAGGAGGAAGCATGAGCTATCTCATCATCGAGCTTGAGACGCAGCTACTTAAGACCGGAAAGACCAGTGCTGATCTGATTCGTGCCACGGGGCATACTCCGGCTAATATTTCTAAGCTAAGAAACGGAAAAATTAAAGCTATTCGCCTTAAGACGCTTCTCGATATTTGCGATGAACTTGACTGTCAACCGGGAGATATTATTCGGCGGGTGAGTGAGAAAGAGCTTGAGGAGCTTATTGTCGAGCGCGCAAAAAATGTCGTGAGACAGATGCGGGACGGCGGAGGCAATGAGGCGTCGCTTCCGACATCAGTCTTTGCTGTCGATTTGAGTGACGAGTAGCTTAAGGCAAACAACTAAAACGAAGTATCAGCGTGAAGGGACCCGTGTCTAACACGGGTCCCTTCTTTTAGATTATCTTGACAAATATGAGTTATCGAAAAACAATAACAGCAATGGAAAACAATAAAGGAAAGAAGGAACGATATGAGCGATTTTTCTATCAAGCAGAACGGGGGTCCAATGAACGCATCAGCGATAAAGCTATCAAAAGTTTCAAAACGCTACGGGAAACGGCACGTTTTGCATGACGTTTCCTTCGAGGTGCATCAGTCTGAGCTCTGTGCTCTTGTCGGTGCAAACGGTGCGGGCAAAAGCACGCTTATTAAAATCGTCTTGGGCCTCTGCGAGCCATCTTCGGGGAGCGTGGAGCTCTTTGGAGGCAAATCAAAAAGAGAGCTTGGCTTGATGCGGACGCGTGTCGGCTATGTGCCAGATTCCAGCGGAGCATACCAATCCCTCAGTGCGGTTGAGAATCTCCAAATCCGATGTTTGGAATGGGGGCTTGATGCGAATCGTGAGATTCCTCGCGTTTTGAGCCTAGTCGGGCTGGACGTCGAAGAGAAAAAGAGCGTGAGCAGTTTTTCTCTGGGAATGAAACGGCGACTGGATATAGCTACGGCTTTGTTGGGCGACACCGACGTACTAATTTTCGATGAGCCGGCAAATGGGTTGGACCCGCTGGGCATCGAGAGTATATGGGCCCTTATCGGTCGATTGAATCGAGAACAGGGTAAGACCATGCTCATCTCTAGCCATGATTTGGATGAGTTGGCATCAGTTGCAACAAGTTGCGTGTTTATTCATGACGGCGAACTGCTGAAAAAGGAACCGATGGACGTCATAAGGGATGAGGCGTCGTCCCTAAAAGAGTATTACAGGCGCTTGATGAAGGCGGTCTCGCTATGAAGCGGGCGATTCATCCCATAAAGGCAGATATGATGCGTTTGCACAGGATGTTTCCGGCGAAGTTTGGTCTTGCGCTTATGCTGGCGTTCGGCCTTCTCTTCGGCATCTTTCTAAAAAACGGAACAACGTTGCTCGCCTTTGGCAATAGCGTTTTTGGGGAGGATATTGGTTTCTGCTGGAATGTAATCGATCCTTCTGCACCCGATGAGTCCCTTGTGCGCAGTGCTTTTGCCGGCACCTCCCTGTTCGTTCCGCTCATCGTTTGCCTGGCAATTTTACAGGAGCATGGCTATAAAGAGGGGTACCGAATTTCTTCAGCAAGAGGTCTTGCCCGCTTTAATGGGGCTCTGGCACATGTACTTTCGTCTGCTTTAATAATCGGCGCAGCATATAGTGCGCTTTGCCTTCTTCTTTTTGCAATAGCCATAATACGTGGAGGGCATAACTACTCGCACGACATGCTAACTGCATTTTTGCCCGCAATGATAGTCAACGCCGTATTGGTGATATCGGTTGCGCTGGAGACGGTGACCATCTATCGGATCACAGGCAGCGCTGTATTTAGCGGGGCTGTGGTAATAATCGGATTTGTCATGAGCTTGACGCTCTACGGAACTTACCTTCAGACGCCCATACCGTCCTTGCGATGGATCTTCTTTCTTCCGGGGCCGTACCTTGGAGTTGGATGTGCCCTTGGGTATAGCTATATGGGGCAGCTGACGCTTCTGGGATATGGCGTGGCAGCCAGCTGTCTATCGGTATTGATTTACGCTCTCGTGAGCTTTCGTGCTGGGGGTGTGCTCAATGGCTCGTCAGATTAAAAGACTTCTCCAGTCAGAATTGAAGCATGTGAGCAAATGGGCGTACGCCTTAATCCTGGTAATTTATGCATACATGGTGGTATTGCAGCTTAATTCTTTCCCGATGTGGTTCTGTAGCCTCCGTGAGAACAGTTTCTTGGGCTTTTTCCCAGACCCGACGCTTCGGCTATCGGCAGAGGATGTTCTTCTATTTGGTAATGCAGAGGTTTTTCGCGGTCTGCTGTTCAACGTAGCCCCGTTGGCTCATGCATTGTTCTTTCCGTTCATCGCGGCTTGCATTGTGCCGCGCTTTGTCAGTTCGGGCTTTATTGAGGAACCGTGGGTGTTGTCGGAGGCTCGGGGAGGGAAGCGTGTGTGCGCTATCGTTGCGCGAGTGGTGCTGTCTTCTTTTGCCCTTTTGGGCGCGTTTATCCTGTCGAGTGTCGTTTTGTACTGTCTTAACTGCGTAATCGTTTTGGATGCCCAGCAGTATTTCAACCTGCATGTATTTTGCTATCGACTTGTTCTTGCTGCCGCTGCCTGCCTTGCATATGTGGTTTGTTGCGTAATCGTTGTTTCCTATTTTGGGTCCGGCTTCGGTCCGATTGGCATGCTGTTGCTTGTCAACGTCGTAGCGATCTACATACAGATCGGGGCCAATTCCATGC
>CAUHIY010000047.1:0-13108 GCA_959606405.1 uncultured Collinsella sp. | reverse complement strand
GGCATTTGGCCTGGACCACGGCTGTCGCGACCCGCATGAGCTCCGTGGCGCGATCGCCCCGGGCAAACGCGCCGACCTGCTGTTGCTCGATGACCTGACGTTTGCCAAGGCTCCGCATCGTGTCTATGCCGCCGGTGCTCTGGTGGCGCAGGACGGCACCTTTGTGGGCGAGATTGCACCCGAGATGGCCGAGGTTGCGGCCCTTGCCGATGAGCTGCGCGCTTCCGTTAAACTGCCGAAGCTATCGCTCGACGTGTTCGACTATGCCTTTAAGCCGGGCGAGGCCGTGATCGACGTGGTGCCGGGTAAGGCCATCACGGGTATGGCTCGCCCCGAGAGTGCCGAGGGCCTGCGCCGCATTATGCTGATCGAGCGCCACGGCCGCGGCGTGTCGCTGCAGGCCGAGGGCGCCGATGGCGACGGCCCCGCTGGCCTGGGCCTGGTCGGCAAGCATATCGGTCGCGGCTGGGTGCGCGGCTTTACCATCACGGGCGGTGCCATCGCCTCGACGATCGGCCACGACTCGCACAACGTGTGCGTGGTGGGCGACAGCGCGGCTGATATGATGGCTGCCGTCGAGGCCGTGGGCCAGGGCGGCCACGTGCTGGTGCGCAACGGCAAGGTCGTGGCGCGTATTCCGCTGGCGCTCGGTGGCCTTATGAGCGAAGGCACGGCCGAGGACGTTGCTGCGCAGCACGACGACTTTATGGTCAAGGCGCGCGCCATGGGTATTGAGCCGCCGCTCGACCCCATCATGGGCATCATCTTCCTGCCCCTGCCGGTCATCCCGACGCTCCGCATCCGCCCCGAGGGCATGTTCGACGTCACAACCTTCACCTACGCCGACTAGTCATCGGGGACGTTCTTAAACGACTAGTCATCGGGGACACTCTTTGGCGGGCTGCCTGACGCCGCGACCGTAGGACCTCTGGCATGTGTGAGCTATTTGCCAGGTCCTTGTAACGTTTACGCCCGCGGAGTCTTATTTGAGCTCCCTTTGGGTACGTTGGAATCGGATACGCGTTTGATTCCAACAAGCCCGAAGGGAGCTTTTCTATGTTTAAACTGATTGCATCCGATATGGACGGCACACTGCTTGACGAAAACGGCCAGGTGCCTCCTGAGACCTACGAACTGATTCTGGCGCTACACGAGCATGGCGTGCATTTCGCCGCATCGTCAGGTCGTCGCTACGATCGCCTGTGCGAGTTCTTTGCGCCCGTTCGCGACAAGATGGACTTTGTCGCCGCTAACGGCGCCCAGGTCTACGCCGACGGTAAGATGGTAGACCGTGAGGTGTATTCCCACCTGGCGATTCGAAGGCTCGCCCAGGCCGTCAGGACGTTTCCCAATCTGCATCTTGCGCTCTTTGACCGAACCAAGTCCTTCCTGCTCGATGACGAGTGCAAGTTCGTGCGTGAGGTCGATAAGGACCTTCCCAATGCCGAGCGCATTTGGGAGCTGCCCGATCCCAACGTAAATATCATCAAAGCGAGTATCTTTTGCGACGACAGTGCGGTTATGGACAGTGCGTACGTGCTACAGCGCGAACTTGGTCAGCTCTTTACTTTTGCGCCTTCGGGCAACGCGTGGATCGATGCCATGCAGCCTGGTGTGTCGAAGGCCTCGGGTATCGCGCAGCTCGCGGAGCATTACGGCATTGGACGCGACGAGGTCATGGCGTTTGGTGACTCGATGAACGACTACGAGATTATTCGCTTTGTCGGCACGGGCTGCGCGATGGAAAACGCGCGCCCCGCGCTCAAGGCGGTGGCCGATCGCGTCGTAGGCTGCAACCGCGACCACGCCGTTCAGCATGAGCTCCGTCGCGTGCTGGAGAGTCTCTCCTAATCCGGCAGATGGGGACGTTCCTTTTCTGCCGACAGTGGGGGACAGTCCTTGCAGCTTTTTGCGAAGAGTGTCCCCAGTGACTAGTCGTTTAAGAATGTCCCCAATGATTGATCAATGACTAGGCGAGGGCGGCCATGATGGTGCGGGCGACGCCGTCGTGGTCGTTGTCGTATTCGGTGATGGCGTCGGCGGCCTCGCGATCTTCGGGCTCGGCGTTGATCATGGCCATGCCGTGGCCCGCTGCCTGCAGCATGGGGATGTCGTTGATGTTGTCGCCGAACGCCCAGGCGTCGGCGAGACGCTCGCCCAAGTGCTCGCATAGCCACGTGAGGGCCGTCCCCTTGGTGGCGCCCTCGCCCATGACCTCGATATTCATGGCGTACGAACGCGTGACCTCAATGCCTTCGAGCGTGTCGAGCGCCGCCGCGATGGCGTCGCGATCGGCCGGGTCGTGCCAGTACATGGCGATGCGTTCGAGCGTCTCGACCTCGTCGATCTTGCTGTCGATATCCATGTCGATCGGTGTTCGTGTGCGCTTGAGCGAAGCCGCGATGTGGGGGTCGCCGCCACAGAACTCATCCAGACGCCCGTATAGCGAGCGGGGGAGGAAGCACTGCCCATCCGCGAAGATATCGAAGGTCACATCGTGGCCGGCGGCAATGCGATGGATGCGGTGGGCAATGCCACGGTCGAGCGGACGGCTCAAGATGCACGTGGCGCGCGAGGCGTCGATGGGCGTACCGGCGTCGAGCTGCCAGACGCTGGCACCGTTGGCGCAGACCGCGTAGTGTACGGCGGGGTGGGCGAGGATGGGCTCAAAGATGCCTGACAGCGGGCGCCCCGTGCAGGGCACAAACTCAACACCGCGGCGCGCAAGCTCGTCGAGCATCGCCCAGGTGGCGTCGCTCATCTGCTTATCACTCGTCAGCAGCGTTCCATCCATATCGGAAAACACAATCATTCGATGCAGCCCTTTCTACTGGCATAAAAAGCGTGGCCGAGGGCGGTGATGCCCTGACCACGCTCGAGTTCTATAACGGTCCGCGTCCTAGCGGTCGGCGAGCGGCTTGTACTCCAGCGGCTCGATCACCGGACGATAGGCGGGGCGGATGATACGGTGCGCGCAGAAGAGCTCTTCCATGCGGTGCGCCGACCAGCCGGCCATGCGGGCGACGGCGAATAGCGGCGTAAAGAGCGTCTCGGGCACGCCGAGCATCTTGTAGATAAAGCCCGTGTACAGGTCGATGTTGGCGCAGATGGGCTTGGTCATGCCGTGGTCGCGCATCACCTGCGGTGCCAGGCGCTCGATGCGCTCGATGAGCGCGAACTCCTCGCCCAGGTCCTTCTTGGCGGCAAGCGTGCGCGCGTAACGACGGCACACCTCGGCACGCGGGTCGCTCAGCGTGTAGACGGCGTGGCCCATACCGTAGATGAGACCCGTGCCGTCGAAGGCCTGCCTGTCGAGGATCTTGCCCAGGTAGGCCGCGACCTCGTCCTCGTCCTCCCAATTGGAGACATGCGCGCGGATGTCCTCGTGCATAGACACGACCTTGGCATTGGCGCCGCCGTGGCGCGGGCCCTTGAGCGAGCCGATAGCCGCGGCGTAGGCGGAATACGGGTCGGTGGCCGATGAGGACAGCACGCGGCAGGCGAACGTGGAGTTGTTGCCGCCGCCGTGCTCGGCATGCAGCATGAGCATCACGTCGAGCAGCATGGCTTCGTCGCGGGTGAATGCCATGCCGCCGCGCAACACCTGCAGGATGGTCTCGGCGGTGGAGAGGCCGGGTGTGGGGTGCGGTACATGAACCTCGGAGCCGCGGCGCTTGGCGACCGAGGCCATATGCGCGAAGGCGGCGATGCGGGGGAGACGGGCGAGCATGGAGATGGCGACGTCGATTTCGTGCTCGGGTGTAATGGCGTCGGGCTCGGCGTCGAAGGCGTAGAGCAGCAGCACGGCGCGCTGAAGCACATTCATGATGCTCGACGACACCGTGGTCATGGGGAACTCGCGGACGTATTCGTCGCTCAGATGTCTAAAGGCACCTAGGCGCTCGCAGAAGCCGTCGAGCTCTTCCTTGTTGGGCAGCGAACCCGTGATAAGCAGATAGGCGACTTCTTCGTAGCCGTAGCGATTCTCCGCCTGGGCATTGTTGACCAGATCCTCGATGCTGTAGCCGCGAAGCGTGAGCTTGCCCTGATCGGGCACGACCTTTCCGTCGACCTTGTTGTAGCCGTGCACATCCGAGATACGAGTGAGGCCCGCGACCACGCCCGAGCCGTCGGCATTGCGCAGGCCGCGCTTGACATTGTGCTCGACAAACAGGTCCTCGTCATAAGGGTCGGTCGGCAGGCCGTGGTAGAGGCTTTCGCTCTCAGACGAAATCTGGCGGCTTGCTTCGTAATCCAGAACCAGTCGGCTCAAGTGGTCATCGAAGCGGTAATAGATTTTCTTGGCGTCGTAGGCCATGCGCGCTCCTCTCCGGGCCGCATCGGGGTGGCTTGCATTGGCATGCGCGCGTCAGGCTATCCCCAGCGGCTTGTTCGCTACAGGCGGTACATAAAGTTAAAGACGTCCTCGCGCTGGATGGACACGTTGACGCCCGAAAGCTCGCCGGCCTCGGCCAGGGCCTTCTGCAGCTCAGCGAAGTCGAGCTTGGACTCGGCGGTATCGGCCAGCATGGTCATGGTGAAGATGTCCTCGATAATGGACTGCGTGATGTCGCGGATGTCGACGTTGGCCTCGCCCAGGACACGGGTGACGCCGGCGACGATGCCGGGGCGGTTCTTGCCAAGGACGGTGATGACGATACGGGAGGACGAGATCTCGGCCATGGGAAACCCTTTCGCGTGGTTGCGGCGCGCGCGGGCGCTCCGCTACGGTACAGTGTTCATCATTGTACCTGTCTGGCGCCAAAAGGGGTGTGCTTACTGCGGCGTTACACGTCTGCAACATGGGAGAAGGGGCAACAGGGTGCGTGTCCGCTGCGGTTGGCCACGCCGTGTTGCACAAAGACCGTGAACCTTTTGTGGGACGCGCGGCGCTGTGGTACCATAGCCGAGTTTGTTGTCTTGGTCGGAAACCAAGACGCCTTATGCGCTGATCGGTAACCAGCGCCTGACCAATAAGGAGTCCTACCATGAAGCAGGGTATCCATCCCCAGTATGTCGAGTGCACGGTGACGTGCTCTTGCGGCAACACCTTCAAGACGCACGCTACCGTGTCCGAGATGAAGGTTGAGCTTTGCAACGAGTGCCACCCGTTCTACACCGGCCAGCAGAAGTTCGTCGACACCGGTGGACGCGTCCAGCGCTTCGCCGACAAGTTCGGTGGCGCCGCTGCCGCCCAGCTCAAGAAGGCTGAGGAGGCCAAGGCTGCCAAGGCCGCCAAGGCTGCTGAGGCCGAGGCCGCTCGCAAGGCCGCCGCTGAGGCTAAGGCTGCCGAGAAGGCTAAGCGTGCCGCTAAGTTCGCCGAGGAGGCTGCCAAGCAGGCCGCCGAGGCTCCCGCAGAGGCTCCCGTCGAGGAGGCCGCTGCCGAGGCCGAGACCACCGAGGCTGCTGAGTAAATAGCTCGCCGCGGAATCGCTCGCATTCATGGCATAAGGGCCGCGCATCCGTTTGGGTGCGCGGCCCTTTTCTTTTTTTGGTGCAAGCTAACCTGTCCCCGTGGCACCAAATGGCAGAGAGACGGCGTTTGCTCAGATAAAACTTGCCAAAATAAACCTGTCCCATTGTGGCAGGTTGGTCATAGTTATTACGTGGCGGTCGAGGTCGACCGTATAGGCCGCGCCTTGTTTGGCTAAAGTACAATCATCTGTGTTTAACTCGCCCGCAGCTGCACGGCGTGGGCGATGGCCAAAAAGGAAAACCACATGGGATTCATGTCAAAGCTGCTGTCCTTTGGATCCGATAAGGACCTTAAGCGCTACTACAAGATCGTCGACCAGATCAACGGTCTTGAGCCCCAGTTTGAGAAGATGACCGAGGAGGAGCTCCGCGGCCAGACCGATAAGTTCCGCGAGCGTTACGCCAACGGCGAGTCGCTCGACGACATGCTTCCCGAGGCCTTTGCCACCGTGCGTGAGGCTTCCAAGCGCACCATGGGCATGCGCCACTTTGACGTGCAGCTCATTGGCGCCATGGCACTGCACGAGGGCCACATTGCTGAGATGAAGACTGGCGAAGGTAAGACCCTCGTCTCCACGTTGGCCGGCTATCTCAACGCTATTGCCGGCAAAGGCGTACACGTCGTTACTGTCAATGATTACCTTGCCAAGCGCGACTCCGAGTGGATGGGCCGCATCTATAAGTACCTGGGCATGACCGTCGGTCTGCTCCAGAACAACATGCCGCTCGAGCTCAAGCGTCCGGCCTACCAGGCAGACGTTACCTACGGCACCAACTCCGAGTTCGGTTTCGATTACCTGCGCGACAACATGGTTACCCGTCCCGAGCAGCGCGTACAGCGCGGCCACAACTACGCCATCGTCGACGAGGTCGACTCCATCCTGATCGATGAGGCCAGGACGCCGCTCATTATCTCGGGCGCTGGCACCAAGTCCGCCAGTACCTACAAGGACTTCGCGCGTGCCGTGCGTGGCCTTGAGCGCGGCGAGGACGTGTCGCACGACATGCTCACCGCCACCGAGGATGCTGAACCCACGGGCGACTACGTCATGGACGAGGCCAAGCATACCATCGCCGCCACCGAGCGCGGCCTTAAGAAAATCGAGCGCCGCCTGGGTATCGATGACATCTATGCCGATCTCTCCGGCCAGCTGGTCAACCACCTGCAGCAGGCGCTGAAGGCCCAGTACATGTTCCACCGCGATAAACAGTACGTGGTCACCAACGGCGAGGTCAAGATCGTCGACGAGTTCACCGGCCGCATTATGGAAGGCCGCCGTTACTCCGAGGGCCTGCACCAGGCCATCGAGGCCAAAGAGGGCGTGCTCGTACGCGAGGAGAACCAGACACTCGCCACCATCACCCTGCAGAACTACTTCCGTCTGTATGACAAACTCTCTGGCATGACCGGTACGGCGCTTACCGAGGACGCCGAGTTCCGCGAGATCTACAAGCTGCCCGTCGAGGTCATCCCCTCCAACAAGCCCGTGCAGCGCGTGGACCACGAGGACCTGGTGTACCGCACCATTCAGGCCAAGTACAACGCCGTTGCCGACGACGTTGAGCGTCGTCACGCCAAGGGCCAACCGGTCCTGGTGGGCACCGTCTCCATCGAGAGCTCCGAGAAGCTGTCCGCCGCCCTTACCAAGCGCGGCATCGCACACGAGGTCCTCAACGCCAAGCACCATGAACGCGAGGCCCACATCGTTGCCCAGGCTGGACGCTACGGCGCCGTGACCATCGCTACTAACATGGCCGGTCGTGGTACCGACATCCTGCTGGGCGGCAACCCCGACGAGCTGGTGCGCGAGCGCCTGGAGTACGAGGGCCTGACCATGGAGGACGTGACGCCCGAGCAGCTCGAGCAGTTTAACGCCGAGGCCAAGGAGACCTGCAAGGCCGAGCGCGAGCGCGTGCTTGCCGCCGGCGGCCTGACCGTTATCGGAACCGAGCGCCACGAGTCCCGTCGTATCGACAACCAGCTGCGCGGCCGCTCCGGTCGTCAGGGCGATCCGGGCGAGACCCAGTTCTACCTGTCGCTCGAGGACGACCTCATGCGCCTGTTCGGCGGCGACAAGATGGACCGCGTCTCCAAGATGATGGTCACGGCCGACATGGGCGACGACATGCCCATTCAGCACAAGATCATCTCCAAGGCCGTCGAGAGCGCCCAGCACAAGGTCGAGAGCATCAACTTCTCCATGCGTAAGAGCGTCCTTGAGTACGACGACGTCATGAACAAGCAGCGCCAGGTCATCTACGCCGAGCGCAATAAGATTCTGGACGGCAAGGACCTGACCGACCACATCACCGAGGTCATGCACGACACCGTGTACCGCTGCGTGCAGGAGTTCTGCACCAAGGACAGTCACGATGGCGAGCGCGACCTGGAGGGCCTGCGCAAGTGGGTTGTGGAGCTCACCGGCCACATCGATACGCCGAAGTTCCCCGACGAGGATTATGAGGCCCTGGCTGCCGATGTCCTGGCTTACGTAGAGAAGTGCTACAACATGAAGGCCGAGCGCTTGGGCGAGGACCTGATGCGCGAGCTCAACACCCAGGTCATGCTGCGCGTCATCGATACCCGCTGGATGAACTACCTGCAGGAGATGGACTACCTCAAGACCGGCATCGGCCTGCGCGGCTTTGGCCAGCGCGACCCGCTGGTTGAGTACAAGACCGAGGCCTACGGCGCGTTCCAGATACTCGTCGATACCATGTACGAGGATTATCTGCGTACGGTTCTGCGCATCGAGATCAAGGCTGCCCCGCGTGCCGTGGAGCACAAGGAGGAGCCCGCGCTCGAGGGTGCGCACTTCTCCGGTCCTGCCGAGGTCGATGGTGACAACGGCGGCTCGGTGCTGCGCAAGCAGGCGCAGGTGCAGGCCCGCATGGCTGTCCAGGGTGGTCCGGCTGCCGTCAACAACGGTGGCAAGGTGACCACCTATCGCAAGTCCGAGAGCGACGATCCGTACGTCAACGTGGGCCGCAACGACCCGTGCCCCTGCGGTAGCGGCAAGAAGTTTAAGTACTGCCACGGCAGGAATCGTTAATGGCTGAGGCTTTAGAGGTAACGCCCGCCGAGCTGGACGCGTTTGCGGACCGGCTCGGTGAGGTCGAGTCGTATCTCCACCTGGACGAGAAGCGTACCCGCGTGTTCGAGCTCGAGGCCAAAAGTGTTGCCCCTGGCTTTTGGGATGACGCCGACGCCGCCCGTGCCACCATGGAGGAGATCGCGCGCACCAAGGAAGATATCGCTGCCGTGGACACCGCGCGCGGCGAGCTTTCCGATGCCCGCGCCGCGCTGGAGCTTGCCGAGGAGATGGGGGATGACCCCGACGCCGTCGCCCTTCGCGAGGAGGCTACAGCCACGGCTGAGCGCCTGGCCCGGGCCATCGATGAGCTTGAGCTTTCGAGCTGGTTTACCGGTGAGTTCGATCACGGCGATGCCATTGTGACCATCAAGCCCGGACAGGGTGGTCTGGAGGCCCAGGACTGGACCTTCATGCTCTTTAAGATGTACATGAAGTACTGCCAGCGTCGCGGCTGGAAGGTCACCATCAACGACTGTCCCGCAGCCGAGGTCATCGGCATCGACCGCGCGACCTTTACCGTCGAGGGCAAGGACGCATTTGGCATGCTGCGCGCCGAGGCCGGCGTCCACCGCTTGGTTCGCATTAGCCCCACCGACGACAAGAAGCGCCGCCAGACCACGTTTGCCGGCGTCGAGGTCATCCCCGTGCTACCCGATGATATCGACATCGAGATCAGTCCCGATGACATCCGCGTGGACGTGTACCACGCGAGCGGCCCGGGCGGTCAGGGCGTCAACACCACCGACTCCGCCGTGCGCGTGACGCATTTCCCCAGCGGCATTGTGGTCACCTGCCAAAACGAGCGCAGCCAGATCCAGAACAAGGCCGCGTGCATGCAGATCCTCAAGGCTCGCCTGTACGAGATTGAGCTCGAGAAGCGTGCCGAGGCGCTCGATGAGATTCGCGGACCCAAGACCACGATTGGTTTTGGCAACCAGATCCGCAGCTACGTGCTCTACCCGTACCAGATGGTCAAGGACCTACGCACGGGCGTGGAGACCAGCAATGTCGAGGCCGTTCTTGACGATGGCGACCTGGACCCGTTTGTTATTGGCTACCATCGCTGGGCCACCGGCAACGCCGATGCAGAAGGCTCGGAGGTCTAAAACATCGGGCGGCTTCAAACCGATGCTAAGCCCAACGGTTGGACGGGTTTGTATCCAGAATAAACCCTGCGCAGGGGTGGTTTTTGTCCGGCGAATCGGTAGAATCGAATACAAGAAGAAGTTCAAAGCGCATCCGTTTGGGTGCGCTTTTTTGAGGGAGGCAGCATGGCATATCGTCTGGACATCAAGCGCATTCTTTCGATGAACTTCTTTCACGACCTGCCCCAGATCATGTTGGGGTGTGCCTTGGCCGCCATCGCGACCGACCTGTTTTTGATTCCCAATGGTCTTGCCGCCGGTGGCGTTACGGGCCTTGCCACCATTATCCAGGCGGTCGGCGCGGCGCGAGGCGTGTCGCTTCCCGTCGGTATCCAGACCATCGTGATGAACGCCTTGCTGCTGCTGGTCGTTATGCGCGAGGGCGGCATGTTCTACGTGGTGCAGACCGCGACGGGCTTTGTGCTGCTGGGCTTCTTTACCGATCTGTTCGCCCCGTTTGTAGCACCTCTGGCGGATGCGGACCTGATGCTTCCCGCCATGTGGGGCGGCATTATTACGGGCATCGGTTACGGCATGGTGTTGCGTGCCGGCGCCAACACCGGCGGCTCGGACACGATTGGCCAAATCATTTCGCGTAACACCTCGCTGCCGGTGGGCTCGACCGTCATGGCAATCGACGTTGCCGTGTGTGCGCTGTCGGCTCCGGTCTTTTCAATCGAAAACGCACTATATGCAGGCCTTTCGATGGTCATTAGCGGCTATGTGATCGATGCCGTGGTCGATGGCGGCAACAAACGCCGTATGGTACTCATCATCTCGGATAAGTTCCCTGATATCGCTGCCGATATCATGTATGGTCTGGGTCGTGGTTGTACCAAGTTTAAGGCGACTGGCATGTATTCGGGTGCCGAGAAGCCGGTGATTATGGTCATCGTGAGCCGTCGAGAGCTCAATACCCTCAAGACGATCGTGCGCGAGCGCGATCCTCACGCCATTGTGACGGTCGCTGACGTTACGGAAGCCTTCGGCGAGGGATTCAAGGACATTAGCGCGTAGGGCGACCGCGTTCCATCCAAAAGACGTTCACATTGATAAACCGTTTCATCAGCAGTTCTGCCTGCTAAATTGTTCAAATAATGATAAAAACTCTGGTAAAGCCATCAGTTTCCAGCATAATGAATGACGTACGTGCATTGCGGCTGTGTTGGGATTACCTTCGGTGCCGTGCGCATTTTGTCTAATGAGGATGAAAGGAAGGCACAATGAGCGACGAAGAGCTCAAAAAGGTTGCCAACGAGGTAAGGAAGGGCATCGTCACCGGCGTGCACGCTGCCAAGTCCGGCCATCCGGGCGGTTCGCTCGGCGCTGCCGACATCATGACCTATCTGTACTTTGAGGAAATGAACGTCGACCCGGCCGATCCCCGCAAGGCCGATCGCGATCG
The DNA here is from genome assembly GCA_959606405.1 of uncultured Collinsella sp. Lineage (GTDB taxonomy): Bacteria > Actinomycetota > Coriobacteriia > Coriobacteriales > Coriobacteriaceae > Collinsella. The sequence continues at coordinate 1,988 of CAUHIY010000047.1, read as the reverse complement.
CTTCGTGCTTTCCAAGGGTCACTGCGCGCCTGGTCTGTACGCCGTGCTCGCCGAGCGTGGATTCTTCCCCAAGGAGGATCTCGAGACGCTGCGCCATATCGGCAGCCACCTGCAGGGTCATCCCAACATGAACGACACCCCGGGCGTTGACATGTCTACCGGTTCGCTCGGCCAGGGCATCTCCGCCGCCGTGGGCATGGCGGTTGCCGCCAAGCACTGGGGCGATACTTACCGCACGTACGCCCTGCTGGGCGATGGCGAGAGCGAGGAGGGCCAGGTCTGGGAGGCCGCCATGTTTGCCGGCAACCAGCAGCTCGATAACCTCTGCGTGATCGTCGACCACAACGGCCTGCAGATCGACGGCCCCGTCGAGGAGGTCAACGACCCCATGCCGCTCGCCGACAAGTTCCGCGCCTTTAAGTTCCACGTGGTGGAGCTCGCCGACGGCAACGACTTCGACCAGATCCGCGCCGCCTTTGCCGAGGCTCGCGCCACCAAGGGGCAGCCGACCGCCATTATCGCCGAGACCATGAAGGGCAAGGGCGTTTCCTTTATGGAGAACCAGGTTGGTTGGCACGGCAAGGCCCCCAACGATGAACAGTTTGAGCAGGCCATGGCAGAGCTCACGGCCGCCGGAGAGGAGCTCTAGGATGGCAGACGTCAAGAAAATCGCCACGCGCGTAAGCTACGGCGAGGCCCTCGTCGAGCTCGCCAACGAGCACGATGACTTTGTGGTCCTCGACGCCGACCTGGCCGCCGCCACGCAGACCGGCAAATTTAAGGCCGCTTGCCCCGACCGCTTCTTCGACGTGGGTATCGCCGAGAGCAACCTGATGGGTGTTGCCGCCGGTATCGCGACCACCGGTCGTGTTGCCTTCGCGAGCACCTTTGCCATGTTCGCTGCCGGTCGCGCCTTTGAGCAGGTCCGTAACTCCATCGGCTACCCGCACCTTAACGTTAAGATCGGTGCCACGCACGCCGGTATCTCGGTGGGCGAGGACGGCGCCACGCACCAGTGCTGCGAGGATATCGCCCTGATGCGCGTCATCCCTGGCATGACCGTGATTGTTCCCGCCGACGACGTCGAGGCCCGCGCCGTGACGCGCGCCGCCTACGAGTGCGACGGTCCGGTGTACATGCGCTTTGCCCGTCTGGCCTCGCCGGTTATCAACGACCCCGAGACCTACAAGTTCGAGTTGGGTAAGGGTATTGTCATGCGCGAGGGCGCCGATGTGACCATCATCGCCTGCGGCCTGATGGTCGGCGAGGCTCTCGAGGCCGCCGAGCAGCTCGCTGCCGAGGGCATCGACGCCGAGGTCATCAACATGCACACCATCAAGCCCGTCGATGCCGACCTGATCGTCAAGAGCGCCACCAAGACCGGCCACGTCGTGACCGTCGAGGAGCACTCTGTGATCGGTGGCCTGGGCAGCGCCGTTGCCGACGTCCTGTGCGAGCAGTGCCCGACGCCGCTCAAGAAGATCGGTGTCAACGACACCTTCGGTGAGTCTGGCCCGGGTGCCGAACTCTTGCACAAGTATGGCCTGGACGCCGCCAACATCGTGGCGACCACCAAAGAGTTCTTGGGCTAAAGCAAGACGGATTTCAAGGACTGCTTCGCCAGAACTATGGAAACCCGGCAGGGGCGCTCTCTTGGAGAGCGCCCCTGTTTCAGTTGCGGTGAAATAGGGACTGATTAGACCTTTTAACTGGTAAAACAGTCCCTATTTCACCGCAACTCATGAAGACGCCCCTCAAGCACGGTCCCATCAGGAAAAAGGGCATATATCGACAAAGCGCAATTCAGACCCTTCCAGCTTTGTATATGCAGCACCTCAAGATAAACGCAGTGACCCCTTAGTTATCGCAGGCCGGACACAGGGTTACTCTCCAAATCTTTCCGCAGGACGGAGGAGCCCCCGCCGCACGTAGTGCGCAGCGGGGGCTCCGACATGTCCGAGGACGATTTGGAGAGTAACCCTGTGCAC
>CAUHIY010000046.1:0-13300 GCA_959606405.1 uncultured Collinsella sp. | reverse complement strand
GCTTTGGGTCGTCGCGTGCTCGCTACAGAAAAGCTGATTAGAAGTTTGTGTGCCGCCCCTTTTGGGCGGCACGTTTTGTATAGGGATTGGGTTGCGGCCATTTGGTTGATGGTTCGGTTATTTGGTTGACGGGGCTTGCTCCGGGTTGGGGCGGCGCCGTTGTTTAGGGGGTACACTGGGTGGCGACTTTTAGTTTATCTACTACCTGATGGGGTGTTTTTTATGGGCAAGAAGTCTCGGGCTCGGGTTGCTGCGGCGGGAACTCGCAAGGATCCTGGTCGTCGGGTTGCCGAGGGTAAAAAGGCCGATCGTGCCGAGAAGGACAAGAAAGTCGGCGCGCATGCTCATCCTGAGTGGGCGCCTCATTTGAATTCGGCTAGTGAGGATTTGACTGCCAAGTTGTTTACTCTGGTCGAGGTAATTTTGGGCGTGGTGCCCCTTGTGGTTATCGGTTTATTCTTGGCTTCGAAGGACGCCACGAGTGTCGATAAACTCACCGAGGTCTTTTCGCAGGACCCCTCGATGGTGGTCTCGTTTATTTCTGCGTGCTTGCAGCCGTTTGTGGCGTACATGCTGTATATGGTCTACCGCAAATACTGCGAGGGTGATGCGGGCTTTGCCGCCGGTAACCTGATCGGTCTTTTGTGCTCCGAGATCCTACTGCTCAATATCCCGGGCGTCATCGGTATGGGCATCTTGCTGTGGCGTGTTTGGCGCAACGTCGCCCCGCACTTTGAGAGCTGGTTGTTTGAACGCCGTGCAATGGGCGTGCTGGCAGACATCGCGGGCTCGCTCGTGATTCTAGCCTTGGCGTTTATGTGCGCCACCGCCGCCCGCGGTCTCGCGGGCATGTAGTCTGTCCTCACCGACCACGGAGCGCAGGGCAACTGCTGGTTTCACCGCTCCGGACGTCAGACCCGCGGCGCATCCCTTTCCCTCTCGCTCACGGCTTCGCAGAGTCACGCGAGGCAAAGGCATGCGCCGCGGGTCTGACGACGCGGGCTTGCCAACGAGTTTTGGCTAATAGATTGGTTTGTGTGCCGCCCCTTTGGGGCGGCACTTTTTGTGTGGGGTCCCGGTCTCCACAATTTTCGTCAAGCTTTTGGTTAGATTTTGGTCAGTTGGCGTAAGGGTGGAAGGCCAAAAGATTGCTGGCGAAAAAAGCTCAGAGAAAGTGCTGGTAGGGGAGTTGTTGAGCTTTTCGACAGCTTTTGAGCAAAAGAAACTTTGTGGCTATTGCCGGCGATTGCGTTGTCGCGGTCATGGCGGTGCGGGATGCTGGTCGTAAGCGTCGAATGCTCCGATTTTGGAGGCCAGCATGGATCTGTTTCTTGAGACTCCGCAGCAACAAACTGAGCGCAGGCTGCGTCAGCAGCAACGACTCATGGAGATGCAAATGCAAGGGGTAGCCGCCCAGCCCTTTGCGCAAAATGTCGTGCCCGCTGTTGTACCTGCAGCTGTGCCCGGGTGCGAATCGGCGCCAGAGGCCTATTCCGTACAGCAAGATTCATATGCGCAGGAGCTCGCGTTCGACAAGCGTCGTGCGCGTCGTCGCCGCGTGGGCCAGCGCCTGCGCACATTGGCGATGATCGTGCTCATTCCGCTAGGGCTTGCGGCGATTTTCTTGGTCTCGTATGCGCTCACCTGCATCCTCAACGGTGCTTCGCCCGGCGAAGTGCTCCAACATCTGTCAGCCCTCGGCCAGCGCCTAGGCGATGTCATAACAACAATCCGCGCCGGCTGGGAGAGCTAGCGTTTTAGCGTCCGCGGCTCTAAGAGAAATTTGTCTGCAAGGCAGTGAGTGATCCGTGCGTGTGACGGGGTAAGATTGATCGCGGTTTTGATCGGTGCTCGATTGGGTTTGTTGGGCGGAGTTTATGTCTGCTATTGATATTGTGCTTGTTGTGATCGCCTTGGTGGCGGTGGGGGTTGCTGTGGCTTGCGCCCTCCAGCTCAAGAGCCTGCGTGCCGAGTTGCGGGAGCGTGGCGACAGTAGCGCGGAAACGCTGGCAGCACTCGAGCAGGCCAACAACGCGCTCGATGCCCTGAACGTCGCGCTGGCCGAAACTCGCCGCACGGCCAATGCCATCGCGCAGCAGCAGACGACAGATGCGGCCGTGGAGCAGCAACGTTACCTGACCATCGCGCGTGAGTTTTCGCAAGCTGGTGACCGGATGGATGACCTGCGCCGCGAGACGGCCCAACAGCTCGGTGCCAACCGCGAGGGCATCGAGCACCGCCTGGACAAGGTGCGCGAGACGGTCGATGCCCAGCTGGGCGCCATCCGCAAGGACAACAACGTGCAACTCGATCAGATGCGCGCGACGGTGGACGAGAAACTCTCCCGCACGCTCAACGACCGCCTGTCTGCATCGTTTAAGCAGGTGAGCGACCAGCTCGAGGCCGTGTACAAGGGTCTGGGCGACATGCAGTCCATCGCCACCGGCGTGGGCGACCTTAAGCGCGTGCTGGGCAACGTGAAGGCGCGTGGCATTTTGGGCGAGGTACAGCTGGGTGCAATTCTGGCGGACATCCTTACACCCGACCAGTATCTGGAAAACGTCGCCACCAAGCCCGGCGCCTCGGAGCGCGTTGAGTTTGCCGTCAAGCTGCCGGTGGACGAGGGCGACCCCGTGCTGCTGCCGATTGACTCCAAGTTTCCGGGCGACGCGTACGAGCACTTGCTCGACGCGCAGGAGTCGGGCGATGCGGAGACCGTGGCGGCTGCGCGCAAGACGCTCGACACCATGGTCAAGCGCGAGGCCAAGGACATCTGCGAAAAGTACCTGAGTGTGCCGGCAACGACCAACTTTGGCATCATGTTCGTGCCGTTTGAGGGACTGTACGCCGAGGTCGTCAGCCGCCCCGGGCTTATCGAGACCCTGGGCCGCGACTATCACGTCAACGTTGCCGGTCCCAGCACCATGGCGGCCATCCTCAACAGCCTGCAGATGAGTTACCAAACGTTTAAGCTGCAAAAACGCACCGACGATGTACTGCGCGTGCTCTCCGCCGTCAAGGCCGAGCTGCCGCGCTATCAAAAGGCGCTGCGCCGCGCCCAGCAGCAGATCGAGACCGCGGGCAAAACGGTCGAGGGTATCATCACCACGCGCACCAACGTTATGGAGCGCAAGCTCAGGGACATCGACGCGCTGGAAGACGCCGACCAAGCCGATGAGATCTTGGGACTCACGCCCGCGGGCCTTCCCACAGACCAAGAAGACGAGGACTAATTGCAACAAGACGGTGGGGCATCGGCGCAAACGCGGGTGCCCCACCGCTTTTCGTATCGCACTTGTCTGAAGCGTGCTCCAATGTGCAACAATGGCGTTTCGCCCTATCAGACGCGAAAGGAAGCCCATGTCTCAGAGAAGCACCAGCCCGCTCAGCCGCTCCACCGTGCGCCGCACGCTGCAGCGGTTTTGGGGTGTCACGCGCACGCAGCCGCTGATCGTCTTTCTCTCGGTATTCTCGTCGGCGGGCTACATCTTTTTGCTGACGTTTGCCAATACCTATGTGATGGCCCTCATTGTCGACCGCGTTCAAGCCGGTCCCGTGGCGGGTGACCAGGTGTTTGAGGTCTTCGGCCCCTATATCCTGGCGCTCGTACTCGTTAACCTGGTGGGTCAGATCCTCTCCAAGTTACAGGACTACACCGTCTACAAGCTCGAGATCGCAGGCAACTATCACCTGGCGCGTCTATGCTTCGACACGCTCTCCAACCAATCCATGACATTCCATACCAGCCGCTTTGGCGGATCGCTCGTGAGCCAGACGAGTCGTTTTATGAGCGGCTACACGGGGCTGGTGGACGTGACGGTGTATTCGCTCATCCCCACCATCACCTCGGTCATCTGCACCGTGGCCGCACTCGCCCCGGTGGTACCGACGTTTACCGTGATCCTGGTGTGCATCATGGTCGTCTACATCGCGTTTGTCTGGCTTATGTACAAGCGCATCATGCCGCTTTCGGCCGCGACGTCCGCCGCGCAGAACAAGCTCTCGGGCGTGCTCTCCGACGCGGTCACGAACATCTTGGCCGTCAAGACCTGCGGGCGCGAGGACTTTGAGCGCGATCTGTTCGATGCCGCCGATCGTGCCGCGCGCGACGCCGAGACGGTCTCGATGCACGCCATGATGCAGCGCAACTTTACGACCTCGGGCCTTATCGTCATCACCATGGCCGTGGTGAGTGTATTCGTGGCGGGCGGCAACGCGTGGTTTGGCATCTCGGCCGGCTCGCTCGTCATGATCTTTACCTACACCTATAACCTCACCATGCGCCTGAACTACGTAAGCTCCATGATGCAGCGCATCAACCGCGCGCTCGGCGATGCGGCCGAGATGACGCGCGTGCTGGACGAGCCGCGTCTGGTGGCAGACGACGAGAACGCTCCCGAGCTTAAAGTGACCGAGGGCGCGATTGATTTTGAGCACCTGAGCTTTGCGTACCGTGACGCTGCGGCGGGCGAGAGCGTGTTCGACGACCTGACACTTCATGTGGCGGCGGGCCAGCGCGTGGGCCTGGTGGGCAAATCGGGCTCGGGTAAGACGACGCTCACCAAGCTGCTGCTGCGCCTGGACGATGTTCAGGGCGGCCGCGTGCTCGTGGACGGTCAGGATGTCTCGCGCTGCACGCAGCAGAGCCTGCGCCGCCAGGTTGCCTACGTGCCGCAGGAGGCGCTGCTGTTCCATCGCTCCATTCGCGAGAATATCGCCTACGGCCGCCCCGACGCCACCGACGAGCAGATCCGCGAGGCGGCTCGCTTGGCCAATGCGACCGAGTTTATCGACCGCTTGCCTCGTGGCTTTGACACCATGGTGGGCGAGCGCGGCGTCAAGCTCTCGGGCGGCCAGCGTCAGCGCGTGGCTATCGCCCGCGCCATCCTAACCGACGCGCCGATTCTGGTGCTCGACGAGGCGACCTCTGCCCTCGACAGCGAGTCCGAGGCGTTGGTGCAGGAGGCGCTCGAGAACCTGATGCGCGGCCGCACCTCCATTGTGGTGGCACATCGCCTGTCCACCGTGGCGGCGCTCGACCGCATCGTGGTGCTGGCCGATGGCGAGATCGTCGAGGACGGCACGCATGCGCAGCTCGTCGAGGCGGGTGGTGAGTACGCGAGCCTGTGGAGCCGTCAGACCGGCGCATTCTTGGAGGCGTAAGCGTCTCGGACGTGGGACAATTGTGCCCATTAGTTTATTGTGCCGTTGAGCTAAGGAGTCGTTATGCCACGCGAGACCAATGCCACCAAGCGCGAGCGCGCCATCGAGGTGTGTGAGCGCCTCAACCGTCGCTATGGCCCGGTCGAGTGCTTTTTGGACCACGAGAATCCCTTCCGCCTGCTGATCGCGGTGTTGCTCTCGGCGCAAACGACCGACGCGCAGGTCAACAAGGTGACGCCGAAGCTGTTTGCCCAGTGGCCCACGCCCGAGGCCATGACCGGGGCGAGTGTGGCTGACGTGGCAGACACCATCAAGTCACTCGGCTTTTATAAGAGCAAGGCCAAGCACGCCGTGGAGGCCGCGCAGATGATCGTCGCCGACTATGGCGGCGAGGTGCCGGCCGACATGAAGGAACTCGTGAAGCTGCCGGGCGTGGGACGCAAGACGGCGAACATCGTGCTCAACGTGGGGTATGGCATCGTGGAGGGCATTGCGGTGGACACGCACGTCAACCGCATTGCGCATCGCCTGATGTTGAGTCCTAAGACACATGCCAAGGAGCCGCTCAAGACCGAGCAGGATCTGCTCAAGATTTTGCCGCACGAGTATTGGGAGTCGGTCAACCATCAGTGGATCACCTTCGGTCGCGAGATCTGCGACGCCCGCAAACCCAAGTGTGACGAGTGTCCGCTGGCAGATTTGTGCCCCAGCGTGCGCGTAGCGGGGTAGGGCGGAACGCATCTTCGTCTGGCGTTTTTTGCGGGGCTGGGTTTGCTCTTGAGCCGGAGTCCTCTCCATGCGCTACCATGACAGGCAATGAAATCCGCCGCATACCCGCCGAGCTTGCCCCGGCGGGCTTTTGGCGTTGCAATGCCGGAGGAACAGCATGCTCATTCACCGTATAGCCGCGCAGCTCTACACTGCCGAGGCCTTGCAGGCCGTCGAGGCCGGGCTCGATGCTGGCGAGGACGTGACGCTGGCTGTGTCGCAGTCGGGCCGCACGCTTATGGCGGCCGCCCAGTTTGCGCGCCGTCCGCGCCCGACGGTCTATATCGTGAGCGGCGAGGATGCGGCCGATCGCGCCGCGCGTAGCCTTGCCGCCTACGTGGGCCTGGCGCACGTGTGTCGTTTTCCTGAGCGCAAGGACTATCCGTGGCGCGAGCAGGCGCCGGACGACGCCGTGGTGGCGCAGCGCTGCGAGGCTCTGGGGCGCATCGTGCGCGGGGACAACTGCATCATGGTCGCCTCGGCTCGCGCGCTGCTGCGCTGCGTGCCGCCGGTCGAGAGCCGCTACTGGGAGTCCACTACTTTTGCGGTGGGCGAGGAGATTCCCTTTGACGAGGTGCCGCAGCGCTTGGTGGGCATGGGCTACACCAATGCCGGCGCCGCCGATGCGCCCGGCTTGTTTCGCGTTCACGGCGACACCGTCGAGGTGTTCCCCGCACAGGAAAAGGCACCCGTGCGCATCGAGTTCTTCGGCGACGAGATTGACCGCATCCGCCGCATGGTGAGCTCCACGGGGCAGACCATCGGCAACGAGGACAGCATCGAAATCTTTCCCTGCCGCGAACTGGCACTCACCGACGAGGCCGTCCACAACATGCATGTGGCGCTCTATCGCGCCAGCCAGGATGACAGCAAACTGGCGGCGCTGCTCGAGATGGTGGATGCGCGCATCGTCACGCCCGAGCTCGACCGCTTTTTGCCGGTGATGTACGGCCAGACCGTAAGCCCGTTGGCGCACGTGAGCGGCAAGGCGCTCGTGGTTCTGTCCGAGCCGCGCTCGCTGTTCGACGACTGCCTGCGCGCCCACGAGGATATCGAGGCGCGTGCCGGCGAGGCAGGGATTGACCGCCTGGATGGTCTGTACGTGCGCGCTCAACAGCTCGATTTTGGTGCCCAGCAGCGCTTGAACTACGTGAGCCTGATCCGTGCCGGCGGCGCGGTGACGGCGGAGCTCAAGATTGAGCAGCCGGCCATTGCGGGCTCGGACAATCGCTTTATGACGCGCATTCAGGAAGTCGTGGGCAAGCGCTACGCCTGCGTGTTTGCCATCCCCGACCGCGGTGCGCGCGAGTCGATGGAGCTCACCTTTGGCGACGAGGGCATTACCTTTGAGGAATCGCTGACCGCGGCGCCCGAAAATGTCGGCGCTATCGGCGACCGCGTGCGCGTGGCGGCGGCAGATTCTGCCGATCGTGCTGCCCGTCAGGATGCTCATGCTGCAATTCGCGAGCGTAAGGCTGACGCGCTCAACGCCCGCTCGCTCGAGGCGGGCGCGGCCCAGGCTGCCGCCGGTGCTGCCGTGCCCACTATCTCGCGCGGACGCGTGACCTTTGTCGATGCCGCCCTGCCGCAGGGCGTGGTGGTGCCCGATGCCAACCTGGCCGTGTTCTCGATCGCCGACCTCAACGCCCGTATGGATGCCAACCGCGCGCGCAGCCGCCGCAAGGTGGACATTACGCAGATCACGTTTCCGTTTAAGCCGGGCGACTACGTGGTGCACGCCACTCACGGCATCGCGCTCTTTAGCGAGATCGCGCGCCAGGAAGTGGGCGGCAAGGAGCGCGACTACTTTTTGCTGGAATATGCCGACGGCGACAAGCTCTACGTGCCGCTCGAGCAGGTCGACCGCATCACGCGCTATGTTGGCCCCGACGGCGACAAGCCGCGCCTGACCAGGCTCAACACCGCCGACTGGACGCGTGCCACCAACAAGGCGCGCAAGAATGCCAAAAAGCTGGCGTTTGACCTGGTCGACCTGTATACACGCCGCTCGTCGATTACCGGTATCGCCTGTCCGCCCGATACGCCCGAGCAGATCGAGATGGAGGAGAGCTTCCCCTACGACGAGACACGCGACCAGCTGGAGGCTATCGCCGACATCAAGGCCGACATGGAGGCGCCCAAGCCCATGGACCGCCTGCTGTGCGGCGACGTGGGCTTCGGCAAGACCGAGGTCGCCCTGCGCGCGGCGTTTAAGTGCGTAGACTCCGGCCGCCAGGTCATGGTGCTCTGTCCCACGACCATTCTGGCCCAACAGCACTACGAGACGTTTTTTGAGCGCTTTGCCCCGTTTGGCCTGGAGGTCGAGGTGCTCAGCCGCTTCCGCACCCCGGCGCAGCAAAAGCGCGCGCTCAAGGCGTTTGCCGAGGGCACGATCGATGTGCTTATCGGCACGCACCGTCTGCTTTCGGCCGATGTGAACCCCAAGAACCTGGGCCTGGTGATCATCGACGAGGAGCAGCGCTTTGGCGTGCAGCACAAGGAGCAGCTCAAGAACCTGCGCGAGCAGATTGACGTGCTCACGCTTTCGGCAACGCCGATTCCGCGAACCATGCAGATGGCCACGAGCGGCGTGCGCGATATGAGCCTGATCACCACGCCGCCGACCGGGCGCCGCCCCGTAATCGTGCACGTGGGGGAGTACGACCCCGACGTGGTGAGTGCGGCGATTCGCCTGGAGGTGGGCCGCGGCGGTCAGGTGTATTACGTGTCCAACCGCGTCAAGACCATCGACGATGCCGTGGCGCGCGTGCACGAGGCCGCGCCCGAGGCGCGCGTGGGCGTGGCGCACGGCAAGATGAGCCCGCGCGAGGTCGAGGACGTGATGATCGAGTTCGCGACCAAGAAAATTGACGTGCTTATCGCCACGACCATCGTGGAGAGCGGCATCGACAACGCAACGGCCAACACGCTCATCATCGAGGACTCGCAGCGCCTGGGTCTGGCGCAGCTCTACCAGCTCAAGGGCCGTGTGGGCCGTTCTGCCACGCAGGCCTACGCGTACTTTATGTTCCCGGGCGAGTTGCCGCTCACCGAGGAGGCAACGGCGCGCCTGACCGCGCTTTCCGAGTTCCAGGACCTGGGCAGCGGCATGCGCATCGCCATGCGTGACCTGGAGATCCGTGGTGCCGGCTCGCTCATGGGCGCCGAGCAGCACGGCAACCTGTCGAGTGTGGGCTTTGACCTGTTTACGCAGATGCTGGGACAGGCCGTGGCCGAGGCGCGCGGCGACGACGATGCCGGCGTGGAGGCGGCGAGCGTGGGCATTAACCTGCCGGCCGACTACTTCTTGTCCGAGGAGTACCTGCCGGCGGTGGACCAGCGCGTGCTCGTGTACCGCAAGCTCGCTGCGGCTGAGGACCTGGAGAGTATCGACGAGGTGCAGGAGGAGACCGAGGCCGCGCATGGCGAACTGCCGTTGGCGGGACTCAACCTGTTCAACCGCGCGCGCATCCGTATTCGCGGCGAGCGCCTGGGGCTCGAGAGCGTCACGCTCAGTGGTGGACGCATTACCTTCCTGGGGGTTGACGTTCCCAAGAAGGTGGCCTTTGAGTTCAAGAATCGCTATGGCGCGGTGAACTTCCCCAAGAGCCGCAAGCTATCGGTGCCCTACAAGGCGGGCGCCGGCGCGGGCAGCGGCCTGGGTCGCGGTCTCGACGCCAACGACGGCACCGGCCCCGTGGCCGCGGCACTCATGCTGCTGCAGCAATTAGGCGCGAGCGACGATGACTAACAAGTAGGGGGCGTGGCGGGGCAGAGCTACCAGTTGTTCTTTGCCCCGCCACCTCGCAGGTTGATTCCAGCCCCATCGAAAGGAAAGCATGTTCGGGTACATCTACAAGAAAGACGCCGCCGCTATCGCGGTTGTCCTGTGTCTTTGTCTGGGCGTGGGCAGTTTCTTCGATTATCAGATCTCGAGCGCGCTGTTCAACATCGGCAGCATGTACGGCCGCTTTATCGAGGCCGCTGGCGAGTTGCCGTTTGAGCTGACGGCGAGCATCGCGGGCGTTATGCTCGTGCGCGCGGTGCGTCCCGACTCCAGGGGCAGCAAATGGCTTGCCGCGCTCGGCATCCTCGTCAACGTTGGCCTGACCGGCTACGAGATCGTTTCGTCCCTGAGGGTTGGCGGTAAACTCATTGCGGCTCAGTTGGTGCTGACGTTTGTGCTGGTCATCGCTGCCAACCTTATCGTCTATCGCCTCACGCGCACGACCGAGCCCGACGAACTCACGCGCTGGGCGTTGATGGTGCTTGCCGTGTGGATCGCTCAGGCCATCATCCTCAACGTGATCGTCAAGCCACTGTGGTCGCGCCCGCGCATGCGCGTGATCGAGGTCACGCCGGGGCTCAATTTTCAGCCGTGGTGGGTGATCGGCAATCCCGACAAGTGGACCTATATCGCCGCCGGCGTGATCAAGGACGGGTTCAAGTCGTTTGCGAGCGGACACACGGCGCATGCGGCGATCGGCCTTATGCTCGCCGGGCTTCCCGCGGCAGCCTTTAAGGAAAAGCCGTCGCGCCGTCGTGTGGTCTTTTGGACGGCGGCTGTGGTCGTGGCGCTCGTCGCGTTTGGCCGCATCGTGATCGGAGCGCACTTTTTGAGTGACGTGAGCTGCGGTTTTGCTCTGGTACTGGCACTTGAGTGCCTTGCCGCGCGCATTGCCTATCCCAGCGGCGTACAATAGCTCCGTTTGAATCATCTGGCCGATACCCGGTAAGAGAGGATTGCCATGCTCGCGTTCAACAACGACTATTCCCACGGCGCACACCCGGCAGTGCTGCAGGCGCTCGTCGACACCAATATGGAGCCGCAGCCCGGCTACGGTACCGATGCACATACCGAGCGTGCCAAGCAACTTATTCGCGAGGCCTGCCAGGCGCCTGACGCCGACGTGTTTTTCCTGGTGGGCGGCACGCAGGCCAACGCGACAGTGATTGATATGCTGCTTGCGCCCTACGAGGGCGTCGTTGCTGCCGAGACTGGCCACGTCGCCTGCCACGAGGCGGGCGCCATCGAGTTTGGCGGCCACAAGGTGCTTACCATCCCCGGCTACGAGGGCAAGATGCACGCCGAGGACCTCGAGAACTATATCCAGGTGTTCTACGAAAACGAGAGCTACGAGCACACGGTGTTCCCGGGCGCCGTGTACGTGAGCCTATCGACCGAGTACGGCACGCTGTACTCCAAGGCCGAGCTCGCGGCGATTCATGCGGTATGCCAGAAGCGTGAGATTCCGCTGTTTGTGGACGGCGCCCGCCTGGCCTATGCGCTGGCGTCCGATGAGTGCGATATTACCCTGCCCGAGCTGGCACAGCTGTGTGATGTGTTCTACATCGGCGGCACCAAGTGCGGCGCGCTCTGCGGCGAGGCTGTGGTGTTCTGCGGCATGCACGCTCCGGCGCATCCCATTCCGCGTATTAAGCAGCACGGTGCGTTGCTGGCCAAGGGCCGCCTGACGGGCGTGCAGTTTGAGGCGCTCTTTACCGACGGCCTGTATTTTGAGATTGGTCGCCAGGCGATCGAAACCGCGCAGGCGCTTCGTCGCGTGCTGCACGAGCACGGCTACCGGTTCTTCTTGGAGACGCCGACTAACCAGCAGTTCGTGATTCTGCCCAACGAGGACATGGCGCGCATTCGCGAGCATGCGGCGATCGAGTACTGGGAAAAGTACGACGAGACCCACACGGTGGTGCGCTTTTGCACCAGCTGGGCCACGACGCAGGAGGATATCGACGCGTTGGCGGCTGTCCTGTAGCCTGATGTAATGACGGGGGGCCGCCTTGCGCTGGGTTTGGCGCAAGGCGGCCTCTGTTTTTGAGGGGGAAGGGTTGTATGACCGAGATGTCCGAGCCGACGATTCGCCTGGCGACGCCCGATGATGCGCCGGCGTTGCTTGCCATCTATGAGCCGTATGTGCGCCAGACGGCGATTACCTGCGAATACGAGGTGCCGAGCGTTGAGGAGTTCGCCGGGCGTATTGAGCGTACGCTCAAGCGCTATCCGTATTTGGTGATGGAGTTGGACGGGCGTCCGGTAGGCTATGCCTACGTGAGTCCGCTTAACAGCCGCGAGGCATACGACTGGTCGGTCGAGACGTCGATCTACCTGGCACGCGATGTGCGCCATGGCGGGCTGGGTCGCAAGCTGCACGATGCGCTCAAGCAGTGCCTGATCGCGATGGGCATCACCAATATGTGCGCGCTCATCGCCGTGCCGCACGACAAGGACGACGAGTATCTAACGCACAATAGCCAGGACTTCCATGCCCATATGGGATATCGCTTGGTGGGCGCCTTCGATCGCTGTGCCCAAAAGTTCGGCCGCTGGTACGACATGTGCTGGATGGAGTTGGTCCTGGCCGAGCGCACGCCCAACCAACCCAAACCAACCTGGTTCCCCGATCTCCTCGCCTAAAACCACCACAAAGGTGCCTGTGAACTGCCTCCCATTTCTTGGACATCGGGAAATGGGAGGTTTTGGAGTGGGAAGGATAAACTGGACTTTCTTTTAAGGATCCTCAAGCGTATTGCCGCTCGTATTCCACTGGAGACATGTAGCCCAGGGTGGAATGCATGCGCACCCTATTGTAATAGAGCTCTATGTACTTGAAGATGTCCTGCTTGGCCTCGTCCCTCGTCCCATAGCTCCTCTCTTTCACCAATTCCCTTTTCAGCGTCTTGAAGAACGACTCGGCCACCGCGTTGTCCAGCGGCGTGCCGGGCCTTGATACCGACTGGACTATGCCATGCGAGTCCAGACACCGCTGGAATGAACGGGAGGTGTACTGCGCGCCCTGATCGTCATGGAAGACGAGGCTGCCGTCATCTGGCGGACCCTCCCTGCCGACCGCCTGCTCCATCGCGTCGATCGCGACCTTCTCGGTGATGCGCTCGGACATCGACCAGCCCACGACCTTGCGGGAGAAGGCGTCTATCACGGCTGCGAGATAGAGCCACCCTTCGCTTGTGGGTATGTAGGTGATGTCGCCCACCCAAAGCCTGTTGCGCTCGCCCACGGTGAAAGCGCGCTCTACCAGGTTCAACCGAGGGTCTCCCGGCTCGACCTTCTTCTGGATGCGGTGTTTTCGGGTCGCGCCCTTTCCGGCAAGTCCGAGCTTCTGCATGATGCGGAGCACGCGCTTCTCGCTCACGACGATGCCGCTTTTTCGCAGTTCGCGGTTGATGCGCCGGTAGCCGTAACGGCCCTTGTGCCGCTCGAAGGCCTCGACGACGAAACCTTCGATCGCCTCCCGCTCTATCTGGGCGTCGGACTTCTTCCGGCCGAGATACTCGTAGAAACCGGATTTCGAGACTTTCATCAGCCCGCATGCCTTCTTGATGGGGCCGACCT
>CAUHIY010000045.1:0-14127 GCA_959606405.1 uncultured Collinsella sp. | reverse complement strand
GCCGCCGACGAGATCATCGCGCACGAGCTGCTCGAGCGCGGCTGCGAGTATGTGGTCATGGCCGGCTACATGCGCATGGTACACGCGCCACTGCTGGCGGCATTCCCCAATCGTGTGGTCAACCTGCACCCGGCGCTGCTGCCGAGCTTTACCGGTGCGCATGCGATTGACGATGCCTTTGCGCGCGGCGTCAAGGTAACTGGCGTGACCGTGCATTTTGCCAACGAGGTCTACGACAACGGTCCCATCATCGCCCAGCGTGCGCTGGCTGTCGAGGAGGGCTGGGATGTCGACACGCTCGAGGAGCACATCCACGCGATTGAGCACGTGCTGTATCCCGAGGTCGTGCAAATGCTCGCCGACGGCCGCGTTCACGTGCTGGAGAGCGGCAAGGTGGCAATTGACGCGCCTCGCGGCTAGCGGCGCACAGTACAATTTAGCCGAGTAGTCAGGGTGGTCATTGGCGCCAAGGCGCGCGTGGCCACCTTTTGTTTTGGGTAGTCACCTGCGACGTTCGTTAGCGACTAGTCATTCAAGAACGTCACAGGTGACTAGGTGAGAGAGGTGAGCGCATGGCGGATAACGAAGCGCTGTTTACGCCTGAGCTGGTGTTTTTTGATTGGGAGTGTGCGACGCCGGATGAGGTGTTCGCGCGGCTTGAGGGCGAGCTTGCCCCGCGCGGCTACGTTGCCGACGGTTGGTTCGACGCCGTTCGCACGCGCGAGGATGCCTATCCCACGGGTCTTGCCATGCCGGCGGCAAACATTGCCATTCCGCATACCGATCCGGGGTTTGTGGCCAAGCCCTATATCGCGGTGGTGAAGCCCGCCGCGCCCGTGACATTTAACGCTATGGCTGGCATGGGCGCTCCGGTGCCGGCGCAGATCGTCATCAATCTGGGCATCGCCGAGCCGGGCGGTCAGGTCGAGGCCCTGCAGGCGCTCATGAACATCTTTATGGACGCCGATGCCGCAGCCGACGTGCTCGGCCAGACCACGTCCCAGGGCATGGTCGACGCCATCCGCCGCCACTTCTAAGGTGCCAGCTGCCAGGGCTGTCCCCTTTGCACCAAAATGGTGCAGATTAACCTGTCCCCAATGCACCAAGCGTGCCGCGGGGGCTGCGTTGTGACACAATGGCGTTTGTTCGATTCGTTATGCGAAAGGCCAACTATGGCAAATAAGAAAAAGAATCCCGCACCCGAGCCGACGCCCGAGCAGCAGGCTCGCGCCGCCTCCAACTCTCGCAAGAAGCAGCGCAAGACCCGCGTGTCCAAGACCGTCAAGATCGTTCTGGTGGTCATCGGCGTGCTGGCGATGCTGCTTTCCGTCTCGGCGATGGCGTGCTCCGGCCTTATGTCGCAGGCCGAGGACACCTCGGGCTACAAGCTCACTGGTGGCGTGGCTGCTACCATCAACGGCACCAACCTCACCGAGGACACCGTGACCAAGCAGATCATGAGCATGCGCACGTCCTACGGCTACACCAAGGACAAGGACTGGGCGCAGTATCTGGTCGACAACGACCTCACGCCCAAGAAGTACCGCAAGCAACTCATCGACTCCTACACGCAGCAGATTCTGCTTCAGCAGGCACAGAAGGAGAACGGCGTGACGGTGTCGGACGAGGAGGTCGAGAAGGCTTGGAAGGACGCGTGCAAGAGCGCGGGCGGTGCCAAGGCCTTTAAGAAGACCCTCAAGACCTACGGCTATACCGAGGATACCTACAAGGATTCGCTCAAGGAGAGTCTGGCGCAGCAGAAACTCAAGGATGCCGTCGCGCCCACGAGCAAGCCCAAGGACAGCGAGATTGTCGATTACATCAACGAAAACCTGTCCAGCTACAACGACGCCCGTCGCTCGTCGAACATCCTGATCAAGGTTGATTCCGACGCTTCCGACGAGGACAAGGCCGCCGCCAAGGCCAAGGCACAGGAGTGCCTGGACAAGATCAACTCCGGTGAGCTGAGCTTTGAGGACGCCGTTGAACAGTACTCCGAGGACACCGGTTCCAAGGAGAAGAAGGGCGATGTGGGCTGGGATAAGCTCACCACCTTTGTCGACAGCTACCAGACGGCGCTCGAGGGGCTCAACAAGGGCGACGTGAGCGAAGTCATCGAGTCGACCTATGGTTACCACATCATCAAGTGCACCGACTACTTCCATGTCGATAGCCAGGTTGATGACATTAAGCAGGTGCCCAAGGCCATCAAAAAGTACGTCTCCAACGTGGTGAAGACGCAAGCGGCCAGCACCGCGTACAGTGAGTGGCTGGAGCAGTACAAGAAGGACGCCGACATTACCGTCAACCCCATGCCCAAGGACGTACCCTATAACGTGAGTCTGAAGGGCGTTACTAAGAGTTCGACCGACGATTCGTCGACGACTGAGTAATCATGGGGCGGTGCTCGCGCGAGTGCCGCCCACGCTATTAGAGAGGATTTGCAGATGACCAACGAAGAGCTGCAGAAGGAAATGATCGCGGCCATGAAGGCCAAGGACAAGGTTCGCCTGTCCATCATTCGCCAGGTTAAGGCCGAGGTGAAGAACATCGAGGTTAACGAGCGCCGTGATGTGACCGAGGAAGACGTCAACAGCATGATCAAGCGTCTGATTAAGCAGACGAGTGAGACGTTGGAGATGTCCATCAAGGCCGGTACCGACCAGGAGCGTACCGATAACCTGACCGAGCAGGTCAAGATTCTGGAGAGCCTGCTGCCCGCGCAGGTTTCGGGCGAGGAGCTCGAGGCCCTGATCGAGCAGGTTATCGCCGAGCTGGGCGCCACGTCTAAGAAGCAGATGGGCCAGGTCATGGGAGCACTCGGCAAGGCCACCGGCGGCAACTTCGATAAGCCGGCCGCGGCAAAGATCGTCGGCGCAAAGCTTGCGTAGGGACCGAGCGGCATATAGTTGATGTTGAGGGGGCGTGACCATTGCGGTCGCGCCCCTTTTTTGGATGGCAACTGAAGGGCACTCATTGGGGACAGACTTAAATGAGTACCCGCTCATTGGGTACTCATTTAAGTCTGTCCCCAATGAGTGGGCGGAAGGTTGCGGGTTCTTTACGGGAATGTAGTGTGGGCTGCGGGAACGTGGTTCTTTCCGTACAATAGTTCAACTCGTGTAATCGCAGGGAAGGGACATTCATGGCAGACATGATCGAGATTAAGCATCTCAACAAGTACTTTGGCGACCTGCATGTGCTCAAAGATATCAATCTCACCGTCAAGCGCGGCGAGAAGCTCGTAATGATCGGGCCTTCCGGCTCGGGTAAGTCGACGCTCATCCGTTGCGTCGATTATCTGGAGGAGCCCACGTCGGGCGAGGTCGTCATCGACGGCACACCGCTCACCAAAAAGAATCACCTGGAGATGGCCCGCAAGTACAGCTCCATGGTGTTTCAGCAGTTCAACCTGTATCCCAACATGACGGTGCTGGGCAACCTGACGCTCGCGCCCATCAAGCTGCAAAAGAAGAGCAAGGAGGAGGCGACCGAGATCGCCATCGCCGCGCTCAAGCGCGTCGGCATGGCGCATAAGGCCGGCGAGTATCCGCAAAACCTCTCGGGCGGTCAGCAGCAGCGCGTTGCCATCGCCCGCGCCCTGTGCACCAAGCAGCCCATCATCCTGTTTGACGAGCCGACTTCGGCACTCGACCCCGAGATGGTCCAGGAAGTCCTTGACGTTATGATTGAGCTCGCGCAGGAGGACATCACCATGATCTGCGTGACGCACGAGATGGGCTTTGCGCGCCAGGTGGCCGACCGCGTCATCTTTATGGAGGACGGCCGCATCCTGGAGGAGGGCACGCCCGAGCACTTCTTCGATAACCCCGAGAACCCGCGCTGCCGCGAGTTCCTGTCCAAGATTCTGCACTAGGCGCGGTGATGGACATGACGGATATGACGAGGGCGGCCGTGTCGCGCCGTCACTTTTTGCAGCTGGCGGGCGCCGGTATGCTTGCGCTGACGGGGACCGCGCTTACCGGTTGCGGCAACTCCACCAGCAGCGAGGGCTCCGACAAGGGGTCCAAGCTTGCGGCCATCAAGTCGCGTGGCCATCTGAATGCCGGCGTTAAGAAGGACGTTCCCGGCTATGGCTATTACGACACCGCCAAGGGCCGCTTTGAGGGCATGGAAGTTGATTTGTGCTACCAGATCGCTGCTGCCGTCTTTGGCGTGAGTTACAAGGAGGCCCGCGCCCAGGAGCTTGTCGAGTTTACCGATGTAACGCCCAAGACGCGCGGCCCGCTGATCGATAACGGCCAGCTTGACGTGGTCGCGGCGACCTACACCATCACCGACGAGCGCAAGAAGAGCTGGGATTTCTCGACGCCGTACCGCACCGACTACGTGGGACTCATGGTCAAGAAGCGTTCGGGCTTTACCTCGATTGAGGACCTGGACGGCAAGGTCATCGGCGTGAGCCAGGGTGCTACCACGCAGGGCCTGATCGAGCAGATGATCAAGGACAACGGCTTTAGCTGCAAGCCCGAGTTTAGGGCCTTTAGCGGCTACCCCATCATCAAGAGTTCGCTCGACGCCGGCAATATCGATGTCTTTGCCATGGACCGCTCCACGCTGGCCGGTTACATGAACGAGACCGTTGAGCTGCTGCAGCCCGAGGTCAAGTTTGGCGAGCAGGGCTACGGCGTGGCGACCAAGAAGGGCTGCGACCTTTCGGCCGTGGTCGATCAGGTGATTTGCGATCGCCTGGCCGACGGTTGGCTCGACCAAGAGGTCAAGACCTGGGGTCTTGTATAGGCGCATCGTCCAAGGAAGGAATCGAATGCTCGAAGGATTATTTGACGCCGACCGTTGGTCGACGACATTTCAAAACATGGGGCCCTTCTGGGAGGGCTTTGGTGTGACGCTACAGGTGGTCGTTGCCGGTCTGCTGCTGTCGCTGGTGCTGGGCACGCTGCTGGGCGTGTTCTCAACCACTCGTTCACGCGTGCTGCGCACCATAAGCCGCGTGTACGTGGAGTTTTACCAGAACACCCCGTTGCCCGTGCAGGTGCTCTTTATGTACATGGCCGGTCCGCAGTTTTTGCAGGCCATAACCGGTGCCGACCAGCCGGTGCGCATCGCGCCGTTCGTGCTGGGCTTCTTGGGTGTGGGCCTGTATCACGCGGCCTACATTTCGGAGGTCATCCGCACTGGTATCGAGGCGGTTCCGCGCGGTCAGATGGAAGCGGCCCAGAGCCAGGGCTTCACCCGTGCGCAGGCGTATTGGTACATCGTGCTGCCCCAGACATTCAAGATCATTCTGCCGCCGCTGTGTAACCAGGCGCTCAACCTGGTCAAGAACACGTCGGTGCTGGCACTTGTGGCCGGCGGCGACCTTATGTACCGTTCCGACAACTTTGTGAGTCTGTACGGTTACCTGCAGGGATACATCGTCTGCTGCCTTATGTACTTTATCATCTGCTTTCCGCTCGCCATGCTGGTGCAGTGGCTCGAGCGCCGCTCCAAGGAGCGTCCGCGCGGCGTGAGCCTGGCCGAGCTGGGGCTCGACAACGTAGAGGAGGCCTAGCGCATGGAAATCTTCAACGCGACCAACCTGCTCTACATTTGGGGCGGCTTTGTTAAGACGATCGAGATCTCGGCGCTGTCGATCTTTTTCTCGCTCATCTTTGGCACGGTGCTGGCGCTCGTTAAAAGCTACGCGCCCCGCCCGTTCCGTATTTTGGTGAGCGCCTATATCGAGTTGTTCCGCTGCACGCCGAACCTGCTGTGGATCCTTTTTATCTACTTTACGGTGCAGGGTTTGGACATTGTGATTTCGACCATCGCCTTTACGCTGTTTACCAGCGCTGTTATGGCCGAGATTGTGCGCGGCGGCCTCAACTCGATTCCGCGCGGCCAGTTTGAGGCAGCGCAGAGCCAGGGCTTTGGCTTCTTTGCCACCATGCGCTACATCATTCTGCCGCAGACATTTAAGACGATCATTCCGGCGCTGTTTAGCCAGTGCACGACCGTCATCAAGGACAGCTCGTATCTTTCGGGCATTAACGTGGCCGAGCTCATGTACACGGCAAACGTCGTGATGGCCCACGCAATCGACCTGTCGCAGGTGCTTATGCTCTACGGCCTGGTGTTTGCGATGTACTTTGTGCTCAACTTTGGTATCTCGCTGCTGGTGAGGGCATATCAGAGGCGAATGGTGGCAGCGTAGAATGTGGCAAAGGGACAGCCCCTTTGTCACATAGAGAAAGGAATCGCGATGAGCGATCTGGAGAACAAGAAGAGTCCTGTGGTCATTACCATCGCGCGCGACTTTGGTGCCGAGGGCCACGAGATCGGACGCATCCTCGCCAACGAGTTGGGGATTCCACTGTACGACAACGAGCTGCTGGTGCGCGCGTCGCTGCGTGCGGGCGAGTCACTCGATAAGATGGCCGCCTATGACGAGCGTCTGGCTGTGGAGAACATGGCGTTTCTGCCCGACCGCTACGACGCGCGCTCGTACTCGGACAAGTTGTTCCAAAAGATGAGCCAGGTGATTTTGGATCTGGGCGAGACCGAGAGCTGCATTATCGAAGGCCGTCTGTCCGATTATCTGCTGCGCAACAACCCCAACCACATTGCCGTGCTGGTGACCGCTCCCTTTGAGGATCGCGTCGAGATCGTGCGCAAGAAGCGCGGCCTTAACAAAAAGAAGGGCGCCAAGCTGGTCAAGCAGCAGCAGAAGGCGCGCGAGGCGTTCTACAAGCGCTACAGTGCCGGAAAGTGGAAGATGACGAGCGGTAAGGATATCGTAGTCAACCGCGCCAAGCTGGGCCGCGAGGGCTGTAAAGACGTCATTGCCGCTGCCTACCGCTACAAAGTGGCCCAGCTCGAATCTTAACCGACCAAAACCACCACAAAGGGGACAGGCGCCTTTGTGGTGGTCGGTCGACCGGCATAGAAAAAAGTCCCCGCCGGGCGTGTGCTCGACGGGGACTTTGCCGTTTGATGGCTAGCGCTGCGGGTGATTACTCGCCCAGCAGGCTCTTGGTGATGGAAGCGGCGGCCTTCTTGCCGGCGCCCATCGCCAGAATGACCGTAGCGGCACCGGTGACGATGTCGCCGCCGGCCCAGATGCGGGGATCGGTGGTCTGGCCGGTCTCCTCGTCGGCGACGATGTAGCCCCATTTGTTGAGCTCCATCTTGCCGCCGATCTTGGCAGCGAAGGGGTTGGCGTTGGTGCCGATAGCCGAGATCGCGACATCGCAGGGGATCTCCTCGATGGCGCCCTCGATGGGCACCGGGCGACGACGGCCGGACTCGTCGGGCTCGCCGAGCTCCATCTTCTGGACCTTGACGGCGCACACGGAGCCGTCCTCGCCAGCGACAAACTCGAGCGGGGAAACGAGCGGCAGAACCTCGACGCCCTCGGCCTTGGCGTGGTGCAGCTCGGCACGACGGCAGGGCATCTCATCCTCGGTACGGCGGTAAGCGATGATGGCGTGCTCGGCGCCCAGGCGCTTGGCGGTACGGACGGCGTCCATGGCCACGTTGCCGCCACCAAAGACGACGACGTTCTTGCCGTGCTTGGTGGGGGTGTCGTACTCGGGGAACTTGTTGGCCTTCATCAGGTTCACGCGGGTGAGGTACTCGTTAGCGAAGAAGACGTTGGGCAGGTTCTCGCCGGGGACATTGAGGAACTTGGGCAGGCCAGCGCCGGTCGCCACGTAGATGGCGTCGAAGCCCTGCTCGAACAGCTCCTCGGCCGTGGCCATGTTGCCCACGACGGAGTTGTACTCAAACTTGACGCCCATGTCCTCCAGGCCGTCAATCTCGCGCTTGACGACCGCCTTGGGCAGACGGAACTCGGGGATGCCGTAGACCAGCACGCCGCCGCCGGTGAAGAAGGCCTCAAAGACGGTGACGTCAAAACCGTTACGGGCGAGCTCGCCGGCGCAGGTGATGCCGGACGGGCCAGAGCCCACGACGGCGACCTTCTTGCCGTTCTTGGGAGCCATCTTGGGCGTGGAGGCGAGCTCGGGGCGGTCACCCAGGAAGCGCTCGAGCTGGCCGATGGCCACGGGCTCGGACTTCTTACCACGGATGCACTTGCCCTCGCACTGGTTCTCCTGCGGGCAGACGCGGCCGCAGATGGCGGGAAGCATGGAGTCCTCGCGGATGGTATCGAGAGCGCCGCCGAAGTCCTTCGCGCGGATCTGCTCGATAAAGCGGGGAATGTTGATGTTGACGGGGCAGCCCTCAACACAGAACGGCTTCTTGCAGTTGAGGCAGCGCTCGGCCTCGGCCAGCGCCATCTCCTCGGTGAAGCCCTTGTCGACGGGGCGGAAGTCGCAGGCGCGCTCGGCAGCCGGCTCCTCGTTATCGGGGGTGCGGGGCGACTTCATATCGGCAACGAAACGACCGTTAACTAGTGGCATGCGCAGCTCTTTTCCTCATAGGCCTTGAGGGACTCGCCCTCTTCGGAACGGTAAGCGGCCTGGCGGGCACGAAGGTCATCCCAGTCGACCAGGGTGGCATCGAAGTCGGGGCCGTCGACGCAAGCGAACTTGGTCACGCCGCCCACCTCGACGCGGCAGCAGCCGCACATACCGGTGCCGTCAACCATGATGGGGTTGAGCGACGCGGTGATGGGGGTATCGTACTTCTGGGCGGTGAGGGTCGAGAACTTCATCATCGGAACGGGGCCGACGCAGAAGACCTGGCTCACGGCCTTGTCCTGCAGCAGGCGCTCCAGCGGAGCGGTGACAACGCCCTGCTCTCCGTAGGAACCGTCGTCGGTGGTGATATGGATGTGGTCCTCGTCGAGGAGCTCGCGGAACTGGTCCTCCATGAGCAGGAGGTCCTTGGTGCGGGCGCCCATGATGGCGTGCACCTCGTGACCGGTCTCGACCAGGTGCTTGGCGACCGGGAAGGCAATTGCCAGGCCGACGCCGCCGCCAATGACGGCGCAGGGGCCCTCGGCCATCTCGGTGGGAACGCCCAGCGGGCCCACGACGTCGCGCAGCGACTCGCCGGCTTCGTAAGTGGACAGCATCTCGGTGGTCTTGCCGATCACCATGAAGATGAACTCGACCCAGCCCTCGTCACCGTTCCAGCCGGCCAGGGTAAACGGGACGCGCTCGCCCGTCTCGTTGGCGCGGACCATGAGGAACTGTCCAGCGTGCGCATGCTTGGCGATTGCGGGCGCCTCGATGCGGAACTTGAACACCTTCTCCGAGAACTGCGTCTTCTCCAGGATCTTATACATAGAACCCCTCTCTTGTTAGGGCCGCCGAACCGTGCCTCCACGGAAATGGACGGTAGCCCGAATAAAACCGTACGCGCACAGGCGTTGTGCAGACATACGGTGCAAATTATACCCTCATGGACATGTCACTTACGTGTGTCTTCGGCGGTTGGGAGCAGGGTTTATCCACTTCGACCTGCCAAAGGGGGAGAGGTTTATTTTGGCAGGTTTTATCAGGCAAAACGGCAAAGGGGGCCGGCCTCGCGCTTCGGTGAGGCCGGCCCCCTTTGGAGCGTTGCATATGTATAGCGGCACAGGGTTTATTGCGACGCAGCCGCCGCGGCGTTTCCGCAGATGAAACCTGCCAAAATAAACATCTCTAAATGGTAGGTTTTAGTGCTTGCCGTTGGCGGAAGCGGCGCCGTTTACGTGATCGCGGGCGTAGATTACGCCGTGGACGATGGCCAGACCGGCGGCATCTGCGGCGCGGGCGCAGGTGTCCTGGAAATCCTCGGCTTCGCGGGCGCGCAGCTGCTTGAGCACGTAGTCTGCCACGGCCATCTTGCCGGGAGGGTTGCCGATGCCGGTGCGGATACGGCTAAAGTCGCGGCTGCCCATCTTGTCGATGATGGAGCGCAGGCCGTTGTGACCGGCATGGCCTCCGCCCACCTTAACACGCACGTCGCCGGCGGGAATATCGAGCTCGTCGTGGATGACGAGCAGCTCCTCGGCCTTGATCTTGTACTCGCGGCAGAGCTTGGAGATGGGCCCGCCCGAGGTGTTCATGTACGACTGCGGCTTGACCAGTACAATCTGGCGCTTGCCGTTCTCTTCCTCGGCATCGTTGATGTTGATGAGCGCGACCTCGGCGCCTGCTTGGTTTTTCCAGTACGTGACGCCGGCCTGACGGGCCAGCTCGTCGATCGCCTTAAAACCGGCGTTGTGGCGGGTCTCGGCATACTCATCGCCAGGGTTGCCAAGTCCGGCAACCATGCGAATCTTAAGCGGCTGTGCAGCTGCCATGTTCATCCTTTCGTTGATTTGTCGCCTGCTATGGTGAGCGACCCTGTTGCCGCTGTCAAATGGAGGGCAATTGAGGTTGTTTGGGGGCGTTTGGACGGCCGTCAAAATCCGAGGTGGACAGTTAGTTCAGATACGTATAAGTTCTGAGGACTCGAATTGCTCAATTCAATGCCGATACGTTGTTTTGGAACTTTAGTTAGTCCATATGACGCTGTTTTGAAGTCTACCCCGCTTTCAAATAGGGCGAATGGTATAGAGATAGCTGCAAAACAGCCTAATTCAATGTGTCTATTTATACGTATTTGAACTAACTGTCCAGCCCTGTTCGACGGCGCACGGGTGATTCGCCGTTTAGACCGGCGCAAGGCCGATTCCGGCCCGCAGAGCGTTGAGCCAAGCGGCCTGACGCTTGCGATAGCCCTTGATGCGATATCGGAATCGGACTCCTGCGAGTCGATGCATCGTTTGGGCGAAGGCTTCGAGTGCAACAAGGTCTTTCATTTGGTCGCGATTGATAACCAGGACGTGGGTGCCCATTGCCTTGAGGCCATTATTTCGATTGCCATCGTGGATGCGAGCGTTTTGAAGCTCATGCCCAATTCCGTTGTATTCGTTGTCGACTCCGGCGGCCGGGCAATATAGGTCGCAGATGGCGTAAGGGATGCCGGAGGACATGTTAACCGCAAGAGTGTCGAAGTCGATTCGATAGTTGAGTAGCAGGCCTCCCATGGGCAGGCTGCAACATCCGAATCCGCCAAAGCGCATGGGCGCTCCGAGAACGGCTAACATTAGGGATTCGGCTGGGGATGCAGATCCGGGTCGGGCAAGCTTGACTGCCGTGCGAAACGAGGTGTATGAGCTACTTTTGGCGAAGCGCGCGACCGCCTCGAGATCTTCGATGGTCGTGGCGGGCTCGCATTTGTAGTGCGCCTGTTCGTAGCGGGTTTCGTTCTGCTGTTTGGCTGCCGACTGGCCGCCCAGGCAATCAAGATCGCCCGTCGCTGCGCAGCTATCGCCCTTGGGCCAGATGTCGTCATAGGCGATGGGGTAGGTTGCCTCGGGCGGAAGGGAGTAGGTTCCGAGCAGCTCCATAAGGAGCATCAAGGTTTTGGCGACCGATTCATTTTTAGAACAAAGCATGGCTGTCATGGCAGGAGACGTTGCGTAGATGTCGGCCTCGACGTGCATAATTGCACCTTCAGGAAGCGGAGCGGAGAGAATATGCTGAAGAAGTCGCTTGTCGGGGCGTCTGTTGTCTTCGTTTGAAACGAGAAGATCGAGTAGTTCGGAATCATCTTCATTCCAGGCGTCGAGTATCGAAAGTGCGCCAAAGTCTATCGCGTCATTATTGGGAATGCAGCTAGCCAAGGCCTGTGCTTGCTGTTCACTATCAACGGAGTCCCAGGGTAGGGCAGAGTACGCCCGTCGTGCGCGACGAATTGCGCGGAGGGCGGAGAAATGTGAAATCACGGTCGTCATAGCTATAACGTACTAAGTTGGCGGCAGAATGCGACCGCCATACCGTTCTTTTCGCTCAGCGGGGCGCTGTGCGCCATGAACGGCTGGGTGTTATGAAATCGGTGGAATCGGTTGAGGGGATTGCAGGAAATTGAGCTCTGCCGCGAAGGTTGACGATAGCTACTGGACAGTTAGTTCAGATACGTATAAGGCGACGGGCATTCGAGGCGTTTCTAAGGGCCTTCGAGGGTGATTTGAGGGTAAATATGCGGCGGTTGTACTCGAAAACGATGAGCTTTGGGCGGCATGGCATCCGCCGGGGAGCTCAGAAGGCTCCGAACGGCCCTTTGGGGCTTTAAAAAATACGTATCTGAACCAATTGTCCAGGGAAGGTTGGCGAGGGATAGAAAAAGGGCCGGAAGCGAGCTTCCGACCCTTTAAAAGCATCAAAGATGATGCGATGCGCGTTGGACTACAGCGCGAAGTCGCCGCCGACGAGCGTGGAGACGGGCTCCTCGTGGTAAACGGCGGAGATGGCCTGAGCGAACTCCTCGGCGACCGAGATAGTCTTGATCTTGCCGCCGACCTCGACGGGGATGGCGTCGGTGACGACGCACTCGACGATGGGGGCATCGTTCAGGCGCTCGATGGCCGGACCGGAGAAGATGCCGTGGGTGGCGCAGACGTAGATGTCGCCAGCGCCCATAGCCTTGAGCTCCTTGACGTTGGCGCACAGGGTGCCAGCGGTGTCGATCATGTCGTCGTTGATGATGCAGGTCTTGCCCTTGATGTCACCGATGATGCCCATGACCTCGGCGGCGTTGTGGCGCGGACGGCCCTTGTGGGCGATGGCCAGGTCGCAGCCGAGCATGTCGGACAGCTTCTTGGCGGCCTTGGCGCGGCCCACGTCGGGGGAGACGACAACCAGGTTGTCGGTGTCGAAGTTCATGGCGTTGTAGTACTGGCCAAACAGCGGCAGTGCGGACAGGTGGTTGACCGGGATATCAAAGAAGCCCTGGATCTGACCCTGGTGCAGGTCGAGGGTGATGATGCGGTCGACGCCGGCGCGCTCGAGCAGGTTGGCGACGAGGCGGGCGGTGATGGGCTCGCGCGGGCCGGCCTTGCGGTCCTGGCGGGCATAGCCGTAGTGGGTGATGACGGCGGTGATGGAGCGGGCGGATGCGCGCTTGGCAGCGTCGGTGGCGATGAGCAGCTCCATGAGCATGTCGTTGACGTTGCCGCCGGCCACGGACTGAATCAGGAAGACGTCGGCGCCGCGGACGGTCTCGTCGTAGCGGGCGTAAATCTCACCGTTGGCGAACTGCTTTAGCGTAAGGCCCGAAAGCTCGACCCCAAGGTACTCAGCGATCTTCTGAGCGAGGGGACGGTTGGAGGAACCGGAATACACGCGGATGGACTTGCGCATATTCTCCGACTTCTCGGGATCATTAATCGGCATTACCCTTCTCCTTTATACATCGAATGCCATATAGATGCCTTTTTGCATTGTAACCGTGCGGCGGGGTTAATCGGGTCTTGATAACGTCTTTACCGTCAACGGACACGAACCGACCACTCATCCGGTCGCGCAGGTCACGATAGAAAAAGGAGCCGTCCCCATGGAACAGCTCCTTTTGTGCTTGGTGAAACGTTATGCCTCGTCGTCCTCGTGCAGACGACGGCGATAATCGGCGGCCCAGCCCTCAATATTTACCTGACGGGCGCGGCCCAGACCGAGTGCGTCGGCCGGGACCGGCTTGGTGATGACGGAGCCGGCGGCCACGAGCGCACCGTCGCCAATCTGGGCGGGCGCGACCATCATGGTGTCAGAACCGATGAAGGCATCCTTGCCGATGACGGTCTTGTGCTTGTGGACGCCGTCGTAGTTGCAGGTGATAGAGCCCGCGCCTACGTTGACGCCGGAGCCCATGGTGGTGTCGCCGATGTAGGACAGGTGGGGCACCTTGGAACCCTCGCCGATCGTGGACTTCTTGATTTCCACGTGCGTACCGGCCTTGGAGCCGTCGAGCATGTGGGTGCCCGGGCGCAGGTAGGCGCGCGGGCCGCAGTCGACGCCGTTCTCGATGACGGCCTCGATGGCGATGGTCTCATCGATGATGCAGCCGCTGCCGACGGTGGTGTCGGTGAGGCGGCTGTTGGGGCCGAGCTGGCACTCCTCGCCCACGGTGACGTGACCGATCAGATGCGTCTGCGGCCACACGACGGTGTCGCGGCCGATGGTGGCGTCGGGACCGATCCAGGCCTGCGTGGGGTCGATGAACGTGACGCCTTCTGCCATCCAGTGCTCGTTGATGCGGTCGCGCGCGATGGCGGTGAGCTGCGCGAGCTGGATGCGGCTGTTGACGCCCAGGCCGTCGCGGTAGTCGTCGCAGTGGAAGATGGAGACTGCCTGGCCGTGACCCTTGAGGATTTCGAGCATGTCGGGCAGGTAG
>CAUHIY010000044.1:0-14470 GCA_959606405.1 uncultured Collinsella sp. | reverse complement strand
AGATAGTCCGCATGAATACTTCAATTGACATTTCCCACATCCGCAACTTCTCGATTGTTGCGCACATCGACCATGGCAAGTCCACGATCAGCGACCGCATTCTCGAGCTCACCCATACCGTTGACGAGCGCGACATGGAGTCGCAGCTGCTCGACACTATGGATATCGAGCGCGAGCGCGGCATCACGATCAAGTCCAATGCCGTTCGCGTGTCCTATGACGCCGCCGATGGCGAGACGTATCAGTTCAATCTGATCGATACGCCGGGCCACGTTGACTTTACCTATGAGGTCTCGCGCTCGCTGGCAGCCTGTGAGGGCGCGGTTCTCGTCGTCGACGCCACGCAGGGCGTCGAGGCGCAGACCGTTTCCAACGCGACGCTCGCCATGAACGCCAATCTGGACATTGTGCCGGCCATCAACAAGATCGACCTACCCTCGGCCCATCCCGACGAGGTTAAGACCGAGATCGAGGATGATCTTGCGATTCCTGCCGATGATGCCGTGTGTGTCTCGGGCAAGACCGGCGAGGGCATCCACGATCTGCTGGAGTCCATTGTCTTTTTGATCTCTCCGCCCAAGGGCGATGCGAACGCGCCGCTCAAGGCACTCATCCTGGATTCGTACTTCGACGAGTATCGTGGCGTCGTCGCCACGGTGCGCATCTTTGACGGCTCCATCAAAAAGGGCGATACCCTGCGCATGATGCAGGCAAAGGGCGACTTTTTGGTCGATGGTGTGGGCGTCAAGCGTCCCGCCGAGACCCCGGTCGACGCGCTGACGGTCGGCGAGGTCGGATACGTGGTCACGGGCCTGAAGGACCCCGAGGCCGTTCGCGTGGGCGATACCCTCACGTGGGCGTCGAATCCCTGCCCCGAGCCGCTTCCCGGCTACCGCGAGGCTAAGCCCATGGTCTATACGGGCCTGTTCCCGATCGATAATAAGGACTACGAGAACCTGCGTGACGCGCTCGATAAGCTGCACGTCAACGACCCGTCGTTGGTGTGGGAGCCCGAGACTTCGGTGGCGCTCGGCTTTGGCTTCCGCGTGGGCTTCCTGGGCCTGCTGCACATGGAAGTCGTCAAGGAACGCCTGGAGCGCGAGTTCAACCTGGACCTCATTGCCACGAGTCCCTCGGTCGACTATCACGTCTACAAGACCGACGGCGAAATGATCGATGTCCGCAGCCCGCAGGACCTTCCCGAGGCCACGCGCATCGAACGTATCGAGGAACCCTACCTCAAGGCAAAGATCATCTGCCCGCCTGAGTACACGGGTGCCGTCATGCAGCTCGCCATCGAGCACCGCGGCGTCACGACCGACATGATCCACCTGACGAGCAAATCGGTCGAGATGCGCTTTGATATGCCGCTCGCCGAGCTCATCTTGGACTTCTTCGATCAGCTCAAGAGCCGCACCAAGGGCTATGCCTCGCTCGACTACGAGTTCAACGAGTACCGTCCCTCCGAGCTCGTGAAGCTCGATATTTTGCTTTCGGGCGACGAAGTGGACGCGCTGTCGTTTATCGTGCACAAGGATAAGGCTTATGGTCTGGCCCGTGGCCTG
The DNA here is from genome assembly GCA_959606405.1 of uncultured Collinsella sp. Taxonomy (GTDB): domain Bacteria; phylum Actinomycetota; class Coriobacteriia; order Coriobacteriales; family Coriobacteriaceae; genus Collinsella. The sequence goes on along the minus strand of CAUHIY010000044.1, from coordinate 12,905 downwards.
TGCGACAAGCTCAAGGAGATCATCCCGCGTCAGCTGTTCGAGGTTCCTATCCAGGGTGCTATCGGCAACAAGATCATCGCCCGTTCCACCGTCAAGGCGCGTCGCAAGGACGTGCTTGCTAAGTGCTACGGCGGCGATATCTCGCGTAAGCGCAAGCTGCTCGAGAAGCAGAAAGAGGGCAAGAAGCGCATGAAGGCCATCGGATCGGTCGAGGTCCCGCAGGAGGCCTTTATGGCGATCCTCAAGGTGGACGAGTAGGTCTATGGCGCTTTCTGAATACAGCAAGCGGCTGCTGGGCGCCTATGCCGAGCAGCCGTTCCTTATGGCTCCTATGGCGGGCGTGACCGACCCCGCCTATCGCATCATGTGCCGCCGCCGCGGTGCCAACCTTGCCTACAGCGAGATGGTGAGCGTTGCAGGCCTTGCCTATGCCAGCAACAAGACGTGGCGCCTGGTGTTGCCGGCCGACGAGGAGCAGCAGATTTGCGTGCAGCTCTTTGGTTCCAAGCCCGATCAGTTTGCGAGTGCCGTCGCCGCCGTCGAGGAGCGTGTGGGCGATCGCCTGTCGCTCATCGATATCAACATGGCCTGTCCTGCCCGCAAGGTTGTCACCAAGGGCGAGGGTTCTGCCCTTATGCGCACGCCCGATTTGGCCGAGAAGATCGTCGAGGCCACGGTGGGCGCGGCGCACGTGCCCGTGACCGTAAAGATCCGCAAGGGCTTTTACGCCGAGGACCGCAACGCCGCAACGTTTGCCCAGATGCTTGAAGGGGCGGGCGCCTCTGCAGTTGCCGTGCACGGTCGTTGTGCCACGCAGCTCTATACGGGCCAGGCCGATTGGTCTGTCGTCGATGAGGTTGCCGACGCCGTCGAGATTCCCGTGATTGGTTCGGGTGATGTGTTCTCGGCCGAGGACGCTGCTGAGCATCTGCAAGGCTCGGGTGCCAGCGCGGTGTTTATCGCGCGCGGCATCTACGGCAATCCGTGGGTGTTCGGTGATGCTCGCGCCCTTGCGCTCGATGGCACGCCGGTGCCGGCGCGTAGCTCCGTCGAGCGCCTGGACGCCCTGCGTGAGCACCTAACGCTGACACATGAGCTCCTGCCGCTCATGTCGCGTGCCCGCACGTATGCAAGCTGGTACTTAAAAGGCATGCCCCATGCCGCCGCTTGGCGTGCCCATGTGGTGCGCTGTTCCACTTACGAGGAGTTTATGGCACTGGTCGATGAGATCGAGCGCGATGTGGTGGCCTGCGAGGCCGCCCTTGCCGCCGGCGAATCGGTGCCCCCTCATCCTCTGGAGGCTTAAGGGTGGCCGTTACCGCACTGTACGTGCACGTGCCGTTTTGCGCCCAAAAGTGCCGGTACTGCGACTTTGACTCGCGCAGTTTTGCTCCGTGCGACCTGAGCGCTGCGCTCGATGCCTATTTTGAGCAGTTGTACGCGCGCCTCGATGCTTTTGGCAAGGCTGGGGCCCTCGACCAGATTCGCACCGTCTATGTTGGCGGCGGTACGCCGTCGCTGGCGGGGGAGCGCCTGGTGGAGCTGGCGCGGCGTATTCGTGCGTGGTGCGCCCCCGTTGAGTTTACCTGCGAGGCCAATCCCGAATCGCTGACCGCCGAGCTTGCCGCTGCGCTTGCCAAGGTTGGTGTCACACGCGTCTCTCTGGGCGTGCAAACGCTCGATAACGCCGAACTTACCGCCATCGGCCGCATTCACGATGCCGATCGGGCGCTCTCCGCCATCGCGACGGTCAAGAACGCTGGGCTCGACGTGTCGTGCGACCTTATGTGCGGACTTCCCGGGCAGACCGCAGCGAGTTGGAAGCGCACGCTCGATGGCGTGCTGGCGGCGGCTCCGCATCATGTGTCGGTCTACCCGCTCACGCTCGAGGAGGGGACGCCCCTTTATCGCATGGCGTGCCGTGACGAGTCGCTCGAGCCTGATGAGGATTTTCAGGCCGCATGCATGGACGTGGCACGCGAGCTCCTGGGTGCCGCCGGCTATCACCCGTATGAGGTGGCGAGCTACGCGCTCGACAGCCATGAGTGCGCCCATAACATTGCCTACTGGACCGGACGGGGCTACCTGGGCCTGGGGCGTTCTGCCGCGGGCATGCTCGACGCCGCGGATTTCGACCGTCTTGCAGGTTTGTTCCCCGGTGTTTCTTCTCGAGGCGATGCGTACCGCGTGCGTCTGGTGCAACGTGACGATGACGCGACGGCGTTCGAGGCCGAACATCTGTCGCAGCGCGAGGCTGCGGCCGAAGACCTGATGCTCGCCTGTCGCATGACGCGCGGTGTCGCGTCCGACCTGTTGGTTCGCGCAGCTCGTGTCATCCCGGCCGATGGGCTGACAGCCGCTTGCGATCGCGCGCTCGAATTGGGTCTTGCCACTTGGGTGCCTGAGACGCTCGGGGTCCATGAGGGACCCTTTACTTCGGCAGATGTCGTCGCGGGCCATGTTCGAGCTCGTCTGGCGCCGACCCACCTGGGCTGGCTCGATGGAAATGTTCTGTTCGAGCTGTTTTGGGATCTAGCTTAGGCCGCTCGGGTAGAATTACCGGAATATATACGCTGCTGTGAGCAGGAGGTTGCCGCGCATGGCGACGATGAACGAAAAAGATTACTACGAGATTCTGGGTGTCTCCAAGGACGCCACCTCGCGTGATATTCAAAAGGCCTTCCAACAAAAGGCCCGCAAGCTCCATCCGGACGTCAACAAAGAGCCGGATGCCGAGGAAAAGTTTAAAGAGGTTTCCGAGGCCTACGCCGTGCTTTCGGATGAGCAAAAACGTGCGCGCTACGACGCCATGCGTTCTGGCAATCCCTTCGCCGGTGCTCCTACGGCTTCGCCCTATGGTGGCGGCTACGCCGGTAACACGGGCTATGGCAATCCCTTTGAGGGCGGCTTTCCCTTTGGTGGTGCCTGGGGCCAGCAGCGTCGCGGCCAGGCTGCCTACAATCCCGAGAACGGCGCCAACGTGGTCGTCGATATTAAGCTCGACGCCAAGGAGGCCAAGGGCGGTGCCCGCAAGACCGTCCGCTACACGCGCTTCGATACCTGTGGTCACTGCGGAGGCTCGGGCTCCGTTTCGTCTGAGCATGCGCATACCTGCCCGAGCTGCGGTGGCCGCGGCCACATCGACGTCGACCTGTCCTTCCTGTTTGGCGCGGGCACGTTCCAGTCGGTCTGCCCCGAGTGCGGCGGTTCCGGCAAGGTCGTCGCTGACCCCTGTCCCGATTGCGGCGGCAGCGGGCGAACTCGTGTGACCTCCGAGCAGACGATTGAGTTTCCTGCCGGCACGCACGATGGCGACGAGGTCCGCATTAGCGGCATGGGTCATGCTGGCACCAACGGTGCCGCGGGCGGCGACCTGGTCGGCCGCGCCCATGTTGAGGCCGAGCGCTTGGAAGGCAAAGCTCGTACCGGTTTTTACCTTATGGGCATCGTGGCGCCGTTTTTGGTACTCTCGGCCATCTCGGGCGTGTTCTCGGCCTTTGCCGTGATGTGCTTTATTCCGTTTACCATGGGCCTGTTCATGGTGCTTTCGGACGGCGTGCTTCATCGCAGTCTGCTGTGGTGGAAGCGCGGTGCGATGCAGTTTGCCAACGGTTTTGCCAACGGCTTCATGTTCGCGCTCGTGTCAGTTTGGTTCGCGAGCTGCTCGCAACGGGCCATGCTCTCGCCGTACCAAATGCAATAACATCAAACCCTCTGTTTGCGGTCGGCCCAGCTTGGGTATAGGACGCACTGTGACAATAATGAAAGTCGGAAGGATTCGGTCGTGTCGGAAAATAGGGATTACTACGAGGTGCTTGGCGTCGACAGGGATGCCGACGCGCGGACGATCAAGCGTGCGTTTCTAAAGAAGGCCCGTACCGTACATCCGGATGTTTCGGACGACCCCGAGGCCGAGGCCAAGTTCAAGGAGCTCAACGAGGCCTATTCCGTTCTTTCCGATGAGCAGAAGCGTGCTAACTACGACCGTTACGGCACTGCCGACGGCCCTGGTGGTTCGGGCTACGTCGATATCAACGATATCTTTGGTGGCATGGGCATGGACGACTTGTTCTCGTCGTTCTTTGGCGGCGGTGCCGGCGGTGGCTCCCGCAGCCGTCGTGAGCGTCGTCGCGGACGTGACATGGCCATCTCGCTTTCGGTGACGCTCGAGGAGGCGGCGCTCGGCTGCAAAAAGACGATCAGCTATGACCGCCTTGCTCCTTGCGAGGACTGCAACGGCACCGGTAGGGCAGAGGGCGCACAGGAAAAGCAGTGCGGCCGCTGCCACGGTACGGGCTACGTCACGACGGTTCAGCGTTCGTTCTTGGGCCAGGTTCAGTCCTCTTCGCCTTGCCCCGACTGCCACGGCGAGGGCACGGTTATCGACCATCCCTGCGAGACCTGCGACGGTCAGGGCCGCACGCCTTCGCACGAAAAGATCGACATCGATATTCCTGCCGGCGTTTCGACCGGTCGCCAGCTGCGTGTGAGCGGCTTTGGCGAGGCCGGCCTTCGCGGCGAGCCTTCGGGCGACCTGATTGTCAACGTGCGCGTTGCCGACCATGAGCGCTTTAAGCGCAACGGTGACGACCTGTACCTGGTGAGCGATATCTCGATTGCGCAGGCTGCGCTCGGCTGCGAGATCGAGGTCGAGGGCATTATGCCCGACGAGGTCGTTAAGGTGACGGTTCCCGCCGGCGCCCAGTACGGCGACACCGTGAGCGTCAATAATTACGGCATGCCGCGCATTGGCGGTGGCGGTTCGCGTGGCCGCCTGATCGTGCAACTGCGCGTGGTCGTTCCCACCAATCTTTCCAATAAGCAACGCGAGCTGCTCCGTGCTTTTGCCGATGAGATGGGCGATGACGTCGCTTCCGGTAAGAAGTCGGTGACCGACCGTATCAAGAGTGCCCTCGACGATATCCTCGATTAAGGAGCCCGCGTGCTCACACCCCATATTTCCGTCGTCAACCTCGGCTGCCGTGTCAATCGGGTTGAGTCTGACCGAATCACTGCTGATCTTATGCGCCTGGGCTTTGCTATGGTGGAGCCCCACGATGCCGATCTGATCGTCATTAACACCTGTGCCGTTACGGGCGAGGCCGAGGCCAAGACCCGTAAGGCCGTCCGTCATGCGCTGGCCCATCCAAACGAGCCCTATGTGGTCGTGACCGGATGCGTGGTCAATTTGCATCCCGAGGAGCTGTTGGAGCTTTCGGATCGCGTGATTGCCGAGCCGTCTAAGATCGATGTCGCCGAACGTGTCTGCGATGTGCTTGGCGTTGAGTCCGATAGCGTTCCCGCCTGCAGCGATGGTGACGTGGTCGATGCGCTCGGTCGTTCGCGGCTGGGCGTGAAGATTCAGGACGGCTGCAACCACCGTTGCACCTATTGCATTGTGTGGAAGGCACGCGGCCCCGAGCGCTCCGTGCCCGTCGAGTCCGTGCTTGAGCAAGTTCGCGAGGCCCAGGAGGCCGGCGTGCCCGAGGTGGTGCTGACCGGTGTGAACTTGGGTGCCTACGATGGCAAGAGCGCGACCGACGAGCATGTCGAAATCGATGAGTTGCTCGAGGCCATTATGGAGCGCACGTCTATTCCGCATGTGCGCATTTCCTCGGTCGAGCCCATGGATATCTCTGAGCGCCTGCTTAAGGTTATGGCGCGCTATCCGCAGCGTATCGCCCCGTTTTTGCACCTGCCCGTGCAGTCCGGCTGCACGGCGACCCTGCATCGCATGGGCCGTCCCTATAGCGCCGAGGCCTTTGAGGACACGGTGCGCATGATTCGCGCCAACTTGCCCCAGGCGTCTCTTTCGTGCGATGTCATCGTCGGTTTTCCTGGTGAGACGGACGAGGAGTTCGAGGAGTCGCTGGCGCTGTGCCGTCGTGTGGGTTTCTCGCGTATGCACGTGTTCCGCTATAGCAAGCGTCCCGGTACCCTTGCTGCCGATATGCCCGACCAGGTGCCGCCCGAGGTTATGGCCGAGCGCAGCCGTCGTATGCGAGCCGCGGCGCAGGAACTCGCCATTGCCGACGCTCGTCGTCGCGTGGGCACCGTCGAGCGTGCCGTCCTCGAGTACGGCGACAACCTGACGCTCGGTTCGTTCCATCATGCCCGTCTTGACGATACCTGTGGACTTACAGCCCCGTGCCTGCTCGATGTTGCTATCATCGGAGTCGATGATTCCGGCTTGGTCCATGCGCGCAGGGAGGTTCATGGAAGCCTCGAAGATTAGACTTACCGTTCCCGAGGGAATTGATCCCTCGTGCGTTTTGGGCGCCGGCGACGGCGTCCTTCGTGCGCTCGAGAGCTTGGTTCGCGCCCATGTGGTCGCCCGTGGCGATAGCATCGCCGTGAGCGGTGACCCGGATGAGGTCGAACTCGTGGCGCGTTTTTTCGAACATGCTTTTCGCGAGGCGGCCGCCGGGCGCACGCTGTCTGCCGACGATGTCTCTCGCTGCCTGGCCGTCTTGCGCGACGGTGAGCACGAGGCTACGTCGCTTCGCGATGACATGCTGCTTTCGTATCGCGGCCGCGTCATTCGTCCCAAGACGCTCGGGCAAAAGCGCTACGTGGATGCCATTCGCTCGCATACCATCACCTTTGGCTTGGGTCCAGCCGGTACCGGTAAGACCTATCTGGCCATGGCGCTCGCCGTTGCCGCGCTCAAGCGTCACGAGGTGGGCCGTTTGATCTTGACGCGTCCGGTTGTCGAGGCGGGGGAGAATCTGGGCTTTTTGCCCGGTACCCTTGAGGAAAAGATCGACCCCTACATGCGTCCGCTCTACGACGCCCTTTTTGACATGATGGATCGCGAGCGCACCGATGAGCTTATGGAGCGTGGCGTGATCGAGATTGCCCCGCTTGCCTACATGCGCGGCCGCACGCTGAGTGATGCCTTCGTGGTGCTCGACGAGGCGCAAAATACCACGCCCGAGCAGATGAAGATGTTCCTGACACGCCTTGGGTTCAACTCCAAGTTCGTGATTACCGGCGACCTGAGCCAGCGCGACCTGGTGGGTCGTCGTGGCGGTCTTGCTGACGTTGAGCAGATTTTGGGCCGTGTCGACGATGTCGCATTTTCTCACCTCGAGCGTGCCGACGTGGTGCGCCATGCCCTGGTGGGTCGTATCGTCGAGGCATATGAAGCTTATGATGACGTGCGCGAGCAGCGCCCGCGCGACCGAAAGGAGTCCCGTTGAGTGTATTGATCAGCAACGATGCCGAGCTCGATACGCTGCTCGACGCGCAGGAGGTGGAGCACATCTGCGAGGTTGTGCTTGCCGCCGAGGGCGTTGAACGTGGAGTCGAGATTTCCCTTTCGTATGTCGACGAGGACGAGATGCACGAGCTCAACCACGAGTGGCGCGGTATCGACCGCACCACCGATGTGCTCTCGTTTGAGTGCGATTCGGCCTTTGACGATGACATTCCCGCCGATGAGACGCTCGAGCTCGGCGATATTATCTTGGCCCCGCAGGTTATTGCCCGTCAGGCCCCCGGTTTTGGCAATAGCCCCGCTGACGAGTGCCGTCTGATGCTCGTACACGGAATGCTGCACCTGCTGGGCTATGACCACATCGAGGACGACGAGGTCGAGGTCATGGAGGCCCGCGAGGACGCCATCCTGCGCGATCTGGCGCTCGAGCGCGGCGAGGACCCTAAGCTAGTCCACGTCGGCCCCATCACCAACCACGCCCACGACTAGGAGCCGTCTATGATTCCCGGATCGAACAAGGACCATCCGTCCTTCTTAAAGTCGTTTTCCTACGCCATGGAGGGCTTCGTCACCGCCGTCAAGACCGAGCGCAACATTAAGGTCATGCTCGTTGCGGGCGTGTGCACCGTCATTGCCGGCTGCGTCGTGGGGCTCGACATTGCCGAGTGGGCCACGATTATCATCTGTTGCGGCCTGGTGATTCACGGCGAGCTGTGCAACACCGCTATGGAGGCCATCGTCGACCTGGCGACCCAGGAGCTCCATCCGCTGGCCAAGCGTGCGAAGGACATCGCCGCCGCTTCCGTATACATACTTTCCATCACCGCCGCGATTGTGGGCGTGCTGGTATTTGCCCACGCGCTCGGCTTTATTTAGAAGGGGATTCCCATGTCCGACAATATGCAGCCTACCGATGAAGTTTTGGATGACGAGGTCCTTGACGCGGTGGATACCGAGGAGCTCGAGGATGTCGAGGAGTTCGACCCGTTTGAGGGCATGAGCGACGAGGAACTCGACTCCCTGTGCGACGAGGACGACGGTCCTATGGGCTTTGGTGACGTGGAACCCGGTTTCCGCAGCGGCTTCGTGGCCCTGGTCGGTCGTCCCAACGCCGGCAAGTCCACGCTGCTTAATGCCTGCTATGGCAAAAAGGTCGCCATCACCTCGCCGGTGGCACAGACGACCCGCCGCCGCATGCGCGCCGTCGTCAACCGTCCCGGCTACCAGCTGGTCTTTGTCGATACCCCGGGTATTCATAAGCCCAAGGACGGCCTGGGGTCCGAGCTCAACAAGAGCGCACTGTTCGAGTTGAACGATGTCGACGTCGTCGCGTTTTTGATTGATGCCACCAAACCGATCGGCAGGGGAGACGCCTGGGTTGCCGAGCGCGTCAGATGCGCCCGTTGCAAGAAGGTCCTGGTGCTCACTAAGGCCGATGAGGCCGACCCCGCACAGGTCATGGAGCAGCTTAAGGCTGCCCACGAGCTTATGGAATATGACGACGAGATTGTGACGTCGTCGGTCAAGAACTTCAACGTCGATGCCTTTATCGAGACCGTTGCGCACTTTTTGCCCGAGGGTCCGCGTTGGTTCCCCGAGGACATGGGTACCGACGCTTCCGATGAGACGCTCGTTGCCGAGTTTGTGCGCGAGAAGGTCTTGCGCCGCACCCGTGATGAGATCCCGCACTCCGTTGGCGTGATCTGCGATGCGCTCGAGCAGACCAAGAAGGTGCTGCGCGTGCACGCCACCATTTACGTCGAGCGCGAGGGCCAAAAGGGCATCATCATCGGCAAGGGCGGCGAGATGATCAAGCATATCGGTATCGACGCCCGTCGCGATCTTGAGCGCATTTTTGGCACGCAGGTCTTTTTGGAGCTGGACGTGAAGGTCAAGGCCGGCTGGCGTGACGACGAGGCCCAGATTCGCCGCTTTGGCTACAACGCCGAGGACTAAGGACGCGCGGCGCGCATGGCAGGCTCCCGGACATATCGCACGAAAGTGCTCGTGCTCGATAAGACTAAGCTCAAAGAGACCGACCTGATCTTGACGATGCTTGACGAGCGGGGGCGGCAGGTTCGTGCCGTGGCAAAGGGCGCCCGCAAACCCGGCGGACGCCTGGCTGCGCGCTGCGAGCTGTTCTGTACGGTAGATATGCTGCTCGCACATGGACGGTCACTCGACGTGGTTTCCCAGGCCGAGCTTATGGAGGCGCCGCTCGGCGTTGCGCCCGATTACGAGACGACCTGCGCCGCAAGCGCGATCGCCGAGGTCGCGCGCGTGTGCTCGTTCGAGGACGCCGAGGACCCGTTTACCTTTGCTATAACGCAGCGAGCGCTTGCCCTGGTGGGCAGCGGGCTCGACACGGCGCATATGGATCTACTTGTGGCGGCATATGTCTTTAAGCTGCTGTCGCACGTTGGCTATCGACCCGATTTTTCGGCCTGCGTGCTGTGCGGAGACCCCATGCTGTCGTATTTTTCGCCCCAGGCGGGCGGCCTCATGTGCGGGTCGTGCGCGTCGAGCGTTCCAGGTGCCGAACTGGTGTCGACCGGTGAGGCCGCATGGCTGCGCGCCCTCATGTCCATGACCTTCGATGCGCTTTTGGCCGAGCGAATCGACCCGCATACCGCAGCCTTTTTGCTGGGGCTTTCGCATGTTTGGGCTGCGACGCACACCGATCAGCGCCTCCGTGCGATGGAATTCATGTTGGGTCGGTGATGATGCGCAGGCGCGGGCTGCTTGTGGTAACATACCGACCTGTTGGTACCTCGACCTTGGTTGCTCGCTCCACCGGCGGCTTCCCAGTCCGAGGCGAATCGAGTCGCCCGATGGCGACGCAAAAAGAAAGGTGAAACAATGACTGTTTCCAAAGAGCGCAAGGCGGAGCTGACTGCCCAGTTCGGTAACACCCCGGTCGACACCGGCAACCCCAAGGTTCAGGTCGCCATCCTGTCCGAGCGCATCAAGGAGCTGACCGAGCACATGAAGTCCCACCAGAAGGACTTCCACACCCGTCGTGGTCTGCTCATGCTCGTCGGTCGTCGTCGTCGTCTTCTCTCCTACATCAAGAAGAACGACATCGTCGAGTACCGTGAGCTCATCAAGGCTCTGGGCATCCGCGACAACATCCAGTAGGATTTGTACATGCTAAGAGCGTCCTGCGCAGCGGGGCGCTCTTTTTGTGTAAGGGCGCGAACAATCACGCTCTGAAGCGTGGCGGGGGCAGGGGGTCCGCGTCACATGAGAAGCCCGCAGGCAAGGGGCCTGTGGGGTAAAGGAGAACAATGACACTCGTATCCAAGACCTTTGAGCTGTACGGCAAGACCTACACCTTTGAGTCGGGCGAGCTTGCCAAGCAGGCCACCGGCGCCTGCCTGGTCAAGCAGGGCGACACCACGATGCTCGATACCGTGGTCGTCTCCAAGGAGCGCAAGAACTATGACTTCTTCCCGCTGACCGTCGACTTCAACGAGAAGATGTACGCTGCCGGCCGCATCCCGGGTGGCTACCTCAAGCGTGAGGGCCGTCCCAGCGAGAAGGCCACGCTCACCGCGCGCATGATCGACCGTCCGATTCGCCCGAGCTTCCCGGACGGCTTCCGCAACGAGGTGCACATCGTCGCTACCTCGCTTGTCGCCGACCAGGTCAACCCCTTTGACGTCATCAACGTCATGGGTGCTTCCCTGGCCATGACGCTCGGCGGCGTGCCCTTCGAGGGCCCGCTTGCCTGCGTGCGCATCGGCCGTAACGTGGAGACCGGCGAGTTTATCGTCAACCCCACCTACGAGGAGCGCGAGAACTCCGATCTGGACTTGGAGCTGGGCGGCTCCGCCGACTTCATCTCGATGGTCGAGGCCGGCGCCGAGGAGATCTCTGAGGACGACATGCTCGCCGCCATGAAGTTTGGCCAGGAGGCCCTTGCTGCCTTCTGCCAGGCTCAGGATGAGTTCGTCGCCGAGTGGGAGCAGGTCAACGGCCCCATCGTCAAGAAGGAGTACCCGCTCGACCAGCCCGTCGAGGAGGTCCAGGAGCGCATCTTCGCCCACTACGACGAGATGGCAGCCGCCTTGCGCGACGCCGACAAGCTCTCCCGTATCGGCAAGGTCGAGGCTCTGAAGGAGTCCATCCGCGCCGAGTTCACCGAGGAGGAGCAGGCTGCTTGGGAGCGCGAGATCCCCGTGGCGCTCAAGAAGCTCGAGAAGAAGGCCATGCGCACCATGGTCGTCGAGACCGGCGAGCGCGTCGACGGCCGTGCCGCCGACGAGATCCGTCCTATCATGGTGAAGGACAACTACCTGCCGCTCGTTCACGGCTCCGGCCTGTTCCAGCGCGGTCAGACTCAGGTGCTCTCCGTCCTGTCGCTCGGTATGCTCAACGAGGGCCAGCGTCTGGATACCATCGAGCCCACCGAGGGCAAGCGCTACATGCACCACTACAACTTCCCGCCGTTTTGCACCGGCGAGACCGGCCGCATGGGCAGCCCCAAGCGCCGCGAGATCGGCCACGGCAACCTGGCTGAGCGCGCTCTGCTTCCGGTGCTTCCCGACGAGAACGAGTTCCCCTACGCCATCCGCGTGGTCTCCGAGGTCATGGAGTCCAACGGCTCCTCTTCGATGGCTTCGACCTGCGGTTCCACGCTCGCCCTTATGGACGGCGGCGTGCCCATTAAGCGCCCGGTCTCCGGTATCGCCATGGGCCTGATCCAGGAGGAGGGCAAGACCGTGGTCCTGTCCGACATCCAGGGTCTCGAGGACTTCCTGGGCGACATGGACTTTAAGGTCACCGGCACCACCGAGGGCATCACCGCCCTGCAGATGGACAACAAGGCCACCGGCCTCACCTTCGATATCCTGGCCCGCGCTCTGCAGCAGGCCAAGGAGGGTCGCGCCTTCATCCTGCAGAAGATGCTCGATGTTATCCCCGAGCCGCGCCACACTACGCGCAGCACCGCTCCGCGCATCGTTTCCATCCAGGTTCCGACCGACAAGATCCGCGACGTCATAGGTTCCGGCGGTAAGGTCATCCGTGGTATCCAGGATGAGACCGGCGCTTCGGTCGACATCCAGGAGGATGGTACTGTCTTTGTCGGCGGCACCGGCGAGTCCGTCGACCAGGCCGTCGAGCGTATCAAGCTCATCATCAAGGTTCCCGAGCCGGGCGAGGAGTACACCGGTCGCGTGGTCTCCATCCAGCCCTTCGGCGCCTTCGTCAACCTGCTGCCCGGTAAGGACGGCCTGCTGCACATCTCCCGCGTCGCCAAGGGCCGCGTGGAGAAGGTCGAGGACGTCCTCAACGTGGGCGACGAGGTCAAGGTCGTCGTCATCGAGGTCGACGATCGCGGCAAGATCTCGCTCGATCGTCTTGATAAGCCCGAGGCCCCGGCTCGTGCCGAGGGTGCCTCCGAGGGCGACGGCGAGCACTTCCAGCGCCGTGAGCGTCCGCGTCGCGAGCGCTCTGAGCGCAGCGACCGTCCGCGCCGTCCCGGCGACAACGGAGGCCGAAAGCCTCGCCGTCACCACGACGCCGAGTAACAGCCGTACATAAGCAGCTCAACAAGGGCGACTCCTAAGGGGGTCGCCCTTTTGCTATTCCCGGCGGGGCCGCAGGTAAAGTTTCCTGCTCTACAGTCCTGCGCAAGACGGAAAGCACATTAAGTGCTTTCCTTTGCGTGCGGAACTCGCGA
>CAUHIY010000043.1:0-14884 GCA_959606405.1 uncultured Collinsella sp. | reverse complement strand
AGACCGGAGGGGCCCCGGGGGCGGGAATCGCGCACTCCATATTTTGTTCACAAATGAATAGAACCCTCAGTTGCTTCACTGAGGCCGCATTCGAAGCAGCAGCTTCTGATATTGGCGATGACCAGCTGGTTTATGTGTATTGAGACATCGGTCATCTCTGGAGCGCTACTTTACCCCAAAGGCATCAGCTATTTGTTTCCCGTCGGTAAAAGGCGGGTTTTGTTCGCCGAGCGTTCTTATATATAGATAGATACGGGTTCGAACCCATGAAAGGGCGACAAAAAAGACGGCCAACCGAAGTTGACCGTCTCAACAATCTTTGGGTGGGCCGTCAGGGGTTCAGCCTGCTTCGCAGGCGGCCGCTGCGGCGCTTTCGCGCCTTGCGCGCTGCGCTGGCAAACGCTCACGCGTTTCCTCAGCTCCGCGCCCTTTCGGGTTCGAACCCGTGCCGCGGCAACAAAAAAGCGGCCGGCATCCGCCAGTCGCTTTTCTATTCTATGGTGGGCCGTCAGGGGTTCGAACCCTGGACCTTGGGATTAAAAGTCCCCTGCTCTGCCAGCTGAGCTAACGGCCCGCGGGTGGCATTGTACCACGGTCTGGGACTATTCCCAACTCCATTGGCCGTTCTGGAAAATCACAACTTCACGTCCATCAGGCGTAATGCCCGTAATATCGATGTCGTCCGTGCCGATCATAAAATCGACGTGCGTGCTCGAGACGTTAACGCCATGCTCCAGGAGCTCCTCCTTGGACATGTCATACCCACCCTCGATGCATTCGGGGAAACCGACACCTAGCGCGAGATGGCAGCTAGCGTTCTCGTCATAGAGCGTATCGTAGAACAGAACGCCACTTTCGCGGATCGGCGTGTTCTTGGAAATGAGCGCGACCTCTCCCAGGTGAGCAGCGCCCTCGTCAGTATCGATGATACTTGCGAGCGTTGCCTTGCCCACGCGGGCGTCGTAGTCCACCACGCGGCCGCCCTCGAACTTAATCCAAAAATCTTCGACCTTATTGCCGTGATGGATGAGCGGCATGGCCGAGTACACGATACCGTCGGCGCGCATGCGATCGGGCGAAGTGAAGACTTCCTCGGTGGGAATGTTGGGGAAGAAGGGGTGCCCATCGGGCGTCTTGCCCTTGCCGCCGGCCCACTCGTGACCTTTCGTCATGCCAATCGTCAGATCGGTTCCATTTGCCGCGTTGTAATGCAGGTAGTCGAAACGATTGTCGTTCAGGAAACGCAGGTTCTTTTCGAATGCGGCGTCATGGAGTTCCCAGTCGCTCTCTGGGTCCTGGCCATCGGCGCGCGCGGTGTGCAGAATCGCATTCCACAGCTTATAGATTGCAACCTCATCGGCGTCTCCCGGGAACACCTCGTGCGCCCAAGCCACGACCGGAGCGCCGGCGATGCACCACGGATTGATGTTGTAATCCAGTCCACGGCGGAAAACTTTGCACTGCGTATTCCTCGCCTTTGATGCCGCGGCCGGCTTGGCTGGATCGATGCCCTTGAGGGCCGCAGGATCCGCACCCTCGATAAAGACAAAGCAGGCACCATCCTGGGCCAAGGAATCCAGCTGCATGCGCTTCCACTCGGGCGTCTGCTCAAAATAGCTTTTCTCGACATGCTCGTACGTGAGCCTCGTCACGGCATCATCGGCCCAAATGACCGTCACGTGGCCGGCGCCGGCAGCATAGGCCTCCGCGACCACCACGCGCGCAAACGGCGCGCACTCGACCGGAGACTGAACGACGACCTCCTGGCCGGGCTTGACGTTTACGCCCTTGCGGACGACCAGGCGCGCGTAGTTTTTAATCTTGGGCTCCAGGGCCTTCATGCCCTCCAGAGCCTCTTCGACCGTCAGGGCAGCTCGAATCATGTGCCACTCCATCTATCTATAGAACAGTAAAAAGGCGCGCCGCAAAAACGACGCGCCTTATATCTTAGCGATAAGTATGTATGCAAACGCTACTTCTTCTTGGAGTCCTTCTTGTCCTCCTCGGCAGCCGCGCGCTCAATAAGAGCATTGAGCTTGTTCTCGGACATGCCCTCGGCCTGCGCGCGGTACATGTTGCGCAAGGGACGAATACGAGCGAAGTCATAGATAAAGTCGCCCAAAATGATGACGTAGGACAAAACAATGCCGACCATCTGGACAGGGCTGGACACCATGCCAGCGGGAGCGAAGTACAGCGAGGCCCAAATTGCCACGACGAGCACCATGCCAATGGCGAGCACAATCCACCAGATGCGACGGCGCTTGGTGTAGTCCTCGTCCTGCTTGAGGAGGATATTCGACACCGTATAGATGCGGTCCTCCTTGGCGCGCTGCTTAGCCTTGCGGGCGCGCTTCTCCTCTTTAGAGAGGCCCTCGAGGTTCTCGCCCTTCTCGAGCTCTTTGCGGCGTGCCTTAGACGAAGCCGGCACGACGCGAACGGAGCTCGCTGCTTGGCGGGCGGGCTTAGCAGATGCGGCAGACTTGCGCGCAACCCCGGTAACTTCGTGGGATTGCGTGCGCTTGTTCGTGGCGCTACGGGTACTCACTTATGCGTTCTCCTTCATGCTTGTGAACTGGGAGCCCGTGATGATCTGGAAGGCCTCGCGATAGCGCTCGGACGTGCCATCGATGACCTCGGCGGGCAGGTGCGGGGTCTCCCCCGTCATATCCCAGTTGGCCTTGAGCCAATTGCGGACGAATTGCTTGTCGTAGCTAGGCTGGATCTTGCCCTCCTCGTAGCTGGCAGCAGGCCAGAAACGGCTGGAGTCGGGCGTGAGACACTCGTCGATCAGCGTGACCTTGCCATCAATAACACCAAACTCGAACTTGGTGTCGGCAATGATGATGCCACGGGTCGCGGCGTACTCGGCGGCAGCCTTGTAGATCTTGAGGGAAAGGTCACGAATCTGCGTGGCGATATCCTCGCCCACGATCTCGCAGCAACGCTCGAACGAGATGTTCTCGTCGTGGTCACCGATCTCGGCCTTCGTGGACGGCGTGAACAGCGGCTCGGGAAGCTTGGAAGCCTCGGTCAGGCCCTCAGGCAGCTGGATGCCGCAGACGGTGCCGTTCTCGTCGTAGGTCTTCTTGCCCGAACCGGTCAGATAGCCGCGGACGATGCACTCGATAGGAATCGTCTGGGCCTTCTTAACCAGCATGGCGCGGCCAGCGAGGTAGTCACGATACTCAGCAAACTCCTCGGGGAAATCCGCCGGGTCGATGGAAACGAGATGGTTGGGGACGATGTCGGCAAACTTATCGAACCAGAATGCCGAGATGCGATTGAGTACCTCTCCCTTAAACGGAATCTCGTCGGGAAGAATGAAGTCGAACGCAGAAATGCGGTCGGTGGCGACCATCAGCAGGTTTTCACCGGCATCGTAAATATCACGAACCTTGCCACGGGAATCCGGACGACGCTCCATCGTTGTCACGTGAGTCACTCCTTACCTAAATACGACAGAAATGCGGGTTCTTTCCCGCATGTTTTCGCAAACTCGGAGCGGCAGGGACGCGGCCCCTCCTTCACCGAATAACGAAAAGCTAGTGCTCCATTGTAGTAGATGCCGCGTCTGCCGTGTGCTCGCGGGGCAGATGAATTGTAAAAGTCGTACCCTTTCCAAGCTCCGACTCCACGGATATGTAGCCATGGTGACGCTCGACGATCTGCTTGGTCACGGCGAGGCCAACGCCCAGGCCGCCAGCTTCGCGGGCGCGGCTGGCATCGGCGCGCCAAAACCGCCCGAAGATGCGCGACAAATCGTCCTTGGCAATACCGATGCCGGTATCAGAAACGGCAATGCTGACGTGCTTGCGGTCACTGAGCACCGACACCACGACCCAACCGCCCTCGGGGGTGTAGCGCATGGCGTTGCTCATGAGGTTGATAACACATTGCGTGATCATGTCGGGATCGGCCTCGACGACATCGTCGTGACCCTGGGTCTCGTCCGCAAAACGCAGGCGCAGATCGCGGTCGACAAACAGGCGCTCCTGGGCATTAACGATGGAACGCACGAAAGGAACCATGTCCACCGGCTCAAGGTTGAGCGGAGCCGTGCTGTTTTCCATGCGCGACAGGTCGAGCATCTGCTGCACCAGACGAGCCAGGCGACGCGTCTCGGAAGCAACGGTTTCCAAATGCTCATCGTCGGTGGGATACACGCCATCCTGCATGGCCTCGACCGTTGCGAGCATGGCCATAAGCGGCGTGCGAAGCTCGTGTGCAACGTCTGAGGTCAGGCGCTTCTCGTGTTTCATATCCTTCTCGAGCGAAGTGGCCATCTCATCGAAGGTCTCACCCAGCTGATCGATCTCGTCATCACCGCGCAGTCCCGTGCGAGCCGACAGGTCGCCGTCACGGATTTGCTTTGCGGTACTGGTGATGCGATGAATCGGCTTGGTGAGCATGCGCGACACGAGCGATCCGATAACGACCGAAATGCAGATTGCAACAACCGCGGCGAGGGCCATGGCGTTAAAGGTCTTCTCCCTAAACGCAGAGTCCGCCTTGGTGAGCAGAGCGTCGGAGCCGATGGCCCACAGCTTTACCTGTCCGACATGCTCGCCGGAAGACGTTACAATCTCGACGTTAGCAACGCTATCGGAGTCGGTTGGAGCAGACGAGACCGGGCTATGCGATGCCCTCTTGCCGCTCGTGTCGTCGGTCGTAGCCTGGTTTTCGCGTACATCGGCGGTGGCGCTTGCCGAGGGCCAGGAATCGTCATAAACGATCACGCCCTTTTTATTGACGACCTGCATGCCCAGATCGTCGGAAACCAAACTCGACGTTGCGACCGTGCGCAGTTCTCCCGCGGTCCAAGAGCCGTTTTCCTCATATGAGGTTGCCAACTTCTCGGCAGCGGAATTTGCGATTTCGACGATATTGGAGCGTGTGTAATCCGAAAAGACCGTGCCCCACACAACAGAGACAACGCCCACCAGCACCAATACTGTCATGAGCGATGTCAGAGCAAAAGCAAGTGCCATGCGCGAGGGATAGCTCATCGTTGGCCGTGAATCGGAGCGAGGCGTGTTCCAACTAGCCTTGGAACCCGCCTCGCTCTCCTGCTTGTGCTTTTGTCCGATTTCAAAGCGCGCAGGTGTCATATGTGATTTCCCTATTTCTCGTCCGACTTATCGGTCTTGGCCGGAGCCTCGAAGCGATAGCCGACACCATGGACGGTGTAGAGCCACTTGGGCTTCTTGGGATCATCGCCCAGCTTGGCGCGAAGATTCTTCACGTGGCTATCGATAGTGCGCTCATAGCCCTCAAAGTCATACCCGAGCACTTTCTCGACCAGCTCCATGCGGTTATACACACGGCCGGGATGGCGGGCAAGCGTGGTGAGCAGCTTGAACTCGGAAGCCGTCAGATCGACTTCCTTGCCCTCGACCAAGATCTTGTGGCCCGAGATATCGATGACCAGATCGCCGAAGTCGAGTACCTCGACGGCGGGCTCGTCGGCCTGATGGGCACGGCGGAACAGAGCGCGAACGCGGGCGACGAGCTCGCGCGGCGAGAACGGCTTAATCAGATAGTCGTCGGCGCCGAGCTCAAGACCGATAATACGGTCCTCGATCTCGCCCTTAGCCGTCAGCATGATGATGGGGACATCCGAGGTATCGCGAATGGTGCGGCAAACGCGCTCGCCGGGGATCTTGGGGAGCATAAGGTCGAGCACGACCAGGTCGAACTGATGCTTCTCGAACTCCTCGATCGCGGACTGGCCGTCGCCGACGCCCACAACCCAGTAGCCTTCGCGCTCGAGATAGGCAGCGACGGCGTCACGGATTGCCTTCTCATCCTCGACCAGCAGAATCTTTTTTGCATCTGAAGCCATAACACGGCCCCCCTGTCTCAATTAGCTAAGAACAAGCCCATTTTAACGCACCTGAGCCCGCCAGATGCCGCTATGACGCGGCAGCTCGGCGGGCGGTACTCACAATTACAACGCGTTTATTCCCCTGTTGGCGCCTTTTTAACCCCTCTAAGCTTAAAGAGAGAATAGGCGTGCAGTGACTGTCTCTGGTATACCCTGGCTGTTGCGCACCGTGGCGTACGTAAGGAATGAGTCCGACTTTCCCGCCGTAGCTGGATAATCGCCATACTCCAAAGCGCGGTCGGGCGACAGCAGCGAGCCATAGGTCTTGGCAGAGGTGTCGATCAGGAAATGCGACGCCTGTACCTTAACAAGGTATTTATTCTTCTTGCCAGCCGCACATGCAAGCGGCTCGCGGGACAGGAAGAGATACGGCCCTCCCTCATTACCGATATACGTGCCCATGTTGCCCAGGCTGCCCACGCCACTATAGGCCGCCTCGATAGAAAACACGAAGGTATCGCCCATATATACGGCCTCGAAAGGCGAGACTGACGAGGGAAGAACTAGCTGGGCACGTTTGGTGTTGTTGCCGTCGGTCAGATCGATTGCCGTTATGCCGTAGTAGACGCCCTCGTCGTTGCGGACACGCGGCGAGATGGTCAAAATGCCGTCGCTCGCGCGCGGGGCCGATGCAAAGCGGCCCGTCGATTTCCAAATTACCTCGGCCTTGGATTCATCAAGCGAGCGACGATAGCAAAACGAATCACTACTCGTTTTATTGCCGCCTGCCGAAGGCATTTTATACCAGATGACCGATGACCCGAACGCCGTGAACAGGGGCGGATCATAGTCCTTGCCACCTCGATCGAGCTCAACCACGTCGCCAGAGAGCGAAGCGCCCGACAGATTTTGAGCGTAGAGCTTCCACGATGAATTGGCAAAGTTCATCTCAACCCACGCGAATACGCCGTCGCCGGCACGGACATCGTAGAATGCATATCCCGTGCCCTCGATAGGATCCTCGATTAATGTGGTAAGCGAGCCATCACCCAGGTTGAGCACACCGAGTGTGTTGGCGTGCAGCGCCGATGCGGGCGCCATCATCGCCGCGGCGTAATCGCCGTCGCAGTAGTACAGCAGCGTACCCAGAGGCAGCGTCCACGACGCCGCCGGCTCAAGATCGATGTCGACTGCCTCGTACTCATCCGTAATCGAGATGATCTTGGAATCGTCCTTGATAACCTGCGGCTCGCCGGCGGCATCATCGCTGGTGCCCGTTTTTTTCGAGCATCCGGCAAGTACCGTGGCAGCGCCCGCGGCAGCCCCACCGAGTACGAAGCCGCGACGCGATATTCCGTTCTTGATGTGATCGGCGATACCCATTAGGCGATCTCGGCGCGAGCGGCCTCGATAGCGCGTGTAAGCTGGTCGGCGCAGGAGGTCTTTTTCATACCGCAGGTATTACCGGCGAGAACCTCGATTACGCGATCGGCAGGAGCGCCCTCGACCAGCTTGGAGATAGCCTTGAGATTGCCGTCGCAGCCGCCGGTAAATTCAACGCCCATCACCTTGTTGCCGTCATCGGAAAGGTCAAGGTGAATATTGCGAGCACACACGCCCTGAGGCTTGTAATCAAACGAAATCATGCGATCCCCTCTCAGAATGTTATTCGAGACGACTATTATCCCCGTCTTTCCCTAAATGCAACGAGGCGCTTTGCCGGCAACACACATTACCAGCAAAGCGCCCTAAAAAGCTAACGTTATGCCCGAGCCTACTCGAAGCTCAGCTGCTCCAGACGATCAAAGACCGTGTCGATACGGGTGAGGAAGTCCCACGGATCAAAGATCTCGTCGAGCTTCTCCTGACTGACGGTGCAGCGCGGGTCGGCCTCGAGACGCTCCTTAAAGGTGGGGCCGGAGACACAATCCTGTACCTCGTGCCAGGTTACCATAGCGTTCTCCTGCACAATGGCGTACGCGTCCTCGCGGGTGATGCCCGTATCGACGAGGGCGAGCAGCACCTTGGAGGAGAAGATGAGGCCGCGGGTCTTATTGAGGTTGGCCATCATGCGGGCGGGATACAGCTGCAGGCCGTCGATAACGCGGATGAGGCACTGGAACATGTGGTCGAGGGCGATGAAGCTATCGGCCTGGGCGACGCGCTCGGCAGAGGAGTGCGAAATGTCACGCTCGTGCCACAGGGCGACGTTATCGAAGGCAACCTGGGCGTTGGACTTCACGACGCGCGACAGACCGCAGACTTTCTCCATGGTGATGGGGTTGCGCTTGTGCGGCATGGCTGAGCTGCCCTTTTGGCCCTTACGGAACGGCTCCTCGGCCTCGAGCGTATCGGTCTTCTGTAGATTGCGAACCTCGGTAGCGATGCGCTCACAGGTGGCCGCTGTAGTGGCAAGCACGCCGGCAAGGTAGGCATGGTGATCGCGGCTGATGACCTGCGTGGACAGAGGATCGTGGACCAGGCCCAGGTGCTCGCAGACGTACTCCTCGACGAACGGCTCGATGGAGCTGTACGTGCCGACAGCGCCCGAGATAGCACCGAAGGCAACATTCTTGCGGGCGTCCTCAAGACGATCCAGATCGCGCTTGAGTTCCCAGGCCCAAGAGCCAAACTTCATGCCGAAGGTCATCGGCTCGGCGTGGATGCCATGAGTGCGGCCGGCACAGAGCGTGTTGCGCTCCTCAAAAGCGCGACGCTTGCAAATCTCGCCGAGTTTTTTGACGTCCTCGATGATCAGGTCGCAGGCCTGGGTGAGCTGGTAGCACAGGGCCGTGTCGCCCAGATCGGAGCTGGTCATGCCATAGTGAACCCAGCGGCTGGGCTTGGGGTCGCCCTCGGGAACATCGGCATCGATGTATTCCTTCATGTTGGTCAGGAAGGCAATGACGTCGTGGCGCGTGACTTCCTCGATCTCATCGACCTTCGCCTTCTCAAAGTTGGCATGGTCGCGGATCCACTGGGCCTCGTCTTTGGAAATACCGATCTTGCCGAGCTCCGCCTGGGCCTCGCAGGCCAGAACCTCGATCTCCTGCCAAATGGCGTACTTGTTCTCGAGGGAGAAGATGTGTCCCATCTCCGGGCGGGTATAGCGATCGATCATAGCGGCTCCTTTTTGGTTATTGGCACGTTGGTCGTAACCTAACCATTGTACCGTGCGCAGGTGCAAGTATGGGCAGCAGGCATTAACCTAACATTTTGGAATTGGAGCGGGCAACGGGACGTCTGCGCATTTGCTTCGCAAATCCGCACCGGCTTCAGGCGAGCCCCTCAGCCTCACGAAGCCGCGGGGGAAGACTTTGTTGAATTGGCCGTCCCCATGTCTCCCGCACTCGATGGAGCGGGCAACGGGACATCCGCGTATTTGCTTCGCAAATCCGCACCGGCTTCAGGCGCCTGTCGGCGCCTTCGCCTGCTCGCTACAAACGCTTCGCGTTTGCTTTACGCTCGCACCCTGTCGGGTTCGAGTCCCGGCGCTTTATTGAAAAAAGCACGGCACCGTAATGGTGCCGTGCTTGTGCTTCTAGCTGGAGCGGGCAACGGGACTCGAACCCGCGAGTGTCAGCTTGGGAAGCTGATGCCTTACCACTTGGCGATGCCCGCTTGTGTGTTGGCTAGTATAACGCGGTTGTCTTGTTCGACACAAGGGTGGTGATGCTTGTTTTAGCTGTGGAGATTCGTTTGAAAATCACGCCAATTGTGGAGACGAGGACCTTTGACTTCCTGTTCTCCCTATCTTCTACCTGCACTTTTGCTTGATTGTTGTATTTGAGCTCAATTTGTCAGGAATTGGGCAAGCTTTTGGTCAGGCTCCGGTACTTACCCGCATGAACCTCGGGGGTAGCCTCATCCTACGCGTCGCAGCCTCCCCGTGCGGCGCACGAGGGATAAGGAGCAGCCATGTCCAACGCACCCACGCACTCTGTCCACAGCGCAATCGCAACAGGTCCGCTGCTCCTGCTCCTCTTCCTGCTTTTCGGCTGCCTGGCACCGGAAGCCGCATTTGCCGTCGATGGCTACGACCAGCTCGGCTTCCGCACTATTAGCGATGATTGTGGGCCCTTCCTCATCGGCAAGTATGAAGCTCAAGACGCCTCGATTGCCTACTGCATGAACCAGGAGCGCCCCGGCCCCACCAAGCCGGGCGGCCCATGGCTCAACTTTGATCAAGGCTGGGTGTGGCTCGACGACGAGTTCGCGGCAATCGTTTGTCACGGATATCCTACCGCCACGTCGTTTGGCGGTTACCATCTTTCACCCGATCGTGCCCGCGCCGCAACCCAGCTTGCCGTATGGATGCTCAACGGCACTACCCATGTCGACGGTACCTACTCTTACACGACCGCTCAGGGCAAAACCAAGAGCGGGCACTTTACCGCCGACGATGAAGTCGTGGCGGCGGCGCGGTGGCTCCACGACAGCGCAAAATCAGGAAGCATCAAAGCCGCTCCGCACCGCGCGCGGCGCTATCTAGGAGCCGTATCGGGCGGCAGCAAACGTCAGGACATGCTCTATGTACTGCCGGCGGTCTCTGTTTCCTTCCAAAAGCAGTCTGCAAACGCTGCCATTACCAGCGGAAACAATACTTATCAGTTTGCCGGGGCAACATTCGATGTTTTTGAGAGCGCCAGCGACGCACGTGTTGGCACCATCCAGATGGACAGCAACGGTCGGGCGCAAGCAACACTTCTGCCCAACACAGCATACTACCTAGTTGAAACGAAGGCGCCGGCCGGCTATGTCCCCCGCCACGATCGCATCGCCTTTACCACGGGGAATGACGGCGGGCGGGTCGCCATTGATGAACAGCCCGGCACCATCAACCTGCGTATCGTAAAACTCGATACCGCGACGAATGCCGGCCCCCAGGTAGGCTCTTCACTCGCAGGAGCAGAGTTCACGTGTGTGTCGCAATCAACCCCTGGATGGGCGCAAATCCTCACGACCGACGAAAGCGGTCGGGCCACCCTCGCCGATGTCCCCTTAGGAACCTTTACCATCTACGAATCAAAAGCCCCCGAGGGCTACCTGCCATCCAACGACAGCTGGACCTATACCGTTGGAGCCGACCAGCTCGGCGATTCAGGCGTGGTCGAGATCGAATCTCGCGTTTCCGATATCCCCATTGCGTTTAACCTAGAGATTTCCAAATTCAAGGATTACGGCAATAGCGACCAATCCGGCCTGGAGCAGCCGGCGGGTGGTGTTGTCTTTGAGGTTGTCAGCAACAGCTCTCAGCAGGTTGTTGGCACACTGACCACAAACATCTATGGCTTTGCCTCCACCAAAGATCAGCCCGAAGCATGGTTCGGCACAGGCAAGCGACCCGCCGGTGTCCACGGAGCCGTCCCATACGACCGTGCCGGCTACACGGTTCGCGAGGTTCCGGAAACCGTCCCCGAGGGTTTTAAACGTGCAGGGGAATGGACCGTCGGGGCCAATCAGATTTCCGACGGCGCCGAGCTTCAATATATCGTGGGCAACCACGCTCTGTCGACGCATCTCCAGATTGTAAAACGCGATGCCCAAACAGGCGCTTCTGTTCCCCTAGCCGGATTCACCTTCCAACTCCTCGACAGCAATCACGAACCTGTCTCACAAACTTGCTGGTATCCAGCACATGACGTAATGGACACCTTTACGACTGACGCGACCGGGACCGTCACACTGCCCGAATCGCTCGTGCCGGGCACCTATTATGTACGCGAAACCTCGGCCAAAGAGCCCTATCTTGTCGGCGAAGAGATCGAGGTAAACATACCCGCCGACATGAACCTAACGCCCGTTGCAGTCGCCTCGTATTATGACCACGCCGCGACCGGAAACATCAGGATCGTTAAAACCGATGCCATAGACGGCAGCAGCCTCGCGGGCACCGTCTTTGAGATCCGTGCCTCGGGTGATATCGTGCGCCCCGACGGTAGCATTGCCGCGCTCGACGGTGAGACTGTCGCGACCGTCACGACGGATGAAACTGGAGAAGCACGCGCGGACAACCTCCCGCTGGGACTTGGCACCGCACGCTACGAGGTTGTCGAGACTCAAGCGCCGGCAGGCTTCTTGCTCGATCGGACAACCCATATTGTCGACCTTACTTATGCCGACCAGAAAACACCCGTTGTAGAAGCACGGCTTAACGTATCCGACGATTACACCAAGGTTGATATCTCCAAGGTCGATGCAAGCGGTGAGCAGGAAGTGGAAGGCGCACAACTCACCTTATATGGTCCCGATAAAACCGAAATAGACTCCTGGACCTCATCCGACAAGCCACACCGCGTCGAACATCTTGCACCCGGCACCTACTCGTTGCGCGAAATGATGTCTCCGCGGACCTATGACCTTGCCGAGGAAATAACGTTTGAAATAAAGGATACGGGAGAAGTCCAAACCGTCGCGATGAAGGATGCGCCCATCGAGATCAAGGGACAGGTCGACAAGCGTCAGGAACTTGTCCAACCTATCGAAAAGGGCCTGTTGGCTAACGGCGATGGTAAAAACCGCGCCACGACGCAAACCAATAGTGATGGGCTTTTCTCCTATACCATCGATGCTCGAAACGATTCCGCTACTTGGGTTGATGAGTTTACGATTACCGATGATCTTGAGTGCGCCAAAGACGGCACAGCGAGATTCATCTCAATCGAAACCCCCGTCGCCATCGGCGACCTCAACGGTCTGTGCAACGTATGGTATCGCACGACGCCGTTGGACTCGACAGACGTCGGTGAGCCGGCAAACGCGACACTTGACGATGGGCACGAAAATCCTTGGCTTGAGTCCGACGAAGTAAAAGAGAGCCTTGGTGAGGACTGTCGCCTCGTCGATTACGACGGCTGGCGCCTCTGGAAGGCGGATGTCTCGACCACGGAATCCACCACACTCGAGGCGGAAGAGCTCGACCTTACACCCAATACCGTCGTAACGGGCATTCGAATTGAATACGGTGCGGTAGCCGCCGACTTTACGACTCGAAGCGATGCGGATTCTTGGACCCGCGATGATCTCAAAGATGAGCACGACGACCTTGACGATGCCAAAGCAATCCTTGGCACAGACGCTCGGGGCGCAGTCGTGCACATGCAGGCAACGTCGGCTTATACGCCCCAAACTGCACTCACCAACAGCGCACGCGTCGATCTTTGCCGCAACGGCGGCGGCGATAAACTTGAGTCACATGACGAGGACTGTGTCATTCAACGCTGTACCCTACCGCAGGACCTACCGGCAACAGGAGCAGTTCCCATCGCCGCTTGCATCACCGCGTTCCTGACCTCGGGTGCCGCAGCCCTATGGTTCGCTCGCCTTAGGTCGATCCCAAAGAAGCGCTAGCGCGATCAAAAAGCGGGCGAGCCAGTCCCCCGGCTCACCCGCTTTCAATCATGTAAATCGCCGTATCTACTCTGCAGACGAAGATCCACCATCAACGATTGCTTGCTCGGACTCAGGAATCCCATCAGCACCCGTACTCTGTTCTTGCTCCACCTCTTCGCTGATTGCGGAAGCGGGGGTCGAGCCCTTTGCGCCCACGATGTAGGCAGCCCCAAATCCTAACGCAATGGCAATCAAGGTCAAAATCACGTAGACAGGCCAATGGCGCTTAATATACGAAAACACGTTGACTCCTTAGAGCTCCGTCTACGAACGGCGGATAACCTCGGTCACGACCTCGGATACCGTAGCAATGTTCGTCGGGTTGACATTGTGGGGCAGGTCGTCCTCGGTACGAGCGCAAGCCAGACGCGTGCCGTCCACGCCGGCGATGGTAAGGGCTCGGCGGCTCGCCTCGAGCGCGGCATAGGCATCGGTCTTGGCATAGGGCATCTCGAGCGCGCCACAATCGACATGGAACGACTTGCAGACCTTGCTGACCAGGTTCATGATGCGGCGATCGCCCTTGAGCAGTTGTTGTTCGCCCTCGACCGTCACCACCGAAAGCCTACCGGCGCCGACGGATTCAAGATTGATAAAGAATACGCCGCGGAGCTTATCGCGATGCGAAGCCAAGAAGGCCTTCATGCCAGCGCCATCACAATCCGAGGCGCCCGTTGCCACAAACCAGATATCGTGACCGAGCAGCTCATCATCGCCCATAGAGGCGACAGCCGAGAGCATATCTTCGGAAGAAGCGCCATCGGAAGACGTAGCGCCACCCTTCCAGCCATCGTTATCGTCCTCGAAGTTATCCCACGAACCGATACCGCGACCGGACTTCTTGGCATCGTAATCGTCTTCGACGCCCAGCCAGTCACTCATGCTGTCCTGCTCGTTTTTCTTTTTACGGCCGAACAGACCACCCAGGCCGCGCTTACGAGACTTGGGTGCCGCCGGGGCGGGAGCCGAAATGGTCTCGATCGGCTGTGCGCCCGACGCAACGGGCATAGGAGGCGCAACGGGTGCCGATGTGGGTTCGGGGCCTTGGGCGGTAGCAAAGGGGTCGTTGACCTGTGCGGAGGGATCGGGAAGGTCGAACAGCGACGTGCGAGACGCAACGTTTGCCTGCTTCATAGACGGCAGCGACGGATCGGGGACCGAAGCCAGCGGAGACGAGGAAGGTGCAGGCGACGGTGCCGACGCCGGATCGGGAACATTCATCTGCGGGCGCGGCGATGCCTGGGAGGAAATCTGGGCCATAAGGGAATCGACCGTTTCGTCCTGGGTGGGAGCGACATTGGCAACCGTGGCACCGGAACCACTCGGGGTCGGCATGGTGAAAATCTGCGTGGAATAAGGCCTCGACTCATCCGTCTCGGGAGTCTCGGAAACCGCAGGCACTTCCTCCTGCTCGACCTCGGTCGAATCATCTTGCTCGGCTGCCGCGTATTGCTCTTCGTCAGAGTTGGCCTCGACGGGCTCGTCCTCGGCGGCATCTTGGATTTCGGCAGCATCAACAGGCTCGTCATCGTCTGCCGCGTCGCCCTGCTCATCGGAAACAGGAAGGGGCTCGGCAATCGCGGTGCCTTGCTTTTCAAACGTTATCGTGGAATCGAACTGCGCGGCATCAAACGACATGGTGCTATCGACGTGCTGCTGAGCCTC
>CAUHIY010000042.1:0-15008 GCA_959606405.1 uncultured Collinsella sp. | reverse complement strand
AGCATGCTGTCGACGAACAGGGTGCTCGACGCGGGAAGCGACACGCCATCGAGCAGGTCGACGGCATCGACGCCCAAGTCCTCGGCAAGGCCAAACGCGGCGCGCACTCCCTCGTCCAGGCGAATGATGTCGCCCGACGTGAGGCGCGCAAACGTCTGGTGGCGCTTATACGAATCGAGATAGATGGCAAGGTCGGCCGACGAGAGCCCGCTTGCGCCCAGTTCGACGTCGAGCAGGTTACTCTTGACGGTCGCGCGCACCGAAAGCTTGGGCGCGGGGCGCACCGAGATCTGGCGCAGACGATCACTGAGCATGACCTCGCCCAGCTCGGACAAGGCAGACAGGCCCTCGGTCAGCAAGTGGAACAAGCTCTCGTCATCGCGCTCCTCAAACGCCAGGCCGCCCTCGTAGAAATCGAAGTACAGGGCCGCCGTGTCCATAACGCGAAACTCCGCCACCGTATCGCGGGGCGGAACGCCGGGGCGTTGCTCTTCGAAAGGACTACCCGGAGCACCAAGACTAAAGAGATCTGCCGACCAATCACCGTAGGCCACTGTAATCTTGCAGGTCACAAGGCCATCGTCGACGCCAATCGCCATGGCAAAGCTCGGCTCGGGCGCCACGGCATCGAGCGCGGCGGGGGCGGTCAGGTCGGTGTAGTCGCGCAAGATAGGCAGCGCCATGCGGCAGAACTCGCCCACCTGGTCGGCGGCGATATGGACCGGCGTGCGGCAGGGCAACAAGCGCGACAGGAACGGTGCCGCATGCTGGGCAAACGCCGTGTCGGTACGGCGCGCGCGGCGCGTATCGACCAGATAGGCTGCGTCACCAGCGACAAAGCAGTACATATCGGCCGGAAGGCGCAGGTCATAGCTGCCTCCCGCCGCCGGTGCAATCTTGGCGGCAAGGAGCGGCGGGCGCTTGGCCGGGACTTCGCCCTCCCCCTGCGGCGACGGCTCGACCGCCACCTCGTAGGCGCGATGCGTCGTCGTCCCCCGCGACCAAGCAGGCTCAAAGGACAGGGTCCTGCCACACAGCAGGTCCAGCACGGACACGATGGAATACTCGGATACCGGCAACTGACGCTCGGCGACAAAACCGCTGCGGGCAAAGTCATACGATGCCGAGCGCGAGCTCGTAATATCGCCTAGGTAGGCGACCGTCATTGCGATAAAGTCGAGCAGCTTTGTCGACACGTCATCGAACGCCTCGGGCACATGGACAAACGTAAGCTTCTTACCATAGGAGAACGTACCGCCGCGCACATAGGCATCGGCCATGCCGTCGATATCCTTAACCACGTAGGACACCGAACCGCAGCGAATGCGAAACTCAAGCGCCCAGTTAAAGCGATCGGCAAACAGCGGATTGTAGTACGGCACCAGCGAGGGCTCCAGCACCGCTTTGGGCGCATCGGGGTCAATGGTGCCGACGAGCTTGCGACGCATGGCCACGAGCTCATCCATGCGCGCGTCCGAAAGATCGGAAAGCGCCGCCACAAGGCTTGGGCTCGTGGGGACGGGCGCCGGGAAGGGAAAGTTGGGATTGACCGCAGATGCGGTGGGCGCGGGACGGGCGGGCTGCTTGGACTGTGCGGGCGGTACCGTAAACGTGCGGACCGGCGTGCGCAAACCCTCGACGGGCTCGGCGCCGCTGGCATCCAGATACGCTAGCGCCGTGGCGATGGCGTGCTTGCACATGCCGGAATAGCGGAAGGCGGCCGGGCAATCGCAATCGTAGTCGATAACCTCGTGCTCGTCCATGTCGAGCGCCACGTGCGTCTTGTACAGGTCGCCGCGCGAGCCGCGCACTGTACCCTCGATGTGCACGTTTTTGGAGAAGCGCGAGCCGGAATCTTCGAACGACAGCACGGCACCGTTGAGCATGAGCGAGCGCCCCTTCATAAAGGTACTGCTGAGCGCCGCCTCCTTACGAAGCGCCTGCACAAACGTCCCCTGTGCCATCACTTCCTCCAATCTCGCGCGGACCAGCAAGGTCGCCCTTAGATCACCGTCACTCTGCCTTGGTTGCCCACGATGGCCTTTGCCTCTGCCAACAACGGAATCGAGCGTGCGTTGACCTTGGCCGGTACCTCGGCACGCAGCACGCGCCCGTCGACTTGCTCAATAAAGATCTCCACGCGGTCGCCGCCCGGGTTGGTGATAAGCACCGTGGCAAGACGCGCCATATTGCCCTGGCTAAAGCGGTTGTTGGGCACCATGACCTCAAACACCTTGGGCTTGTTGTTCTCCTCGTTGAGCTCGAGCGGCACGATCTCCTGCGCGATGATCTGGTCGCCGCGGTCCGAGCGCTCGAGCTTGCCCTTAATGCGAACAAACGCATCGGACAGCTGTGCACCGGTCTCGGGATCGACCTCGCCGTACAGGTATCCCTCGGCCTCTTTGTAGGTCTTGGGGAACACCACGACCGTGGCCTCGCCTTCCATGTCCTCGAGCTGCACAATACCCATGGGGTCGCCGTTTTTGGTCACGCGCTTGGACACGCTCGAGACCATGCCGGCCCACCACAGCGCCTTGCCCTCGGGAATCTCCTGGTTGATGGTACCGCCCGTGGGGTTTTGCACCTCGTAACCGGTGTCGATCTGCGAGAACGAGAAGTCGCGCGCCTTGGCTAGCGCATACTCAAACGGGCGCAACGGGTGGTCCGAGACATAGATGCCCAGAACCTCCTTCTCCTGGCTCAGCTTAAGGTGGCGGTCCCACTCCTGGCCGTCCGGATCGGGCACGCTCACCTCAAAGCCCGAGCCCTCAACATCGCCAAACATATCGAAGAACGACGTCTGGCCGCTCGCGCGATCCTTCTGGCGCTTTACCGCGGCATCGATGATGTTCTCGGGGTTGTTCTTGTCCACAAAGTGCATCATCTGGCGACGCGGATACCCCGTGGAGTCGAAGGCACCTGCCTTGATCAGCGATTCAATCACGCGACGGTTGGCCTGGCTCGAGTCCACGCGCTCGACAAAGTCGTGCAGCGTCTTAAACGGGCCGCCCGCCTCGCGCTCGGCAATAATCGCCTGTGCCACGCCGGTGCCCACGCCGCGGATGCCGGCCAGGCCAAAGCGCACGCCCTCCTTGGTAGCCGTGAACTCGGTGCCGGACTCGTTGACATCTGGCGACAGCACGGGGATGCCGTCGTGACGGCACGCCGAGACGTAGTGCACGATCTTGTCGGTCTTGCCCGTATAGGACGTCAGAACGGCCGCCATGTACTCGTGCGGATAGTGCGCCTTGAGCCACGCCGTCTGCATAACCAGGATGGCGTAGCCGGCGGAGTGCGACTTGTTGAAGGCGTAAGACGCGAACTCGAGAACATCGTCCCAAATCTTCTGGGCGACCTCGCGCGTGTAGTTGTTCTTGATGGCGCCGTTCATCCAGTGGTCGTAGGTGGTCTCGTCCGAGCCATCCTCCCAGTGGAGAACCGTCGACGTGAGCAGCTTGATCTTCTTCTTAGCCACGGGCTTACGGATACGCGAGTCCGATTCGCCCTTGGAGAAGCCGCACATCTCGACGGAGATGAGCATAACCTGCTCCTGGTAGACCATGGTGCCGTAGGTTTCGCCCAGGATGTCGTCCAGACGGTCGTCGTAGGAGACGGCCGGCTCCTTGCCGTTCATACGGTTGATGTAGGACGAAACCATGCCGGCGCCCAGCGGGCCCGGGCGGTACAGGGCGATCAATGCTACGACGTGCTTGTACTCGGTGGGCTTCATGTTCTTGATCGTGGCCGTCATGCCGGCGGACTCGACCTGGAAGACGCCGGCGGTGTGGCCGGAACCCATGAGCTTAAAGATCTCGGGGTCGTCAAAGGGAATCTCTTCCTCTTTGATGTCGATGCCGAAGTTCTTTTTGATGTTTGCCTTGGCCTTGGAGATAACAGTCAGCGTGCGCAGGCCCAAGAAGTCCATCTTGAGCAGGCCCATGTCGGCAACGGTATGGCCCTCGTACTGGGTAATCTCGACGCCGCCCTTGGTGTCGAGCTTGGTGGGCACGTGCTCGTTGACGGGGTCGCGGCAGATCAGAACGGCGCACGCGTGCACGCCCTCGCCACGGGTGAGGCCCTCGATTGAGAGCGCCGTGTCGATGATGCGGCGGGCGTCGTCGTCCTTTTTATATGCCTCGGCAAAATCGGGGTTAAACAGGTCCTCTTTGCCGGGTTGCTTTTCGAGCACCTGCTTGAGCTTGACCTTGGGGTCGCTCGAGACCATCTTGGACAGACGCTGGCCCATGTAGACCGGGTAGTC
This sequence comes from uncultured Collinsella sp., assembly GCA_959606405.1. Classification (GTDB taxonomy): domain Bacteria; phylum Actinomycetota; class Coriobacteriia; order Coriobacteriales; family Coriobacteriaceae; genus Collinsella. Next base: position 10,747 of record CAUHIY010000042.1, on the reverse strand, counting down.
CAGGACGCGAGCGGCGTCGTTGATGGCCTGCTTGGCCTTAATGGTCGAGTAGGTGATGACGTGGGTGACCTTCTCGGGGCCGTAGAGCTGGCGAACGTGCTCCACGACCTCGAGGCGCCGCTCATCGTCGAAGTCCATATCGATATCGGGCATCTCGGTACGCTGCGGGGACAGGAACCTCTCGAACATCAGACCGTTCTCGAGCGGGTCGAACGCGGTGATGTTCATGGCGTAGGCGACGATAGCGCCGGCGGCCGAGCCACGGCCGGGGCCGACGCCGATGCCGTTGTCCTTGGCCCATTGCACGTACTCGGCGACGATCAAAAAGTAGGCGGCAAAGCCCTTGTCGCAGATGACCTTGTATTCGTACTCAAAGCGCTCTTTGATGTTGACGCCACCGATCTCGCGCGTGGCCCAGTCGTCACCGTAGTGCTGGCGCAGGCCCTTCTCGCACTCGCGGCGGAACTGGCTCTCGTGCGTCTCGCCGGGATCGAGCAACGGGAAGCGCGGCAGGATGATGGAGTCCCAGTCCAGCTCAACGTAGCACTTGTCGGCGATCTCGAGCGTGTTGTCGCAGGCCTCGGGGCAATACGGGAACATCGCCCGCATCTCCTCCTCGGTCTTCATGTAAAACTCCGAGCCGGTCATGCGCATGCGGTTGGGGTCATCGACCTTGGCGTTCATGCCAATACACATGATGACGTCCTGCACGGGAGCGTCCTCGCGGCGCAGGTAGTGGAAGTCGTTGGTGGCGATGACCTTGACGCCCACCTGTTTGGCGATGTCGATGAGCGTACGGTCCATCTGCTCGTCGGTCAGGCCGTTGTCGGTGGTGATGCCGTGTTCCTGGATCTCGATGTAAAAATCGCCGGGTTCGAAGGTATCGCGGAAGGTCTCGGCCCACTTGATGGCGCCCTCCATGTCACCGCGGTCGATGTATTTGGGAATGATGCCCGCGATGCAGGCGCTCGTGCAGATCATGCCCTTGGCGTGGCGGCGCAGGTTGTCGAGCGTCACGCGGGGCTTGTAGTAAAAGCCCTGCACGGCGGCCTCGGAGACCGTCTGCATCAGGTTGACGTAGCCCTCCTGGTCCTTGGCCAGAAGGATCATGTGGTAGAGCTCGGGCTTATGGTCGCGGGCGAGCGTCTCGTCCGGCGTAAAGTAGACCTCGCAGCCAAAGATGGGCTTGATGACCAGAGGCGGCTTGAGCTCGTCGATGTTGCCCTTCTCGTCCCACATGGCCATGTCCTTCACATACTGGGCATGCTCGCGCGGGTTTGCCTCGGGATCGGGCTCCACCAGCTCGTCGCGACGATCCTTTTCCAAGAAGGCCTTGTCGTGGCTCCAGGTTTTGTACTCGGGCGTGTTGTGGTTGACGGCGTCACAGGCCAGCGCTAGGTCGGGCACGCCATACATGTAGCCGTGGTCGGTAATGGCGACGGCGGGCATGCCCAGCTCAACGGCGCGGTTGACCATATCCTGGATACGGGTTGCGCCGTCGAGCATGGAAAAGACGGTGTGGTTGTGCAGATGGACGAATGCCATGTGATGAGCTCCGATGCGGGTTCGTGTTCTGACTGAACGATTTTACCCCACGGCACGGACAGCACCCGAACCTAGCCAAACCCACACGGCTCCTCTTGAGTTGTGGTGAAATGCGGACTGTTTGGCGGCTTTTTTGGCCAAAACAGTCCGTATTCCACCGCAAGTTATCTGAGGATTAGAAGTTATAGGTGACTACTTGGGGCTCGGCGGGTTCGACGAAGATGGTTGGATCCGGCTGCTCCACGCGGACGAACTTGACGGTCACGGCCTCAAAGCCCGCCTTATGCAGAACATCAGCGTAGACGCGCGCCTGCAGGGCGTGCTTCTCCTGCAGCTGCTCCGGCGTCTCATCCGGCGTGCCGCCCGTCTTGTAGTCGATGACCAGCGCGCGTGACGAATCTGCCGGGTTCGTCGCCAAAGCGTCGATGGCGCCTTCGGCATATGCACCGTAGCGAGCGATGTCCTCGTCCTCGCAGCCCAGCGAAAAGAACGGCACCTCGGCGCGAACGCACGGCCAGGCAAGCAGCTCGGCACGGACCGCCGACTTGAGCCAGCGATTCAGGGCGACATCGAAGCGCTCGCGCTGCTCCGGCGTCAGGCGCCACAGACGCGCCAGCGCATCGGCGCGCGCAGCGGGCAGCGCATCGGCACCCATCTCGATGAGCCACTGGCAGGCGGCGTGGAACGCCGAGCCCAGCGCCATAGGGTTGCCGGCGGGCTCAACGGCGGCCACGTCTGCATCCGTCATCTCGGAACCATCCGACTCCGCATCATCGCCGGCCTCGTCCATGGGAACACGAGCCTCGGCGGCACGGTCTTCCGTCTCGGCATGGAGCGCCGCGGCGATTGATGAGTAGCTATACGAGTCACGCATCGGATACGGACAGATGCCCATGCGCACGCCCACTGCCTGGGGATACACAAGCTCAAACGAATCGGGCTTGGGGTCGGCAGGACCGGGGACGGTTGAGCGCGCAGCATTATCGGCGGCATCGGCATCGCCACGAACAAGCCTGCCCTCGGCATCCAGCGAAGCGTTGGCCTCAAACGCCTGCTCGCCAAAGGTAAAGTCCGCGAGCGAAATGAGCTCGTAGTCGCCCGGCCGGGAGTTGTCGAACACCAGGCGGTCGGCATCGAGCTGCGGCATGTCCAGAGTGTCGGTCGGCAAAATACGGCGCAGCACGTCGTAGGTCAGATCGGTCTCGACGTCGAAGGTCGGCGCCGTCACCTTGCCGCGGCTCACGCCGGCATCCATCGCCAAGATCACCAGCTCGCGCGCACGCGTCATGGCAACGTAGAGCAGGCGGGCCCGCTCCTCGAGCGAAAGCCGCAGGTCGTCGTTGCGCAGGCGAGCAAATGCCTCGGCGGGAGAGCCCGTCGCGCATACGTCCTCCATAAGCTCTGGCGGCAGCCACAGCGACGTGCCCTTGCCCTTAAACGCGTGTTCAAACTGCTTTTTGACGTCATCGCCCTTCACGAAGGTCCCGTCGGCAAGCTTAACGCCATCGAAGCGCGCCGGCAGCGCCACGACATGCGCCCCACCGTCGACGCGACCCATCTGTGCCGCACCGGACGATTTGCGCACGCCAAAACACTCGGCAACCGCTACGACCGGATACTCCAGACCCTTGGACGCATGCACGGTCATGATGCGCACCGCGCCGTCGCCCTCCTCGTTGAGCGCGCCCGGGGCCTCCTTGCCCGCCAAGAAGCGGTCGAAGGCGAGCGCGATGGAGCGCGGAGAATTGCCGAGCTCGGCCTCTGCCTCGGTCACGGCGTCGAGCGCCTTGAGCACGTTGGCGGCAATGGCCTTCCCCTCGGGGCCGCGCTGCGCCAGACGCACGAACCAGCCGGAGGCATTGACCGCGTCGCGCGCGATGGCGGCGAACGAATCGCGTCCCACGCGACGAAGCGCGTAGCGCAGTACCTCGCGGGCACGCGTCACGAGCGGCAGGTTCTGCAAACCCGGCACATCGGAATCGCTCATGATGCCCACATCGATATTGCGGCGCGACGTCTCGCCCGTCCGCTCGTCGAGCTTGGTCGCCAGCGCCAGGAACTCCTGGACGCCGAGTGCAAACATCGGCGAGGCCAGCAACGGCATAAGACCTTGGGCCGTATCAGCCGGATTGGCGAGCGCGCAGACCAGGGCACGCACCGTCTGCACCTCGGCTGCCTGGGCAAAGACCGAGCCGCCCGCGATAACGCAGTCGAGTCCCTGGTCGCGGAAAGCCTGCGCGTAGACGTCGGCATTAGTCATACGGCCCAGCAACAACACCATGCTGCCCTGGGGCTGGCCCGCTTTAACGAGCGCTTGGAACCGCTCCGCAATCGCACGGGCTTTCGCCTGCGTTCGTTCCTGGGTGCTGCCGCCGGCAACGAGCAGCGCCTGGCGGCGCGAAGCCTTTGCCTTGAGCTTGTCCTCGCGATCGTCACTCGGCTCAAGATCCAAGAACCCCTGCATCAAACCACCGGTATCGCCGTCGAAGACGCGTGCTACGTAACGCAGCACCTCGTCATGGCTGCGGAAGTTGCGCACGAGTTTAACGAGCTCGCCAGCAGGGGCGTCGGCCACGGCAGTCGCCTCGGGCGCAGCAGAGGAGCCCACCTTGCGCTCTTGGCGACGGAACACCTCGACCTCGGCGCCTCGGAAACGGTAGATCGACTGCTGTGCATCGCCCACGGTGCACAGCGCGCGCTCGCCCGCACCCGTCAGATAGCGAATCAGATCGACCTGCATCTGGTCGGTATCCTGGAACTCGTCGATCATGACCATCTTAAAGCGGCCCTCATAGGCAGCTCGAATAGCCGGGTAGTCGCGCAGCGCCTCGTACGCCATGCGCAGCAGGTCGTTGTTATCGAGCGCGGACTGGCCGGCCTTGATCGCACGGTACTCCGCCTCTACGGCACGGGCGAGCCCCACCAGCGCATCGAGCGCCGAACCGCCGCAGGCAAGCACGATATTGATAAACGCATCAGCCGCCTCGGCCTTGAGTAGCTCCACCTGCTCCTTAGGAAACGTCTTGCTCGCGCGCGGCATGCTGCACGACATCATGAGTCGCGCCGCATCCTCCATGGTTTTGCCGCTCGCCTCAAACGCGTCGATGGCGTCGAGTGCCGCCTGCGCTTTCTCGGTCGTGGCCTTGCTTGCGCCCAGCGCCGCACGATAGGCATCGGCAAGCGCCGAGGTGTCGGCCTGGCCGCGCGCCACGCACACATCGTCCATGCCGCCCGGCAGCTGGCTCGATAGCTCCAACAGGTCGCGCACCAGGCCTTTGATGGTGGTACCGGCGCCAAACGGCCCGCCCTCGCCCGCCATGGGATACCAAGCGTAGAGGGCCTTAAGCGAGGCGGCAAGCTCGGGCGCGGCATCGGGCGCCGTCGCGCGCCCCAGCACATGCTCGACAGCCTGATCCATAAGCTCATCGGTATCGGTGAGCACCGTGAACTCAGGATCGATGCCCAGCTCCAGCGCGTGCGCGCGCAGGATACGCGAGCACATGCCGTGGATGGTCGAGATCCAAGCGTCGTCGACCGTCAGGGCCTCCTCGTCCATGCCCTCTTCGATAAGCGCACGGCGTACGCGGTCGCGAATCTCGGCCGCGGCGTCTTTGGTAAAGGTAATGGCGAGCACCTGGTCCAGATGCTCGACAAACGGACCGGATTCGGGCGAGAGCGCATAGACGATGCGGCGCGTGAGGGTAAAGGTCTTGCCCGAGCCGGCACCCGCCGAGACAAACAGCGGGCGGTCGAGCGTTTTGACGACTTGCAGCTGTTGCGGCATCAAGGTCGAAAGATCCATGGTCTACACGTCCCTCCTTACAAACGTTCCTTCGTGGTTATACGAGCAGCGCGCATGCGCGGCCTGAGCCGACGTTGGGTCGACAGCGGCGACGACGCCCGCCTCGAGCTCGCGCAGGCGCTCGGCAATGCCGGTCTCCACGCGGTCGAGCAGCGCATCGAAGTCCATGTTGCCGCCCTCGCCCGGAAAGCCCTTCTTAAGGCCCGGAATGCGGCCGTCGCCGCGCTCTTCCTCGAGCAACTCGGCACTTGCGGCACCACGCAGTGCGGGCTTGCCGCCCTTGGTCGAAAAATAGAGCGCCGCACGGGCATCTAGACCCAGCGCCCGGCGCATGGCCTGCGCGTAGATGAGTGTCTGGGTATGGGGCGGCAGCCAGCGCGGATCGTCGATGGGGGCCTCGCCCGACTCCTCGTCGCGCACCGTGGGGTCGGCGAGCTTAAACTCCTCGACACCCGAACGATGCTTGTAGTCAATCACCACAGCGCGGTTCTCGGCGTCCACATCCACGCGGTCGATGCGCCCGCCGAGCGGCCAGCCGGCATACTCGACCTGGAGCTCGTTGAACGCAAACTCCAGGTAGCGCGGCGCGAAGGGCGCGAGCGCCTCGGACTCGTAGGCGAGCACGCCCTCCAGTTGCGGCAAGATCTCGGCCACCTGGCGCTCCTCCACTGGAGAGAGCGGCACCAGCGGGCCCTCGGTACCGCGCTTGCCGGCGTGCTCGGCCAGGGTCTCGGCAAAGACCTCGTGCAGCAGCTCCTTCGCGCGCGGCAGATTCATGGGCGTCACGCGCTCCATGCCCTCCTGCGGAAGACGTGCATGCAAGTGCTCCAGCACGTCATGGACAAAGTTGCCCTTCTCCATGTTGCCAAAGCCCGCATCGATGGACTGAGGTTTGACGCGATACGAAACGAACCAGCACAGCGGGCAGGTAGAATAGGCCTCGATCTGCGAGGCGGACGTCAGGCGCGGCACGAGCGGCGCGTCCTCGCCCTCGCCATCGCGACGACGCAGGACCAAATACGGCACGGCCTCGGCACTCAGATGCTGAGGGGCTTCACAGGTCACGCGTTCGCGCTTGAGACCTTCGCCTGCCGCGGGATCGAAGTCCCTTACGATATCGCCCTCACCCACGCAATTCGCCTTGTCGGCGTCAGCGGCCTTAGCGTTGTCAGCGGCCTTAGCGTCGTCAGCGGCCTTAGCGTTGTCAGCGGCCTCGGCATGCGCCCGCAACTCGGTCCACACGGCAGCCGGATAGCACTCGCGCGCCTGGCGATCGTGCGTCACGCGGGCAAGCGCAACCGAGCCACGTGACGCCTGCATCGCGTGGCCAAAGCGCGCGCGCAGCAAGGCCGCGGGCTCAAGCGTCACGCCCTCGCGACCAAGGCTCGCCGTCAGCGTGGCCAGCGGCCCCTCCTCGCGCGAGAGCGGATAGCTGTCCAGATCGACATCGGCAAACAGCACGGCATCGTAGCTGCCGGGGCGCAGAGCTGCCGCATCGGCAAGCGAAGCAAAACGAACCTGAGCACGTGGCGCACGGTCAACCTCGTGGGTCTCGTAATCGTAGGCGGTGCTACGCTTGTCCACCTTGGTGCGAATGCCATCGAGCACGGGTACGGTCGCGGCCTGCGACACGTCGAGCGCGCGGGCGCCATTCATAAGGATCTCGATGACGTGGCGCAGCAAGGCCACCTCCGCCTGGTGACGAGCCTGACCGTCAAGGCCTCCAAGGGCGCGATCGGGCAACGCCTCGGCAACGGCAAGCATGGCCTTGAGCGCCGCCACGGGCTTGTCACGCCACAGCGCTTGGAACACGTCCGAAACCACACACGGTACGTTCTTAGACCAGTTGTCGTCGCTCGCCGCCTTGCGCGCGCCCCTCACCTGGCCCTGAACGCTCTGCAGCAGGCTCTTAACGCTCGCGGTAGTCTTGCTACGCGAGAGACGCATATTCTTATCGAAGGTACGGGCACTGACGGCATCAGCGCCCGAAAGCGGGCTGTAGATCCAGTCGGTAAGCTCCGGCGCGGGCCACCACTCGGTCTTTGACGCCGCGCCCTCATCGGCGGCCTTCATGCGCTCGATCAGGCCGGCAAGCGCCGCAAACTGCCTGCCCGCAATGGATTGGGAAAACGCCGTGAATTCAGTTGTCTCGGCAGCGATATGACGAGCCGCCAGACGAGAGGCGAGCTCACCGAACAGCTGGGGTGCCCGGGCAGAAACGACGAGCACGCGCACGGGGTCGGTGGGCATTGCAGTAGCTTTATCGACCTTGGACTCCTTGTGCGCTTTCACCAACTTATCGATGGCGTCCGCATAGACATGAGCACGGGCATGGGGGCCGGCGACCTCAATAAAGGCAGGCTGAGCGGCGGTCCCGCAAGCGGCATCAGGCGCGACGGCATCCTCCTCCAGCGGCGCGGCCTCAAACAGCACGCCGCGGGCATCAAATGCCGCGGCAAGCTCCTCGCGCATCGCCGCCTGCTCGCGGGCAAGCAGCACGACGACCTCTCCCCCATTGTTCGCCACGGCAGACAGCAGCTCGAGCAGACCGTGCGTAAACGACGTGATACCGCGCACACATACGGCGCGGGTGCACGCCGGCAGGCTATCGGCCAGGGCACCGGCCATAATGTCAGCTGCCTCGCAGGGCTCGACCATGTCTCGACGGTCCAAACCGCCCGCATAGGCGCGCAAAAGCTCGAATACACGAGCCTCGGCATCGCTTTTTGGCTTAGGCTGGCAGTTGTTGCCACCGCATCGCTCGGCCGTCGTCCCCGCCACACCCGGTAGCACGTCGCGAGCCATGCGCGCGAGCATGCGCACCGTGCCCTGGCTGCGCGAAAGCGGCTGCAGATCGGCATCATCGAGACGCGTGACCATATCCGAAAACAGCATCTGGCGTTGCAGGTTGTCGACGAAATCGCGCCCGTCGCCCAAAAGCTCCCAAAGCGAGCGAAGCCACGATGTAGGCGTCTTGTAGTCAATACCCAGCGAAACGCCGGCTTCCGCCGCATCATGACGGCACAGGTCGAGCTCGGCAAACGTAGGTGCCAGCAACACGGCACGCCCGTGGCGAGCGATAAGGTCGGCAAGCAACGCCGACTCGGCATCGCTCAAATCCGTGCCGGCATTGGTGGTATAGATTCGAACAGGCATGGTCCTCCGCTCAAACTGTTCGCAATAATCAATGCATCCATCCTACCCGCCCAAGCGGACAGATTTGCCCCACGCCAACAGATTTGATCCCTTGGGGACGGAGGAAAACGGATCATGGAGAGGGTCAGTCTAACCCGGTGATCTGTTTTCCTCCGTCCCCAGGGGATCAAAAAACCGCCCCCGGAGGAGCGGTTTTGCACAATTCGTTTTTGGCGCGACCTACTCGCCATCCTCCAGTTTAATGAGGATCTTGCGGTAGCCACCGTACTCGCCGTTGAGTGCCTTGGACACACGGCTCACCGTGGTGGACGAAGCGCCGGTACGCGCCTGAACCTCAACATAGGGCTCGCCCTCGTCCAGGTAACGCGCGACCTGCAGACGCTGCGATAGATCACAAATCTCGCGCGGCGTGCAGATATCGGTCAAGAACGCTTGGATATCTTTCTCGTCGTCCAAAAGGCTAAATGCGTGGACCAGCTGCTTGACATCAGGCTTGTCAAACATGTTCTCGATATTCATCGATCACCGCCAAACCCGCCAAAAGGCATCGAAGTTGATACTGACATCGGACATCGTTCGCCCGTTCTATGCAATAGGGCAACGCCTGTGGCTTTTGCCCGTAGCAGTGTAGCACACCACCAAACTAAAGCGACAAGACTCTCTGCCAGCGGCGCGTTTTCTAGGACGAACGCCGTTTTGAAACCGAATACGCACGCAAGCTCCATGAATATCTGAGACAATGGGCGCCCAGACAGGGCCGTGCCCGCGCATCTATCCGAGTTGCAAAGGCATGTGCCCCTCACGCCTCTTTGCCACGTCTTGCGCAAGAAAGGATCTCCACCATGCGCTTTTTGCTCAACTGGCTTTTGACCTCAATCGCCATCGCGATCGCAACGTTTCTCGTCCCCGGCATTCAGCCCTTCGGCATGGCCGACGCCTGGGTCTGCTTTGCCTTCGTGGGACTGTTCCTCAACATCGTCGACTCGCTCGTCAAGCCGTTCCTGACGGTCATCTCGCTGCCGCTCACTATTATCACGCTTGGTATTTTTCAGCTCGTAGTCAACAGCTTTATGCTCGAGCTGGCCAGCTACCTGTCGGTCAATCTGTTGGGCGCGGGTATCTCCATTGCCGGCTTTGGATCAGCCTTTATGGGCAGCATCCTGGTATCCATCATGCGCAGCATTCTCGACAGCGTCGCCAGGAACTAAAGCGACCGGATTCGGACCGCCACAACACACCTAAAGAAGGCCGCCCATCGCAACGATGGGCGGCCTTGTCATTTGTCGAGCCTCAGAGGGCAGGATAATCTACCATTTCTGCCCCGTCCCCCAATAGCAGGTAGGGCTAGATGACGTAGTCGTAGCCCTCGTTGGGGGCGACGAGCGTATCGAGTGTCACGCCGTCGAGGTAGTCGTTGATGAGCTTGTCCAGGTTCTTCCAAACATCGAGTGTGGGACACTCATCAGATCGCGAGCAACCTTTGCAGTCGCCGTCCAGGCATGCGACCGGTGCTAGGCTACCCTCGGTCAGGCGCAGGATCTCGCCCACCGTGTACTGCTCGGGCGGGCGCGTGAGCACGTAGCCGCCGCCCTTGCCGCGCATGCCCGAGAGCATATTGGCGCGGACGAGCGTGGCCAAAATGTTCTCCAGATACTTCTCCGAAATCCCCTGACGCGCGGCGATCTCTTTGAGTGGGATGCGACCGGCCGCCTGATGCTCGGCCAGGTCGACCATAACGCGCAGGGCATATCTGCCCTTTGTGGAAACCAACATATATATTGCTGCCTTTCGGTCTTTTAATTCGTAGAAATTCTAGCCGAAATATTGGTTTTGAAAATACCTATTCCCGTCAAGCTGGTTAATCGACTCGTAATAATCTTCTATTTCCTATTGCATTACTAGGCTTTAGTGCCTACTATGCTTGCCAACAGCAAAACGAACAACCCATAAGGTTTGTGGGTTTCGCTGCTACACACGCCGTAAAACCACACGGTATCCAGTCATTTGAACACTTTGGAGGTTCACCATGAGCAAGGTTTACACGTCCATCGATCAGCTTATCGGCCACACCCCGCTCCTGGAGCTCACCCACTTTGAGGCCGACGAGGACCTCAAGGCCCGTGTGCTCGTCAAATTGGAATACTTCAACCCCGCCGGGTCCGTCAAAGACCGCGTCGCCAAGAACATGATTGACGAGGCCGAGAAGGCCGGCAAGCTCGTGCGCGGTGGCGACTACACCATCAT
>CAUHIY010000041.1:0-15043 GCA_959606405.1 uncultured Collinsella sp. | reverse complement strand
GACGGAAAGCACATTAAGTGCTTTCCTTTGCGTGCGGAACTCGCGACAAACTTAACCCCCGCCCTCAGCCCCGGAGACCCTCCCTGCCGTCACTTTGTTCAACCAGTTTTGCGGGCGTGCGCCGCTGCGCGGCTAGCCCGCGTGCTCCTCGGCGGGGTTGGTCTGATGGATCTTGTTGAATTTCGGCCTTTGGCTTAAAGAAAAACGGGGGATGCATTGTGCATCCCCCGTTTTTGTTGCGGTTAGTCTAGGTCAATAAACTTGGCGCTTAGGATCTTGCCGTCTTTTACTAGCATCCTGGCCATGGTGGGGCCTCGGGTGCCTCTGGGGTAGCTGGCGCTGCCCGGGTTGAGGACTAAGCAACGGCCCACTTGGGCTTCTTTGGTTACGTGGGTGTGGCCGTTGATGGCTACGTCTACGGATCCCACCGGAAGGTCTTCGCGGTAGTGGGCTACGGCGAATTTAAGGCCTTCGTAGGTAAAGAGTGCAAGACGGTCTACATCGGGACCGTAGTCGCGGTAGTAATCGTTGTTGCCCAGTACGGCCCGCACGGGGGCGATGGTGCATAGGTGCTCGTAGTCCATCTCTGACGTGAGGTCGCCAGCGTGGATAATCAGGTCTGCGCCCTCAAGCTCATCCAAGAGCGCAGGCGAAAGATAGCCGTGGGTGTCCGAGATGATGTCGATGCGCTTGGCGCTTGCACTGTTCATGGGATCCCTTCCGCAAAAAACGATTCGGCAGATACATACAAAAAGGCCCCACGGCTCCGCAGACGATGGGTCTACAGGGCTGCGGGGCCAGTGTGCTAGAGACTCAGAGCCTTCTTAAGCGGCACGACGCGGCGGCGCGAAACCGGCACGCGTTCGTCGACGCCCGTAATGCCCAGCTGGATGGCGCCCGAGGGCACCGTCTCGACGTCCGTAACGCACGCCAAGTTGACGATATAACGGCGGTGAACACGGAAGAAGCCAAAGTCGCAGAGCTTGGCCTCAAACTGCGCCAGCGAGGTCGTCGACAAAAAGCGATCATCGACGGTATAGATGCAGGAGTAATCGTCCTTGGCCATGATAAAGCGAATGTCGTCCACGGGAATGAGCACCTTGCGGCCGCCCTTTTCCACCGGGATACGCTCGATGGTCACCTTGCTGTCCGTAACCGGCTTGGCGCGTTGCATGACCTTCTCGATCGCGCGATCCAAGCGAGCTTCCTCGACCGGCTTCATCAGATAATCGACGGCATCCACGTCGAATGCCTCGACCGCATGGTCACTATACGCAGTCACAAACACGATCGCCGGCGGATTTTTGAGCTTATGCAGCGCCTCGGCAAGTTGCAGGCCCGAGGCACCGGGCATCGAGATATCGAGAAACACGACATCCACGCGACTTTCCATAAGCATCTCGATGGCGGAGCGGACGCTCGACGCCTCCGTGATCGTGCCGATCTTGCCCGTTTGCTCGAGCAGGAAGCGAAGCTCCGAGCGAGCCGGCGCCTCATCATCCACAATCATCGCACGCAGCATAGGGATAAAACCTTTCGTCAACTAACTACGCCGGGCATCCGTCGCATGACGTTGAGCCCGTAGCCTTTTATTTTACTCTTGAATGTCAAAGATGCTCTCTGACAAATCAAGATGAAGGAGCACTTTGGTGCCCTTGCCCGGCGCCGATTCGACACGCGTATAGGAGTGCGGCCCATAAAAGCGATGGATGCGCTCCGAAATATTGTGCATGGCCACACCGGCGCCGCCACCCTGGGGAGAGCTGGCGTCGGGACGGGCAGAGCGCTCGTCAAACAGTCTGGCGGCGGTACCCTCATCCATGCCCACGCCATTATCGGCCACGGCAATCAAGATTGCATCCTCGCCGTCTTGGTGAACGGTCACGTCGATCCTCAGGGCGTCGTCATCGCCCATACCATGACGTACGGCGTTCTCGACAATCGGCTGGATCACGAACGCCGGCACCAGCGTATCTTCCACGTCCTCGGACACATCGAACGTCGCAAGCACGCGGTCCTCGCCAAAGCGGGCCTTCTCAAAGGTAAGGTAGCGCTTGGTCTGTGCAACCTCGCGCGAGACCGGAATAAGCGATCCCGAGTTGTCGAGCGTGGCACGATAGAACGATGAGAACTCACGAAGCAGTTCGCGGGCCCGCAGCGGATCGGTGCGCGTAAACGATGCAATGGTGTTCAGCGTGTTGAACAGGAAGTGCGGGTTAATCTGCGCCTGCAGCGCACGCACCTCGGCGCGCGCCGTGAGTTCCTTTTGCACCTCGAGCTCGTGGATGGCGAGCTGCGTGGACAAGATCTCGGCAAAGCCCGAGGCAAGCGCGTACTGGGTACGGTCGACGGCGCGCGGGGTCTTGTAGTAGAACTTGAGCGTGCCGACGGTACGATCGCCTACCTTGATGGGGGCGATAATGCCGGCGGGAACTTGGTTGTGCGAGCCGTCCGAGCCCACGACATCCACCATACGGTTGAACGACTGCACGATGCCATGTTCGATAACGTAGCGTGTGGCAAGCGTGTGGATGGGAGAATCTGGCAGTAGTTTTTCCTCAAACTCTCCCGCGCAGGCAAGCACGTTGCCCTCGTCGGTGATGGCCACCGTCATGGCGCGCGTCTCGGGCAAAATGCGCCGGCACACCAAACGCGCCGACTCCTGCGTCAGACCGCCCTTAATGTCCTCGAGCATGGCCGAGGCCACCGAGAGCGTCTCCTCGGTGTACTGGGAGCGCACCGAATCGGGATTGAGCGTCAAAAAGATAAAGATGCACAGAAAGATGCACAGCAGCGCGCAGGCAATCACCGTGGCGATCGGCTCGATACCGGTCACCAAGGCAAAAATAAAGTACACCAGCACGCAAATGGCGCAGGCAACGGCAATGATGCGAAAGATTGATATTGAACTATCGCGCTGGGCGCGGCGGTCGATCATTCGGCCCCCTCCAGGATACTGATCAGTTGTGCGTCACGCCAAAGCCCGTCCATGATCTTGGGCCAAAAGCTCTGGAAACGCAGGTAGCTTGCAGCGTTTTGGCGCGCATAGGCCTTTGCCTCGCCGATACCATGGCGCCAGATGCGCAGGTAGCCCTCATGCTCGCGGGTAAACACGCTGCGGACCATAGCGGTCTTGCGCACGCGGTCGTCGAGCTCGCGCGAAATCCACGGGCCCGGGTAGGGCATGAGTGATGCCGCCGTAACGGGAATGAGCTCCTTTTGATGCGCGGCGAATGTCAACTTGGCCCGTTCGTAGTACCAACGGTATACATCCTGCATAAAGCGCGGTGAGCGCTTTTCGGACTCCGGAGGCAGATGGCGCACGGTCCACTCGTTATCGAACCACACGTCGTAGCCAAACATGCGCATGTTAAAGAGGTAATCCAAGTCCTCGCCGCGGGTGATAAACGGGTCAAAGGCCACACGCGTAAAGGCGCGGGCGTGCAGGGCCATCAGGCCGCCGCACACGTAGTTAGAGCGCGAGATGCGGGTGCCCGAGAGCGCCTTTTTCATCCAACGGTTGAACTCGATGCGCTTGGTCCACCAACGATGGCAGATGCCCGCCTTGTCCGTGGGAGCCAGCGGCGAGCCGTCGCGATCGTAGAAATAGCCGCTCTTGACCAAGATCGGCAAGCCCTGACGCGTCTGCTGCCCCAACGCATAGGTCGCGCGCTTCATAAAGTCGGCGTCGATGACAGTCTCATCGTCATCCAAAAAGATAACCGCGTCATGACCCAGCACAGCGGCGCAGGCTAGCCCCATGTTGCGGATGGCACCGTAGCCTCGCAGGCTCACGCACTCGCCCGAACCCTTGGGCGCGATCTGAGCAACCCGGTCTGCGATGCGCGAGGCCTGGGTGTTGGTGACAACGGTGACCTTGAGCGTGGGATGCGCGTCGACAATCTCGCGCACGCGCAGCGACACATCGGCTGTGGCAGAAACGGGACAGACCACCAAAAGGATGATGCGCGGGATGTCACGTACCTGCTCAAGCGAGGCCAGACAGCGGTCGAGTTCGGGATTGTCGGCGTTGAGTCGCGTCGAGTGGTCATAGGTGCCAGGGGCGTTTGCGCAAGCGTCATCGCCCGCCCAATACGTTGGAATCACGACCGTGGCGTTCATGCCTTACCCTCCCTGCAACACAAAGACGGGACGCCGCCAAACACAGGCGACGCCCCGCGACCTAGCTGATTCCATCATACCCACTTGGGCAAATCATTGCTCGCAAGTCGCAATGTTTATTGCGGATAACCCCAAAAGAGTACCGTGGACAGGCACAATAGCCGCTCGCTCCTATGCGGCATGCTCTGCCGCCCGAGTCATGCGGGACAGGCGGACCAGCAGCATAAAGCCAACAATCAGCAGCACGCCAATGGAAAGGACGCCCAGCGACGGGTTGCCGGTCAGCGAGGTGACGACCGACACCAGGAAGGTGCCCATAACGCTTGCATAACGACCAAAGATGTCAAAGAAGCCGTAGTACTCGTTGGACTTTTCCTTGGGGATAATGCGACCAAAGTAGCTACGGCTGAGCGCCTGCACGCCGCCCTGGAACAGGCCGACCATAATGGCAAGCACCCAGAATTCAAAGGCGGTCTTTAGGAAGAACGCGGCGAACAGCACAATGCCCATGTAGGCGGCGACCGCCACCAGGATCATGTTGAGCGTGCCCACGCGTCCGGCGAGCTTGCCGTAGATGATGGCGGACGGAAAGGCCACGAACTGCGTAACGAGCAGCGCCAGCACAAGCTGCGTCGAATCGATGCCCAAGGCCGATCCGTAACTGGTGGCCATGGAAATGACCGTGTGCACACCGTCGATATAGAAGAAGAACGCGATCATGTAGACCAGCACGGTCTTGTTGTGGGCGATCTCGCGCATGGTGTGTCCGACCTCGGAGAACACACCGCCCACGATGTGGCCGATAGTGTCCTCGGGACCGCGCTCGCGACCGTACTTTTGCTTATAGGTGCGAATGAGCGGCAGGGTAAAGATGAGCCACCAGGCACCAGTGATGATAAACGACAGACGCGTTGCCAGCATGGTGGGGACGCCAAGAGCGGGGCCACCCATGATGAGCGCCAGGCAGATGACGAACGGCACGGTGGAACCGATATAGCCCCAGGCATAGCCCGAGCTGGACACGGCGTCCATGCGCTCGTCGGTCGTAATGTCGGGCAGCATGGCGTCGTAGAACGTCATAGAAGAGTTAAGGCCGATGGTGCACAGCACGTACACGGTCAAAAATGCCATGGCGGACATTGGGATAGCCTGCGCCAGGCAAAGCACCAGGCCCGTGAGGAAGAAGCCCAAGAAGAACTTGATCTTGTTGCCTGCGTAGTCAGCAAGCGCGCCCAGAATGGGCATGAGCATGGCAATGACCAGCGAGGCGATCGTCTGCGCATTGCCCCAGGCGACCACCAGGTCGGCCGAGGAAGCGCCGGTATTGATGGCGTTAAAGTAAATGGGCACCACCGAGGTATTGAGCAGCACAAGGGCCGAATTGCCCACATCATACATAACCCAGTTACGCTCGAGCTTGGTGTATTTCATGGACAGGGACCCTTCGTATTCGCCCGATATGCAGTTAGTTCATCGTACCCCAATTGTCCAGAACCGCCGGTAAGGATTCGGCAAAGGGGCACGCACGGGCCCTATTCCTCGCGGTCGAACTCCTCATCGGCTTCGAGCACGCGACCGCTGTAGTTGACGTGACTGGTCACGGCATCCATGTCACCGGTCTCGATAAAACGTGCGACCGTGCACTCGTAATCGACCAGCGCGCGATCAAAGACCTCGGGGAAACTCTCGTTCGAGACCTCGTCGGTAAAGGGATTCTTCCATGTCAGATGGCCCAGGTTACCGGTGCGCTCGGGCAGCTCCGTCGTCACGCGATGGGCAAGGCCGTCGAGCAGCGAGTAGTCGTGCACCAAGCCCTCAACCAGCGAGATCGCGCGCGTCTTTGCGGAGCCGGCCGGCTCAATCGCGCGGTAAAGTCGCTGCATATTGGCAACGGCAGCACCGTACTCCCCCGCCGGAATGTCAATGCCGTACACGCGTCCGGCAACATAGCTCATCAGCACGCCGGCCACGCGATTGATGCGATCGGTGGTGACGATCTCGCCCGCCGGCGGGTAATCGTCGACCGTAGCGCCATCGCGTTTAAGCTGCAGCATCAGTACATCCAGGTCGCTCTCGATCACGGCATGGACCTGACTGCTCGAATCCTCAAGCTCTGAATCGGACTCCACGATGCCAAACTGCTGCTCATAGACAAAGGGATGGGCGTTGCGGTCGAGCACGTAATGAGACAGTAGCCCCAGCGCAAAGGCGCGACCCAAGCTGGCGTCGCGCGGCAGCAGATGTGACACGCCGTCGCGCAGGCACGCAAACTGACGAGACATGCGCGACCGATGCATGACCTGTGCCAGCAGCGTGCAGTCGGAAACACGCGGTGTCAGAATGTGAAAGAAGAACGGGTCGGGGCCTTGGTTGCCCAAGATAAAGGCAATGCGCTCTTCATCGGACGCGATGACGCCCTGCGGAAGACGGTCGATGCTTTCCTCGCCAAACAGATGATGGGTGATAAGCGCGGGCATAATGATCCTTTCGATTTCATTCGATGCCACCCATTATGCCCACCGCGCGCCCATGCCAAACCTGCGATGGTAAACGACGGCACGCAAGCCTCTTACGCAAGCCCCAGGTGCGACTTGACCTCGGCGGCACGACGACGGGACACCGGCACCGTCGAGTTCACGTGGTCGAGCCTGAGCTCCACAAGACCCGTGGAACCGATCTCAACATTGTGCACGTCTTCCAAATTGACCAGATAGCTGCGATGAACGCGAATAAAGCCCTCGGAGACCAAGCGACGCTCGAGCGAAGAGATCGACTCATTGATCAGGTACGTTCCCTCGGCGCAGATGGCATTGCAAAAATCGGCGCGCGCCTCAAAGTAGCAGACGTCTGCGGCGGGAATGAACACCTTTTTGCCCCCGCGGTCCACCGTCAGACGCAAAGGCTGGCGCGGAGCGTGGATAACACGACGGGCACCCAAGGCTGCCTCAATCTTGTCGAGTGCCTTTGACAGGCGTGCGTCCTCGACCGGCTTGACGACATAGTCGACCGCATCGAGGTTATATGCATCGGCGGCAAACTCGGCAAACGCCGTCACAAACACAACCACCGGCGGCGTCTTTAGGTTCTGCAGCGTCTCGGCAAGCTCAATTCCCGAGCGACCGGGCATGGTAATGTCTAAAAACAGCACGTCGGGCTTATTCGACAGAATCGACTCCACGGCTTCGGTGACATTGCCCGCCTCGGCAATCTGACCCACACGCATATCCTTTTCCAACAGATAGCGTAGCTCAGCCCTAATTGGAGGCTCGTCATCAACCACCAAGATGTTCCAGCCTTCGGACATATGTGCTTCCCCTCTTTTTCTCTCAATCCAACCGCGTGCTACGCCGTCAACGGCGCGGGCTCATGCGGCTCGCCGTTCAGCTCGACGATGACCTGCGTTCCCACGCCCTCCTGGGACTTCACGCGCATGCCGGAATCTTCTCCGTAAAAGAAATGGATGCGCTGAAGCACGTTGAAGAGCGCCAGGCCGCAACCTCGCTTGACGGAGCCGTCGGCGGTAATGCTCTCGGGCTCCTCTCGGCGATGTTGCTCAAACAGATGCGCGCAGACCTCTTCGCTCATACCGATGCCATCGTCCTCGACGATGATTTCCAAACCGTCATCGGTCTCGAAAGCCCTAACATGAATAGAAAGCGGCTCGGTCTCGCGCTGCGCGTGCTTGATGCAGTTTTCGAGCAACGGCTGCAAGATAAACGGCGGCACCATGCAATCGCGCACCTCAAAGTCGATATCGACCGAGACGCGCAGACGGCCGTCGCCATAACGAGCCTGCATAAGATTGATATAGCGAGTACCCTGTTCCACCTCGTGCTCGAGCGTGGTGAGCGTATCGGAATCAGAAAGCGTCTGACGGTAGTAATTGGAAAAGTCGATCAGCAGCGACCTGGCCTTGTCCGGCTCGGTACGTACGAGCGACACGATGGTGCTGATGGTATTGAATAGAAAATGAGGATCGACCTGCGATTGCAAGGCGCGCAGCTCCACGCGGGCCGTAAGCTCGTCCTGGCGCTCGAGCTCAAAGCTTGCAAGCTGCGTGGAAATGAGGTCGGCAAAGCCCGAGGCAAGCGCCGTCTGGCGCATATCGATGCTGCTCAGACGAGGATAATACAGCTCGAGCGTGCCCACGCAATGCCCGCGCACGGTAAGCGGTGCGACAATGCCGGCGCGCAGGCGCGGAAAGTAGCCACCCGTCTCGGTCGAGGCATCGCGCGAGAACACGCTTTGCTCACCGCTGTTGATCACATTGAGCGTGGTCCGCAGCACCACCGGGGTACCCGCGGGGCATTTTGCCGAGTCCTCGCCCCAGCTTGCCAACACCTGCTTGCCGTCGGTAAAGCAGATGGCAGAGGCGATAGTTTCGGACAGGATGATCTTAGAGGCGCCCAGGGCAGCTTCGGGCGTAAGGCCGCGCGACGTGTAGGCGAATATTTTCGACGCGATGGCGAGCGTGCGGTCGGTAGCGCTCGATGTGAGGTCGTCGGGAACGACAAAGACATACGAGAAGAAGAAGCACAGCATGACCAAGCCGGCAATGACGACAACGGCCGGAACGGGATTGGGATTATCGGTTAGATCCCAGATGAGCAGCAGGATAAGCAGCGGAACGACAATACCGAGCAAGATGGCTTGAACCACATGCTGAGCGGTACGAAAGACCTTGGTAGAGTTGTAGCTCTTGCCCAGAATCAGCCTATTGAGATCCACCGTCATCTCCTTCCCACTGACGCACCCCATAGCAATAAAGAGGGCCGCAAGCGACCCTCTCCATTGCATTATGCAATCAAATACTGTGTTTTACATCAAGCCATCGATGAACGGTAGCTTAGGCGCTGTACTTGTTTGCCTCGCCGAAGGTGCCGCCCTCGACAATCCAGCCGTCCTTCATGATGACGTCCATGTTGTCGGTGTTGAGCACGTGGATGTCGGCGGCGACGTCACCGTTGACGACCAGCAGGTCGGCGCACTTGCCGGCCTCGATGGAACCGGTCTCGTCCTCGATGTGACACATCTTGGCACCGTTGAGGGTGGCACAGGTGATGGTCTCGACCGGGGTAAAGCCGATCTTGTCGACGAACTCGTACATCTCCTCGATGGAGCAGGTGCCGTACGGGGTGACGAAGGAGAAGGAATCGGAGCCGATCGTCATGACGACGCCGCGCTTCTTGGCCTCGCGCAGGCAGTCGTAGTTGCGCTGCAGCTCCTTCTCGACCAGGGTGCCCTCGTACTTGTCGTGCAGCTCGGGGACGTAGACGGGCGGATAGGTGGCGTACCAGGTGGGCAGGAAGGCGATCGTCGGGGTGAAGAAGGTGCCCTGCTCGGCCATGAGGTCCATGGTGCGCTCATCGATATCGAAGCCGTGAATCAGCTGCTCGCAGCCAAAGCGAACGGAATCGTAGGCAGCGGCGTGGTTGTTGTAGCAGTGGCTCCACACGGGGATGCCGACCATCTTGGCCTCTTCGACCACGGCCTGAATCTCCTCGGAGCAGTAGTGCTGATCGCGGCCGGAGTCCCAGCGCCAGATGCCGCCACCGGTAGCCCAGATCTTGATGGCATCGGGGTTCTCGCGCAGGCGACGACGGACGGCCTTGCGCAGATCCCAAGGACCGTCGACCTGATCGCCCCAGGGGTGCGATTCCTTGTTGAGCTCCTGGCTGCAGTGGTGGGAGTCGCCGTGGCCGGCAACGCGGCAGAAGCCAAGGCCGGTGGCCAGAACGCGCGGGCCCTTGAAGACGCCCTTGTCGATGCAGTCACGGATCTGGATACCAAAGCGGCCGATCTCGCAGACGGTGGTGAGGCCGTGGGTGAGGCAGTCGTAGGCCTGCTTGACGGCGACGGCCTGCTTCTCGAGGAGCGGCTGCATGACCCAGTCGGTGTCATCATCGGTCAAGTTGCCCGAGAAGTGCAGGTGGGTGTCGATCAGGCCGGGAAGGACGGTCTTGCCGGCGGCGTCGATGACCTCAACGCCCTCGGGAAGGTCCTGCATGGCGCCGGCGTACTCGATCTTGCCGTTGTCGTCGACGAGAACGAGGGAGTTCTCGACCGGCTCGGCACCGGTACCGTCGATGAGCTTACCGCCAACGATTGCATACTTAGTGGACATGGTTCCTCCTTATGGATCCATATAGTGGGCGAGGCCGCATTGGGTTAAGGCCTCACAAAGCTACCCAAGTGGTGCCGGGTTCGGTGCGCGGAAGAGAGGGTCCCGCGCACCTGATCCGCCCCGGCTCGGCGTTACTTTTTGCGGGAATTGGTGAAGGCCATGAGAGCCAGGCCGACGGCCAGCCAGCCGATCACGATGCTCCACTCCACCATGTTGAGAGAGGCGGGAGAGAACGGAATCACGAGCAGGCCGATGATGATAGCGCAGGCAGCGATGGCGAGGCAGATGCCAAACTTGCCGCCGGGCACCTCGTAGGGACGAGGCAGGTCGGGCTCGGTGAAGCGTATGCGCAGGCAAGCGAGGGCGACCATGCCGCAGGAGAAGATGAAGGCGAGAGCCGACACGTTGGTCAGAGGGATGAGCATGTTCTTGCCCAGGAACGGACCGACGACGGTGATGACACCCAGGACGACGCAGGCGAGCTTGGGGGCGCCGGACTTGGGGTCGACCTCGGCGAACTGCTCGGGCAGCTGGCCCTTGCGGCCCATGGCGAGCATGATGCGGCTCGTGGCGCCGTAGAAGGAGTTCATCGGGCCCATGGGTCCAAGCGTGGCGATGACGAGCATGGCCAGGTACAGGAGCATGTTGATGCCCTTGAGGCAGGCGAGCGCGGGAACCGGACTCTTAACGAACTCATGCCAGTCGAGGATGGTGCCAAACGAGTAGATACAGACCATGTAGAAGCCGCCGGCGGCCAGCAGTGCCAGGGAGATGATCTTGCCGAACTTGTTCCAGTTGAGGCCCTCGGCTGCTTCCTCAGCCTGCTGAGGAATGGTGTCGAAGCCGGCGTAGAAGAACGGGGTCAGTACCAGGACCGACACGATGCCGGCGAACAGGCTGGTGCTCTCGGTAGCGGCCTTGCCGCCGCCAGCGCCGGTGACCTGGGAGAACACGGGCATGGCGTTGTCCGGCGAGCCGGTGAACAGTGAGACGCCCATGGCGAGCAGCATGCCGCAGAGCAGGGCCTTGGTCAGGAAGGCCTGGAGCTTGGCAGCCGAGCTGGCGCCGCGGAAGTTGAGGAAGATGACGTAGACTGCAAAGCCGAGCGCGATCAGCGTCGGGAACAGGTAAACGTCGGCGCCCAGGATGGTGTAGAGCTTGACGGCGCGCAGCCACTCAAGACCGGGCAGGCTACCGAACATCTCGGACACGAGGGTCGAGATGGCGATGGCCTCCCACGGGCACAGGATGCCGTTGCCCAGGGCCAAAAGCCATCCGGTGATGTAGCTCAGCGTACGGCCAAAGCTACGATCGACATACTCGACGATGCCGCCCGAGATGGGGATAGCAGCCGTGAGCTCACCGAAAACAGCTCCGACGGGCACGAGGAAGATTGCACCCAAGAGGAATGCGATCATAGCGGGAACGGGACCGCCGCCCACGACCATCCAGTCGCCGACCTGCAGAACCCAACCGGTACCGATGATGGCACCGAAGCCGATGGTGAAGAAGTTCCAGAGCGAGAGCGTTTTCTTCATGCCGCCGTTATCCTCGACTGCAACTTCTGCGTTCTTGTCCGCCATTGTTCCCCTCCTTTCCTATTTGACGCCCTTGGCGTCACCCCTTGCGCGGTCCGTTTTGCCGCGCGCTTTTATTCCATGGCTTTAAGATACGGCCTTGGCGCAGCAGCGCCGCTCGCAGCTCGACCGAAGGCAGAACTGCAAAACGAGCGGCACCGTTTTTGGGACGAACGGCAGGAGACGTCATTCGTCTTGGACGCTTTCATCTTGTCTGCTTTTGAATGCCTGTTGCCGCGACGCTTGACGCGCGGCGCGGCAACGTTCATACCATTTGTCAGGCTTTTGGCGCACATACCCATGTGTCGTGCATCTTTTTATGTAGGATAGACAAGTTACACATGAGGCAAGGTGATTCGAATGGCATACGGATACAATGACGGCGACCAACGGCCACAAAGCGTGCGCCTTGCCGGCCGCACCACGCCAACGCCCAGAAGCACCTCCGACAACGACAACCCGCAGCGCCCCCAAGAGCAACTCGGGGCTTCTTCGCGGCAACAAAGCCGTACCGTGCAGCAGTCAGACCGCGTGAGCACGAGCGCACGCCAACGCCAGACCGACACATCGCAGCCACGCCGCTACGATCGCCGTACGACCGACTACTACGTTAAGCGCTCCTTTTCGCGACCTCAACGCGATCGCGGCAATTCCGCCCCTCACCCCGCGTCGCACACCACAAGCCACGCGCTTCCGGCCCGCCGCCTACGCCTTGCGCTTTGCTCCATCGCCGCCTGCCTCGTCTTTGTGTTTTTGGGATCCTGTATCTCCCACGGATCAGCCGGTCTTGAGCCCACTGCCGAGGACAAGCTGCTTAAAGCTTCCGTCGCACCCGGCTACTCATTTGCTTTTTCGACCCCGCGTTCGCAGTGGAGTGCCGGCACCATGCCCCACATCTACCAAATTGACCCCGCATGGTCGGAGCTGCCCTATGCCGGTGGCACTATTCGCGAAAACGCTTGCGGTCCTACCTGCCTCACCATGGTCTATATCTTTAAGACCGGCCATACCGATAAGACGCCGGTCGATATATGCGCGCTGGCCGAAGCCGGCAACTACGCCCCCACTGGTGCCACCGAGTGGTCGTTTATGACAGGCGGTGCGTGGCAGCTGGGGCTCAACGGAACACAGCTCTATAACGATCGCGAATCGATTACCCAAGCACTTCGCTCGGGTGCGCCCGTCATCGCCGCAGTGCGCCCCGGTACGTTTACCAACGTAGGCCACTACATCGTGCTCTACGGCATCGACGATGCCGACCAGATTGGCGTCTACGACCCCAACTCGGCCAGCCGCAGCGCCCGCCGCTGGGGCGTCGTAGAGGTCCTCAACGAAATCGAAGCCATGTGGGCCTACTACTAGTTCATTGGGGACAGACTTAAATGAGTGGTCATTGGGGACGCTCTTGTTTGACTAGTCGTTTAAGAACGTCCCCAATGACTAGGTGAATAGCAAAAGCCCCGCAGCCGGAGCGGACTGCGGGGCTCATGAAGAGAGGCTAGTTTGCGGGCGCCTTGCCCGGCGCCCACGAGAGAGGCAACAGAGTAGAGGCTACTCGTGGATGCGGGTACCGGAGAGGCCGGCCATGGTCTCGGCGGCCTTGTCCAGGGCGCCGATGATGCAGGTGCGGCCCTTGCGGGAACGGGCGAACTTGATGGCAGCGCGGACCTTGGGCTCCATGGAACCCTTGCCGAACTGGCCCTCGTCGGCCAGGCGCTCGGCCTCGTCGGCGGTGATGTCCTCGAGCTCCTCCTGGTTGGGCTTGCCGAAGTTGATGGCGACATGCTCGACGGCGGTCAGCAGGAACAGGACGTCGGCGTCGCAGTCCTCGGCCAGCAGCTCGCCGCCCAGGTCCTTGTCGATGACGGCGGGAACGCCCTTGTAGCAGCCCTTGTTCTCGTAGTCGCGGACGACGGGGATGCCGCCGCCACCGCAGGCGATGACGATGAACTCGTTGTCGAGCAGGTTGAGGATGGAGTCGGCCTCGACGATCTTCTTGGGATCGGGGGAGGCGACGACGCGACGCCAGCCGCGGCCGGAATCCTCGACGAAGACCTTGGAGGGGTCCTCGGCCATGAACTCCTTGGCCTGCTCCTCGGTGTAGAAGGGGCCGATCGGCTTGGTCGGGTTCTTGAACGCGGGATCGTCGGGATCGCACTCGATCTGGGTGACGACGGTGGCGGCGTGCCAGCGCTTATAGCGCTTGTGCATCTCGCGGCCGATGCCCTGCTGCAGGTGATAGCCGATGTAGCCCTGGGACATGGCGCCGCACTCGGGCAGCGGCATCTCGGGGGTGCCGATGGCGTCGTGGGCGGCGGCGAAGGCGTTCTGGATCATGCCGACCTGCGGGCCGTTGCCGTGGGTGATGATGATCTCGTTGCCCTGCTCGATCAGGCCGAGAAGAGCGTGAGCGGTGTTGCTCACGGCCTCGATCTGCTCAACGGGGTTGTTGCCGAGGGCGTTGCCGCCAAGGGCGACGACAATACGATCGGGCTTGCCAAGAGGCTTAGACATTGCTGGAATCCTTTCTGTAAAAGGCCTACAACCCATTAATAACCCGCGTCCGTGCAATACGCGAGTTTATTAAGGTTTATATTCTCTTTATCGCTCATTTTATTCATTTTGAAAATAGCGGAACGGTGAACGGTCGTTTTTGTCCGCTCAGCGTACAGAACTCCAGCTCAGACATATCTACGTAATTTACGTGCGACTTTATTTAAATGAAGCGAGGATTATGTCGGATTATGCAAACTACATCTCTGCTAAACACAAAACGGACAGCGCAATATCTTACTCGCGCTATACGAGATTCTATGCACTTATAAGTCGAGTATGCACCCCTGCAAAAACAAGGGGCTTTTCATCCAGCAAAAGGAATAAAGAAGCGCTCCGAAAAGGCGGCAACAGCCAAGTCCCCCATCCATCCCCAAAGTGGCGCGAGGTTTCGCGGCAAAGCCGCGAAACAGCGAAGGGACGGAATACCCGGCCAACTACGTCCTTCATCCGCCCACACAATCTGAGGACGTAGTCGTAGCAGGATCTGAGGGCTGACCTTCGCGGACACTCCGCAGGACGAAAGAACCCCCGCCGCACGTAGTGTGAACTGCGCCCCAATTCTTGGACGGGCTAATAAGCGGCCTACGCCGCACATAGGGACTGATTCCGGAATTCCTCCGGGGTCAGTCCCTTCAGTTTAACCTGCCTCCTTCTCGTGTTCCCA